>NZ_JBMDKQ010000001.1:0-383958 GCF_057809795.1 Sphingobium sp. FG125
TGTGGGCCGCCCACCCCGGACAGATCATTCGTTCTTCAGGTCCTTGCCTGCTTCTTCCAGCGACGCGCCGACATCGCGCTTGGCGGCGTCCGCCTTGCGTTCTGCGTCGCTGGTTGCCTCGCTCGTCGCCGCGCCGATCTTGTCCGCGCCTTCGTCGATCGCGCGTCCGGCCTTGTCCAGCCCATTGTCGATCTTGTCGCCTGCGCGATCGACCGACTGGCTGATATCATTGCCGATCGAAGCACCGGCATTTTCGACGCTATCCTCGGTCTTTTCCGAGCAGGCCGACAGGCTGGCGACCGACAGGACCGCAAGTGCGGCCAGAACAGATGTGCGCATGATGGCTCCTTTTCCCATTTGCGTGGAGTGACATAAGCGCAGCAGGCGCGATAAGGTTGCGTGCTATCCGCCGCGTAGCCCGAACACCATCGACCGGTCCTGATCGGGGATCAGCCCTTCCAGTACCCGCCAGAAGCCGGTGACGGACCCTTGCCCGGCCTGCGCATAGGCGGCCGCCATCTTCTCGCGCAGCGCGCGGAACAGTTCCGCCTCCAGCGCCGCGCCCGCCGCGCTCAGCCGCAGCAGTTTCTGGCGGCGGTCGTTGGGACCGGGCCGCGTTTCGATATAGCCGCGCTCGATCAGGTCATTGAGCACCCGCCCCAGCGATTGCTTGGTGATCGCCAGCAACCGCAGCAGATCCTTGACCGTCAGGTCAGGCTGGCGCGAAATGAAATAGAGTGCGCGATGATGCGCCCGGCCCAGCCCCAGCGCCGCCAGCCCCTCGTCAATCGACCGGGTCAGCGCCGAATAACCGAAATAGAGCATCTCGATCCCGCGCCGTATCTCATCCTCGCGCAGGAATAGCGGGGAGGCGGGCGACATTTGGGCCGATGAAGGGGACGAACTCACGATGGTCATGGCGGCGATCATCCAGCACGGGAGGAAAGTGTCTTATTGCCGTCGCAAAAGGATGATGACTAGGCTTTCCTTTCGCTAATCACACGCTATATGCCTGACCGCGCCAACGAAAGTTGGCCCTGCTGGGGCGTCGCCAAGCGGTAAGGCAGCGGCTTTTGATGCCGCCATGCGCAGGTTCGAATCCTGCCGCCCCAGCCAATTTTCCTGAACATCACCGAATCACCCTGACATGGGGAGGCGGAGAAGGTTTCTACCTTTCGCGCCTCCCGTCATGGGCCTGTCTTACCGCCCCAGCAGCCCGCGTGCCTGGCCCGCAATCTCCGCCAGCATGGCGACATTGGGCGTCGCCGCCGCCTTGGCGCGCTGCACCAAAGTGCGGAATTGGCGGATGCGGGGACCGCGCTGGATCAGCCAATGTTCGACATGGTCTGATATGTCCTTGCCCTTGCCTTGCGCCAGGAAGTCGAGCCGCACCTGTTGCATGTCGCGGGCGACGCCGGAAATCAGCAGCCGTTCCCACGGGTCGGTCGGTTCCATGCGCGCGGCGGCGGACTGGACCCAGTCGATGCCCACCGCTTCGCCCAGATGGGTGAAGGCGCGGGTCAGCGCGATTTCGTCCACGCCCATCTTTCCGGCCAGCGCTGCAATGCCGACAGCACCGTCCAGTTTGAACAGCCCTGCTGTGCGCCGCGCCAGCGCCTCTGGCGCGCCAAGCGCCAGCAGCCTGTCCGTCACCGCATTGGTGCGGCGCTGCGCCTCGCTGGTCAGCAGATCATCGACCTGCGCCGCCAGTGATCCGACGCCCTGGGTCAGCGCCGCCAGCCCTGCGCTCGGCAGCGTGCCTGCTGGCTGGCTGCGCAAGATATCGGCAATCTGCGCCCTCATGCCCCCTGCAATATCGCCGAACAAGGCGAGCCGCGCGCTTTCCGCCATCTCGGCGGCGTCAATGTCCGCCCATAGCGTGCCGATGTCATAGAGCCGCTCGGCGATCAGGAAAGCGCTGGCCATGTCGCCCAGCGAACAGCCTTCCTCCTCCACCAGCTCGAACGGATGGATCAGGCCCAACCGGTTGACGATGCGGTTGGCGACCTTGGTGGCGATGATTTCCTTGCGCAGGGCATGGGCAGCGATCGCGTCGGCCTCCTTCTCCTGCATCGCAGGGGGGAAGGCGGCCATCAACTCGCCGATCATGCTTTCATCACTGGCCAGGTCGCCTTGCTCGATCGCATCCTGCAAGGTCAGCTTCGCGGTGGAGAGCAGCACGGCCAGTTCCGGCCGGGTCAGCCCCTGTCCATCCTGTCCGCGCCGCAGCAACTGGTCATTCGCGGCCAGTCCTTCAACCTGCCGGTCCAGTCGCCCGCTTTCCTCGAACGTCTCGATCAGCCGCACATAGCTGGCCAGATCCGCCGCGCCGCCGCTCTCGGCAATCGACAGGCCCAGCGCCTGCAAGCGGTTATCCTCCAGCACGATGGCGCCGACCGCATCGGTCATGCTTTCCAGCAGCGCGTTGCGCGCCTCAAATGGCAGGCGACCTTCGGCCATCTCCTTGTTGAGGGCGATCTTGATATTGACCTCATTATCCGAACAATCGACGCCTGCGCTATTGTCGATAAAGTCGGTGTTGATCCGCCCGCCACGCAGCGAAAAGGCGATACGCCCTGCCTGTGTCGTACCCAGATTAGCGCCTTCGCCAATTACCTTGACCCGCAATTGCTCTGCATTGACGCGCAGCCGGTCATTGGCCGGATCACCCACATCGCCATGGCTCTGCGCCGTCGCCTTCACATAAGTGCCGATGCCACCGAACCAGAGCAGGTCGGCAGGGGCTTTGAGGATCGCGGAAATGAGCGCCGTCGGCTCCATCTCCGCTTCCGTCACGCCCAGTATCGCCTGGATTTCTGGGGTCAGCGGGATGCTCTTGAGCGCGCGGGAAAATACGCCGCCACCCTTCGAGATCAGCGCCTTGTCATAATCTTCCCAGCTCGACCGGGGCAGCTGGAACAGCCGGTTGCGCTCCTCCCAGCTCGTGGCCGGATCGGGAGCCGGGTCGAAGAAGATATGGCGATGGTCAAAAGCGGCGACCAGTTTGATCGCCTTGCTGAGCAGCATCCCGTTGCCGAACACGTCACCCGACATGTCTCCACAGCCCACGACGCTGACCGGCTCGCTCTGCACATCGACGCCCATTTCGGCAAAGTGCCGCTGCACCGAAATCCACGCGCCGCGCGCGGTGATGCCCATCGCCTTATGGTCGTAACCATTCGACCCGCCGCTGGCGAAGGCGTCGCCCAGCCAGAATTTGCGGTCGAGGGCGATGGCGTTGGCGACGTCGCTGAAGGTCGCGGTCCCCTTGTCGGCGGCGACCACGAAATAGGGATCGTCGCCGTCGCGCACCACGACTTGCGCCGGATGCTTCACATGGTCGTTGACGATATTGTCCGTTACCGACAGCAGCGCGCGGATGAAGATGCGATAGCTTTCCGTCCCCTCCGCCAGCCAAGCGTCGCGATCAGCCTGCGGATTGGGCAATTGCTTGGGATAGAAGCCGCCCTTCGCGCCGGTCGGGACGATGACGGCATTTTTGACCCGCTGCGCCTTCATCAGGCCCAATATTTCGGTGCGGAAATCGTCGCGGCGGTCGGACCAGCGCAGCCCGCCGCGCGCCACCGGCCCGGCGCGCAGATGGATGCCCTCGACCCGCGGGCTATAGACCCAGATTTCGCGCCATGGCAGCGGCGCGGGTAGGCCGGGAACCTGCGCACTGTCCAGCTTGAACGCCAGCGCCTCGACCGCCGCCTTGCTGAAGAAATTGGTGCGCAACGTCGCATTGATGACCGCGCGCAACAGGCGCAGCACCCGGTCCTCGTCAATCGCGGTCACCGCTTCCAGTCCGGCATCGATCGCCGCCTGCGCATCCGCCACCCGTGCGTCCGCGCCATCGCGCGCGGCGGGATCGTGCAGTGCTTCGAACAGGGTGATCAGATTGACCGCAACCCCCTGTGCGCGGCGCAGCGTTTCGGCAAAGGTCGCCATGCCATAGGCCATGCCCGTCTGGCGCAGATAGCGGAACAGCGCGCGGAACAGCACCACCGATCGCGGCGTCAGCCCGGCGGTAACGATCAGTTCGTTGAACCGGTCATTTTCCGCCCGGCCTTCCAGCACCTGCGCGATCGCTTCGGTGACGATGTCGGCACGGGCCACCACGCCCTGCGCATCGCCGCCCGCGGGCAGTTCCAGCACGAAACGCTGGACATGGCCCAATGCGCCGCCATCGATCGCCGTCGTCATCTCCTCGATCACGCGGAAACCGAAATTCTCGAACGCCGGGACCACTTCGGACAAAGCGATCGTCACATGGCTGTATAGTTTGAGCCGCAGCCGTTCGGCGCTGTCCTCCGGGTTGCGATAGATGCGGATCGCCTTGTCGCCAGCCCCCGACAGGCCGTGGATCATGCGAATGTCGATCGCAGCTTCGGCTGGCCCCGCGCCATTGCGATAGACCGCCGGGAAGCCTCCGGCGTAACGCTGCGCCAGCGCAGCGGCCCGGCCCGGCTCCTCGGTCTGGGTCAGCGCTTCCTCGACAGCGGGCAGCCAGCCGCGCACCATTTGCTTCAACTGATGGTCCAGCGCCACATCGTCAGGCACCACGCCGCCTTCACGCAGGTCGAGCGTGATGCGCAGCAGCGCGAGGCCACCTTCCTCCAGCGCGATCGACCAACTGAGCACCGGGCCATTGGCGGCTTCCGACAGCATGTCCTGCACCGCCAACCGGCGCGCGGTCGATAATTCGTCGCGCGGCAGCCAGACGAAGGCGTAGAGGTGGCGTGCCAGCGCGCTGGTCGCCAGCGCCAGCTTGGGCCGGGGGCGGTCGGTCAGCGACATGAAGGTCAGCGCCAGCCGCTCCAGCGTCTCGCGATCGAAACCGATGGTAATGTCATGGGGCAGGGCGGTCAGCGCATGAGCCAGCGTCTTGCCCGCATGACCCGCCGGGTCAAAGCCGAACTTGTCCATCAAATTGGACAGCGTCGATCGCAGCAACGGCACCTTGTCCGGGGTCGCCGACAGGCCCGAACTGGTCCACATGCCCGCATGGATCGACAGCGCCTTGACCTCGCGCCCTTCGCGCACGGGGATGATGATCAGGTCGAGCAGCACATGGCGATGGATGCGCGAGATGCGGCTGGACTTGATGATCAGCGGCGTGCGCTTGCCTTCCTCGAACCAGACGAACGCCGCCTCCAGCGATGAGGGCGCGATCAGCGTCTTGTCGCGCAGCGTGCAGATGCCCAGCCGCGACTGGCTGGTGCCATCGCGGTGGCACAGCTCATGTCCGGTCTGGGTGAAATGGCGCGCCAGGAACCAGCGCAGCAGCGCCGCGCCTTCCTCGTCCGGCACCGCGTCGGCGTCCGCCGCCATCGCCGCCTGCATCGGCGCCCAGTCGGCCACTGCCGCCCGCACGTCCGTCAGCGTATCGCGCAGCGCCTTTTCCAGCGCCCGGCGCGCCTTGGCGTCGGCCCGGTCGGCCTCGATATAGATCATCGATTCGCGGCGCGCACCCGGCACGTCATCGTCCAGGATCGCGGCGAGCGTTCCGTCGGCATGGCGCGTCACCGACAGGACGGGATGCAGCAGGCGGTGGATGGTGATGTCGGCGGCGGCCAGCGTGTTGGCAATGCTGTCGACCAGGAACGGCATGTCGTCATTGACGATCGCGATCCGCATATAGCGGCCATTGGCGCCTTCGCCCAGCGTTTCGACCATGATCGCGGCGTCGCCCGGCTTGCGCCCGTTGGCGGTGCGGCCCAGAAAGGCGGCGGCGGCCGCTATGCCCTGTTCGTCCAGTCCTTCGCGTTCGCCGGGCAAGGCACCCCGCTCCAGCGCTGCCTCCAGCGCCTCCCGGATGAACGTATCGACTTCCTTGATGTTCGCGTCCGCCAGCGCCGTCATTCGTCTAACCTCTCACGCGGGCTTGTCCCGCTTGGAATTGAACGGAGGAGACGCTGGATCGCCGCCATGCGACTCCTCGGCTTTCGACCGTCTATATGCCTCCGCCCATGGGGAGGCTCAACCCTGTTTGTGAAATAAAGTGTCTTAGCGTTGAAATAATATGATGCAGCGCAACATGCTCCGCGCGTGGTGGCGGGCCAAGTGGTGGCGCGACTATCGGCCAGCCCGCGCCGCATGTCGAGCGCGGATAAGGGCGCTTCTGGAGCATTTTACCGCGATCCGCACCGACCGGGCAGCGCGTCGTGCTGCCCCGCCCAAAGGGAGGGCAGCCCCTATTATTGCGTGAACATATTTTTGCCGGTGACGACCAGGTTGGTGACGCCGCAATAGTCGACCGGGTTGTTAAATTCGCTGGCGTCGGCAAAGACCACGCGGGTCCGCACTTCGCAGCGTTCGTCGCCTGCCAAGAATGTGAGCGCGCGGGTAGCTGCGAGCTTGGGTCAAGGGGTTAGCCGGTGTTGGCAGGTGTGGACTAGGGATATTGTTGGCGGGTGTGGACGACGGCCAGAATTTCTATGGCGTTGGCCCCGACCCGATAGACGAGCATATAGTTGGGCGTAACAATCGCTTCCCGCGTGTCCGGCAGGCGCCCGGCACGATACATATAGGGATGGTCGGCCAGTCGTTCGGCGCAATGCTGGAACAGGTCGGCATGGCGCAGAGCGGCGGCAGGATTGCGCTCCGCAATATAGGCGGTGATCCGGCGTGCATCCTCTCGCGCCGTTTTGCGCCAGACAACATGCGGCATTAGGCTTGGCTGGCCGTTTTCGCTTCGATGATCGCGCGTAGTTCTGCCATCACCTGATCATGCGGAATGGGCGGTGTCGTATCAACCAAGGATGCCTCGACCTTTGCACGGAACCATGCGTCATAGGCTTCGGCTTCCTCCGTCGTCGCGAATTCGGACTCGATGGGGGTGAGCTTAGTCATGGCAAGATGATAGCAGGTTGCTGTGAGTTTATCCATATCTGGGACCGTGCGAACGTCTTGATCCGTCCATAATGGATCAGGCGGCTTGCACGACCGTATGATCGACAGCCCGTGCGCCATAGCTCAGACAGGCATGGACGTCCTCACGGGTGAGATAGGGGAAGTCGGCCAGCAGTTCTTCGATCGCCACGGACGATGCCAACGCGTCAAGCACGTCGCTGACGCGCATCCGGGTGCCGACGACAATGGGCCGACCGCCGCAGACGTTTGGGTCGATGACGATGCGCGTGGTCATGGGTGGATTATGTGGGGGCGGTGAGGGCAAGTCCATGTGCTTTTTAGCGATCGAATAAACTGAGAACGGAATTCCAACGTCATTCCTCTTGCTCGTTAGGATAGGGGCGTGACGGAACCACGCTCCACCCTGCTCGATCGGGAGCATTCCAACCAGTACTCTTATTACTTCCTTCCGTAGCAATAACGCATCCGCCACGATGATGCATTGCTCGCTCTACGGCTTTGCGGGGGTGATCAAGGTCCGCCTCTGCCGAACTTATCAAAGCTGTAAAAATTTCATTCCCTGCCCCTAAATGGTAATCCAATCTAGGCCCAAGTATCTGATCGAGCAGTTCTGTTGAAACATTGCGTCGAGATCCGTGATGAGGAACTTGAAAGCGATGGATTCCAGGCAGAGCGATACCTACAGAAGGAGCGTAATCTACAGCTTCGGCTAATGCCTCTCGCCCCGCATCCCCAGTTAGAAGAATTTTTAATCCACCAATTTCTGCATACTGAATTAAACTCATCTCATTTTCGCAGCTTGTACCGGAAGATGAGAAGATTTCCTCTCCCCATGCTGCCTGAAGCAGATTCGATGCTGCATTTATGACAAATTGTAGCGATTCTAGCGCCTTTGTTAACGCTCGTGCAGTCGTTACTTTAGCCGATGGGGTCTTATCAGAGTCGACTATAAGATCTAAATACCTATTATAAGATGGAGAAAGTACTCTGAAATGGCCAATGGTCTCGCCTTGGAACGCTTCAAATATCGGAATTTCTCGTTCGAGAGCTATATCTTCGAGTGCGGCGACGTTGGGATAGCACTCGCGTAACTTTGTCCGTAGATTATTAACATTAGTAAAATTAGAGAACCGATCTATGATTTGATCGGCATACAGCCAAGGCCTATTCATCCAAAGAGCTCTAACCGTTTTGTTCTCCAGAACGTACTTAAGGCCACGAGCATGGTCCCCGTCAGGGTGAGTTAAGACAACGTTATCTATATATGGTTGATTAGTATAATATTTTTCTAAGTGCTCGACAATTTTTTCACCCATATCGGTGAATCCGCCATCGATAACATTTATGTATTGGATACCGTCTATAGCTGATCTCATTGTAATCGCGTCACCGCTTTTTGCAGTTTCTACAGCTAAAAAATCTAACTCGAAAAAGTTATTCGGATACGTCATGGGCCCCCTCCCTAGTTTCGTACGAAAAAACCTGAAAAATAAGTTCTTGCGCGGATTGGCGCGCTGCAAATGAAGTAAATAGAAAACCAACAAATGTTCCGGCTGTTAGCTTAAGTGATATTGCCAGCGGAAAATCTCCTATCCCATGGGCTGATGGAGCCGTTATAATAGTAAGTATCATAAGGATAGTTGATGAATCCCGCCACGCTAAATACCGAAAACTATAATGCTCAACACTTGGTTCATTGGAAAATTTTTTGTAAAGCGAGTAGAATATTCTTTGCTGGCTTGCGCTGTCCAGCATTCCAAGTGCTGACCAATTCAATATCTTAAAATAGTCAAATCGATCAGGTCGTTCGAATTGTGCGGAGAAAGCGCGATGCCCAGGCAGGCGATCATTAAATCTAAAAAACACCAAGGACTCTTTAAGCCACTTTGGAATCAAATCCTGAGCCAATGCCATGGCAGCGACCAAACCCGCCACCCCACCTGCATAAGGGGCGAGCTGCTCAACGTTAACGTGTTCACCCGTAAATAAATACGCCGCAAGTGTAAAATAACCAAGCGCGATCGGCGTAAGATATTGGATAACCACCTTCGTTTTGTGACTTAGCATTGCCCCCTCCAATTCCCCGATCTAGACTCATCACTCCGCCGCCACACTCTCCAACCCCAGCAACGGCGCGAGATAGTGCCCGGTAAATGAGCGCGGCTCCTTCGCGACCTTTTCCGGCGTGCCTTCTGCCACCACTTCGCCGCCCTTGACGCCGCCCTCTGGTCCCATGTCGATGATCCAGTCGGCGGTTTTGATGACGTCGAGATTATGTTCGATCACGACGACGCTATTGCCCTGGTCGACCAGCGCGTGGAGGACTTCGAGCAACTTTCTCACATCCTCGAAATGCAGGCCGGTGGTGGGTTCGTCGAGGATGTAGAGGGTCTGGCCGGTGGCGCGGCGGGCGAGCTCCTTGGCGAGTTTGACGCGCTGGGCTTCGCCGCCTGACAGGGTCGTGGCCTGCTGGCCGACCTTGACATAGCCCAGGCCCACTTCGGCGAGCATGGCCATCTTGTCGCGGATCGGCGGGACGGCCTTGAAGAATTCGACCGCATCCTCGACCGTCATGTCCAGCACGTCGGCGATCGAGTGGCCCTTGAACTTCACCTCCAGCGTTTCGCGATTGTAGCGCGCGCCGTGGCACACGTCGCAGGTGACATAGACGTCGGGAAGGAAGTGCATCTCGATCTTGATCAGGCCATCGCCGGTGCAGGCTTCGCAGCGGCCGCCCTTGACGTTGAAGGAGAAGCGGCCGGGTTTGTAGCCGCGCGCGAGGCTTTCGGGCAGGCCCGCGAACCAGTCGCGAATGTTGGTGAAGGCGCCGGTATAGGTGGCCGGGTTGGAGCGGGGGGTGCGGCCGATGGGCGACTGGTCGATGTCGATCACCTTGTCGCAATGTTCGAGGCCCGTCACCTTGTCATGCGCGCCAGCCAGGATGCGCGCGCCGTTGAGGGCGCGGGCGGAGGCGGCGTAAAGCGTGTCGATGGTGAAGCTGGACTTGCCGGAGCCGGAGACGCCGGTGATGCAGGTGAAGGTGCCGAGCGGGATGGACGCGGTCACGCCGGTCAGGTTGTTGGCGCGGGCGTTGTGGACGGTGATCTTCTTGCCATTGCCCTTGCGGCGCTTGGCCGGCACGTCGATACGGCGGGTGCCGTTGAGATAATCGGCGGTGAGGCTGTTTTTGGCTTTCAGGATTTCAGGCAGCGTGCCTTGCGCCACGATCTGGCCGCCATGGATGCCTGCGCCCGGACCCATATCGACAATATAGTCGGCGTGGCGGATCGCGTCCTCGTCATGCTCGACGACGATGACGCTGTTGCCCAGGTCGCGCAGGCGTTTGAGGGTCACGAGCAGACGGTCATTGTCGCGTTGGTGCAGGCCGATCGAGGGTTCGTCGAGGACGTAGAGAACGCCGGAAAGGCCGCTGCCGATCTGGGAGGCGAGGCGGATGCGCTGGGATTCGCCGCCTGACAGGGTGCCGGACGTGCGGTCTAGGTTGAGATAATCGAGGCCGACATTGTTGAGGAAGCCGAGGCGCTCGACAATTTCCTTGAGGATGGCGCGGGCGATCTGGTTCTGCTGGTCGTTCAGCTTGTCCGGCATGGCAGTGAAGAAATTGAGCGCGTCCACCACCGAGCGGCGGGTGGAGAGGGAGATGTCCTCGCCCGCGATCTTGACCGCGAGCGCTTCGGGTTTCAGGCGCGCGCCGTGGCAGGTTTCGCAGGGCTGGGCGCGCTGATATTTGCTGAGTTCCTCGCGCATCCAGGCGGATTCGGTCTGGAGAAGGCGGCGGTTCAAGTTGCCGATGACGCCCTCAAACGCCTTCTTCACCTCATAGCTTTTGCGGCCGTCCATGAATTTCAATGTGACCGGCTTGCCGCCGGTGCCGTGGAGGATGATGAGCTTTACCTCGCCGGGCAGGTCGGCCCAGGGGGTGTCGAGGCTGAACCCGAATTCCCTGGCGAGGGAGCCGAGGACTTGCATATAATAAGGCGATGGCGGGTTGGATTTGGCCCAGGGGACGACCGCGCCTTTTTTGAGGGACAGGGCTTCGTTGGGGACGACCAGTTCGGGGTCGAATTCCTGCCGTTCGCCAAGCCCGTCGCAGGCTGGGCAGGCGCCCATCGGAGCGTTGAAGGAGAAGAGGCGCGGCTCAATTTCCGCGATCGTGAAGCCGCTGACGGGACAGGCGAATTTCTCGCTGAACACGATGCGGTTGGCGGGGACTTCTGCGCCTTTCATTTTCTTCTTTTCCGTCATGCCAGCGGAGGCTGGCATCTCAGGCGTCAGCGCGCCATTGCCTGAGGCCCCAGCCTGCGCTGGGGCGACGGCGGAAGTAAGGTCGGCGACAGTGCCGTCGGCCAGATCGACAAATGCCAGCCCGTCCGCGAGTTTCAGCGCCTGCTCGAAGCTGTCGGCGAGGCGCGTGCCCATATCGGGTTCCACGGCCAGGCGATCGACTACGACTTCAATGTCATGCTTATATTTTTTGTCGAGCGCGGGCGCGTCCTCGATCAGCATCATTTCGCCGTCGATGCGGACGCGGGTGTAGCCCGCCTTCTGCCATTCGGCCAGTTCCTTGCGATATTCGCCCTTACGCCCGCGCACGACGGGGGCGAGGAGGTAGAAGCGCGTGCCTGCGGGCAAGGTCGCGACGCGATCGACCATCTGGCTGACGGTCTGGGCGCTGATCGGCAGGCCGGTCGCGGGGCTGTAGGGGATGCCGACGCGCGCCCACAGCAGACGCATATAATCGTAGATTTCGGTGACGGTCGCGACGGTGGACCGCGGATTTTTCGACGTGGTTTTCTGCTCGATACTGATCGCGGGGCTTAAGCCTTCGATATGCTCGACATCGGGCTTCTGCATCATCTCCAGAAACTGGCGCGCATAGGCGGACAGCGATTCCACATAGCGCCGCTGCCCTTCGGCATAGATGGTGTCGAAGGCGAGCGAGCTTTTGCCCGATCCCGACAGGCCGGTAATGACGATCAGGCTGTCGCGCGGCAGATCGACATCGACGCCCTTGAGATTATGCTCGCGCGCGCCGCGGACGGATATGTGGGTCAGACTCATGGGGCGTGTTGTTCCATATTTGTTCTGATCGGGCAAGACCATCTGCCGGTCGCCCCGACAAATGGGGCGAGGGCATGGATTTGAGAAGGGAAAATCCGCAGGGTGGGGCGGAAAGGGGTTTGTCCTGTACCAAAGACATGGGCGCGCGGTCAGATGCTATGTCGGATTTTCTTAGCCATGACGTAGCGTTATCGGCCCAATTCGAGGGTGCGCTGGCTATCGCTGGATGGCCGCCGTTGGACGCATGATGTCGTTGGTGGATGCAGGTTGACGGTTTGTCGCCCGATCATGCTGCCGGGCGTGTTGCGGGGGCAGATTGTCGAACGGCGGGTTCGCGGGGCCGTATTGCGGTTATGATGGGCGTCATAGGGAATACGGTTTCGCCCAAGTGGCATCGTCCTTCCCGCAACAGTTCATCCTGATCCCGGTGCCCGACAGCATCCTGGATACGCCCCCGGCCATCCCTTGCGCCGGGGGCGTTTTTGCGTCTGGGCGATGGGGCATCCCGTCGATGAGAGGGTGGCGCCCCTCCGTCACGCCTTCGCCGCGCGCCCCTCCCCGGCAAGGGGAGATTTGTTGTCATTGCGATTCCCGCTTTCCGTTACGGCAGATGTCGTTTGGCGGGGCGTTGATGTCGTTCGTCGCGCTGTTTGTCTGTGCCGCGCGGCGCTTTGTCGATGGCAGTGTCGTTGGCCGATGCGGGGTGCTGCCGGTCGAAGCGGGCGGGCGCGCTGACCGCCATGCGCCTAAACAGGATGGGCGAACGGGCGATGGCGCCGCCCCAAAGACCCAAAGGCCCGCCCCGTTCGCACCCGGACCGCCGCCAGCCCCTAACAGGCAGCGGCCGGGCCACAGCAGATTTTGAGGAGACAAGCCGATGTTCCGTTCCACCCTTTTCGCCGCGCTGGGTTCGCTCGCGCTGATCGCCACCGCCGGTTCGGCCAGCGCCGGAGAATTTATTTCCAACGGTCGTACGAGTGAAGTGCGCCATGGTGACCTGGACCTGTCCAAGGCGTCTGACCAGCAGCAACTGCGCCAGCGCATCGCCCGCGCGGCAAGCAAGGTGTGCAAGTCTGACGACCGCTCCACCGCACAGGCGTGCAAGGCTATGGCGATCGCGCAGGTCGAAGCGCCGATCAGCGCCGCCATCGCCCGCGCCGAAACCAGCGAACGCTATGCCGATGCAGGCGCGAAGGGCTTGCAGAACTGATCGCGGCAATGCCAGCCCCCAAGTGAAGAAGCCCGGTGATTGCCGGGCTTTTTTCGTGGGGCTTGTGCCATGGCCCCCCGTCAACGCTTCGCGCTGCCACCTCCCCAAGACAAGCTTGGGGAGGATTTTTTAGCGCCCAGTCATGGCTCTGGCGTTGGCGAGGAAGGTGCGGCCGATGCGGATTTCATTGCCGTCGGTTAGGGCGGCGAACCAGACGCCGCTGCCGTCGTGGCGCAGGCGGGCGATATGGTCGCGGCGGACGATGTGGGAGCGGTGGAGGCGGACGAATTGCTGCGGGTCGAGCCGCTCCTCCAGGCTGCTGATCGTCTGGTGTAGCAAATAGCTGTGGCTGCCGACATGGAGGCGCATATAGTCGCGCTCCGCCTCTATCCGGTCGATCTGGTCGGTGGCGATGCGGATCAGTTCGGAGCGGTGGGGCACCCAGAATTCCTCGGCCCAGGCGGGTTGTGGCTCGGCAGGGGCGGGGGTGCCTTCGGGCGCGCGGTTGCGCAGCGCCGCCTCGACCCGGTCGATCGCACGGGTCAGGCGATCATGCGCGACGGGCTTGAGCATATAGTCGATGGCGGCAAGGTCGAAGGCTTCGACCGCGAAGCCCTCAAAGGCGGTGACGAAGATGACGGCGGGGCGGATGCCCATGCGCCCGACCGCGCGGGCGACGCCGATGCCGTCGAGCAGAGGCATGGCGATGTCGAGCATGACAAGGTCGGGCTTCAGCCCCTCGATCAGGCGCAGCGCGGCCTCGCCATCGGTGGCGGTGCCGACCAGGGCAATGCGCGGTTCGCGCGCGCACAGCATCTGGAGCCGCTCGACTGCGAGGGGTTCATCGTCAACGATCATGGTGCGGATGGGCATAGGCGTCAGCAACCCCGGCGGATGATGGGCAGGGTGAGAAGGACGGAAAAGCCCTTCCCCTCGCGGGGACCATAGGCGATTTGGCCCTGATCGCCAAAGCGCGCGGTCAGCCGATCCCGCACATTGGCCAGGCCAATGCCGCTGCCGCTGTCCGACAGGCTGGGCGGGTTGTCGCCATCGTCGGTGACGGCGATGTGCATCAAGCCGCCATCCTCCCGCGCTGTGATGCGGATCTCGACCGGGCTGGAGGTGCGCGAAACGCCATATTTGATCGCATTCTCGACGAGTGGCTGGAGGATGAGGCCGGGGACGCAGGCGCTCATCAGGGCGGGGGGGATGTCGATCACCGTATTGAGCCGGTCGGGGAAGCGGACCCCTTCAATATCGAGATAGAGTTTCTGGAGATGGACTTCCTCCTCCAGCGGCACGTCGTCCAGCGGATCGCCGGTCAGGCTGGTGCGGTAGAAGTTGGAAAGCGACATGATCATCTGCTCAGCCTCGTCCCGCCGATCCTTCATGACCAGAGAGGAGAGGGAGTTGAGCGTGTTGAACAGGAAATGCGGGTTCACCTGATAGCGCAAGGATCGCAATTCGGCCTGCTGGGCGGCGCGCTCCAGCCGGGCGGCGCGGCGTTCGGTGCGGTGCGCTTCGCTGGCGTAGGAGAGGGCGAGATAGAGACCGGCCCAGGCGGCGAGGAAGAAATAGCGGCTGATCGCGTCTTCCACGATTTGGATCAGGGCGAAAGCTTCTTCGCTGGCATATTTGCCACGGTCGCCGTCGGCAAAGATGTTCACCGGGTCATAGACGTTGAACATGTAGAAATTGGCCGACGCCATGGCGAGCGCGAAGGGCGCGGCAAGCGAGAAGGCGGCGACGATGCGGACGCTCAAGGGCTTGGCGTCGAAGCGGCGCAGTACCAGATAGAGAATCCAGGTGACGACGATGCCGATCACCGTGACGACGGCGCGGCGGACGCCCAGTTCACCCTGCGATTCAAAGCCCATCACGGCGGCGCGCAGGGTCACGAGTATGGCGTAGAAGAGCCAAAAACCCAGGATGGAGTAAAGCGCGATCGCGGGCGATACGCCGCGTTCGCCGTCGTCGGGAAGGCTTGTCATCCTGTCCTTTTACGCGCGGCTGCGGGAAATGTCGCCCCAGCCGCGCGTAGCTGGTCGAACTGGCCCGACAGTTGGTCGAACGGAGCGGGGAACCGCAGTCCTCCGCTACCCGTTGATCAGGGGAATGAGGAGAGAGCGATGAACGAGCAAGATGGCGTCCGTCCCAACAGCCGCGAGGAAGTAGGCGACAACCGCGAATCAGATGCGCAGGACCATGTGCTGAGCGAAGAAGAGAAGCTGGATGAAGGGCTGAAAGATTCGATGGATGCGTCCGATCCGCCCGCGGCGACGAGGCCGGGGGATCATGGTAATCCGGTGCCGTCATCGGGCTTTAAACAGCATCAGGATTGATGGTTATTTGCCGGGAATCATGCTAGTTTTGGTTCGCAGGACAGCGAATACGCGCCTGCGCTTTTGAGAGGAGCGACCAATCCATGCCGACATCTGCCACCCCCGCGATCGAACGCATTGCCCGCGTCTTGGCCGGCCGCCAGCTGAGCCATAATGGCGGCGGCAGCGATCCCCATGCGGCCGGCGCAGTGGATGCGGCATGGCCCAATCATGTCGATGACGCCTATGCCATATTACACACGCTGCGTGAGCCGGATGCGCAGATGGCGCAGGCCGGCGACGTGGCAGTATGGCGCAGCATGATCGGGGCAGTGCTGGAGCGGCGACCGGGCGCGTGACGGTCCCTGGAAGGCTGTGACATTTTCATGTTGCGCCGCACAAAAAAATCTGGTCCCTTGTGAATGGCCGTGGAACAGGTGCTTAAGCCTATAGTAACCATAACAGGCGCATGTTCTGACGATCGACTTCAAGTCGGAGGGCATGACAATGGGTACGAGTGCAAGACCTGCGGACGGGGCCGTTACCTTGGCGGAATTGCGTGAATTCGCCAGTTTCCCGTCTGCCACACAACGCTATATTCGCCGGTCGCTCGACATCGGCCTGCATCGCCGCGATGCGATGAAGCTATGGTCGCGCGATCTGGTGGAGGAAGCGTCCATCCGGGCGCAGGCGCGGATCTATGGCCGGATCGAGGAAATCAAGGCGCGCGTCCCCGATGACAGCGGGCTGGACCAGGTGGAGCCATTCATGGCCCCGCTGGTGACCATCTCAGCCTTCGACCTGGGGCAGGACCGGCTGGCGAGTTTTTCGGCCTATCGTTTTCTCTATGAGCGGCTGCTGGGTGCGGGCGCGCGGCCATGGTTGCCGGGCGCCTTCTGCGCGGCGGCAAGCCTGCCGCATCTGCATCCTGAAAAGCGCCGCGTGCTGCTCCAGTCGATCAGCGAAGCGGCCGCGACAGCGGTGGGCTGGTCCAACCGCGAGCCGACCTTCTACCCTGAATGGGTGGAGAAGGTGGATTTGAGCAAGGCCAACTGAGGCCGGGCAGGGCGCCGCTTCCGGGGGGAGGCGGCGTTTTGTCGTGAATCCTCCCCTGTAAGGGGAGGTGGCTGGCCGTAGGCCAGGCGGAGGGGGGATGCGTTCGCTCCCAGAGGGTGGGTCAGGACGCCCGCCCCCTCCACCGGCTTCGCCGATCCCCTCCCCGTGCCGGGAGGAATTTTAGGCGCTGATCCAGACTTCTACCGGGGTTTCGCCTTGCAGCAGGGCGAGGCGGATCGGGAGCTGTTCTACTGGGCCTTCCTCCAACGCCTGCGCATAGACGCCCTTTTTGGCGTCTCCGCTGATTTGCAGAAACACATGGCGCGCTGCCAGGATTGCGCTGGCGGTCAGTGACATACGCTGGTGTGGCGCGGCGGGGGGCGTGATGGCGATGGTGCGGGCGGTGCTGGTGAGGCCGCTGGCGAGTTCGGTAGCGGCCGGGAAGAGCGAGGCCGTGTGGCCATCCTCTCCCATGCCCAGCAGCACAATATCGAGTGGCCAAGGGATGGCGGCGAAGGCGGCTTCGACGGCTGGCTGACCGGCATAGGCGTCGGGCGCGTCATTCTTCATCGGCACGAAATGCGCGGCGGCGGCGGGGCCGGTCAGCAGGGTTTCGCGCAGCAGCCGTTCGTTGCTGTCGGGCGCATCCGGGGCGACCCAGCGTTCATCGACCAGAGTGACGACGACCTTGCTCCAGTTGAGCGGGGTGCGGGCCAGCGCCTCCAGCACGGGCTTGGGCGAGCGACCGCCGGACAGGGCCAGGCTGGCAGTGCCGCGCGTGGCGATCGCTTCGCCCAGCAACGTGGCGATGCGGGTGGCGAGGTGTGCGGCGGCGTCATCGCCGTTGGCAAAATGATATTCGGTGGGCATGCAATTATTCCACGGTTTCGGGCAGGGTGCAGATGTCGATCCATTTGGCATCGGTCAGATCAGCGAGGCGTAATGGACTGAGTTCGACCGAGCTGGTGCGTGACCCGGCGGCGGGAAAGACGGTGGCGAAGGCTTGCAGCGAGACGTCGCAATAGACGGGCAGGGGCGTGGCGAGGCCGAAGGGGCAGACGCCGCCGACCGGGTGGCCGGTGATCGCCTCTACTTCGTCCGCGCCCAGCATCCGGGGTTTGGCACCGAGTGCGGCTTTTGCCTTGGCATTGTGCAGTCGCGCGTCGCCGCGGGTGCAGACCAGCGCAACCATTTCGCCGACGCGCAGCGACAGCGTCTTGGCGATGCGGGCGGGTTCGACGCCCAGCGCTTGCGCAGCCTCGATCACGGTCGCGGTGCTGACGCCCTGGTCGATGATGGCGATGTCGGGTGCATTTACGGCGAAGAAGGCGCGGACAGAGGCTTCGCTCATGCGCGTTCGCTTAAAGTCCGCTCCCACGCCAGCGCATGGCGGACGATAAGGTCCAGGTCGGCGTAGCGCGGCTCCCATGGAAAGGTGGCGAGGATGGCACGATTGTCGGAGATCAGCGCGTCTGGATCGCCCGCGCGGCGCGGTCCCATGGTGCGCTCGATCGTCATGTTGGTGACGCGATCGACCGCGTCCAGCACTTCGAGGACCGAAAAGCCCTTGCCATAGCCGCAGTTGAGCAGATGGCTGCGCGTGGGATCGGCGATCAAGGCTTCGAGGGCGAGGACATGAGCGGCGGCCAAGTCGCTGACATGGATATAGTCGCGCACGCCGGTGCCGTCGGGGGTGTCGAAGTCGGTGCCGAAGACCGAGACGCTCGCGCGCTTGCCCAGCGCTGCTTCGACTGCGACCTTGATCAGGTGGGTCGCGCCAGCGGTCGACTGGCCGCTGCGGCCCTGCGGGTCGGCACCCGCGACGTTGAAATAGCGGAGCGCACAGAAGTTCATCGGGTGGGCCGCGGCGACGTCACGCAGCATATACTCGGTCATGAGCTTCGACATGCCGTAGGGATTGATTGGCCGCTGCGGCGTTGTTTCCTTGACCGGGCTTTCTTCTGGGATGCCGTAGGTGGCGGCTGTCGATGAGAAGATGAAATGTTTGACGCCGATGCGGACTGCGCTTTCGATCAGGTCGCGGGTCTTGGCGCTGTTATTGTGATAATATTTGAGCGGATTTTCGACCGATTCCGGCACCACGACCGAGCCTGCAAAGTGCATGATGGCGGTGATATTGTGATCGCGCAGGGTAGCTTCGACCAGCGGCTGATCGGCAATGTCGCCGCGCACCAGCGGCACGCCATCCGGCACGGCCCAGTCGAAGCCGGTGACCAGATTGTCGATGACGACGACGCCATAGCCTGCGTCCTTGAGCGCCAGCACGGCATGGCTGCCGATATAGCCTGCGCCACCTGTGACCAATATGGTTGGCTTTGTGGTCATGCTCTCACCCCATAATGTGGCGTGTTCCCGCCTGCGCGGGAACACGATGTATGGGAGGGAGACCTAAACGAGGGACGTTACGAATTACAGTCTTTTCATGCTGCGGCGCGGGACGGGGTGGGGCGGTAGAAGGTGCCGCCGGTCGCCGCCATGGCGCGCAGTTGCTCGGTCGCGGCGAAACGCTCGCCATGGGTGGCCCGCAAGCGGTCCAGCACAGCGACGACGTGGGCGATGCCGACCGTGTCCATGTGAGCAAACGGCCCGCCGGTATAGGGCGCAAAGCCCCAGCCGAAGATCGCACCAATGTCGCCATCTTCGGGTGTTTCCAGCACGCCTTCCTCATGGCAGCGCGCGCATTCGACCAGCTGACGATAGAGGAGGCGTTCCTTCACTGCTTCGACATCGGGCTGGTTGTCGGCGCGGGGGAAACGGTCGGCAATGCCGGGCCAGAGCGCCTTTTTCCCGTTTTCAGGATAGTCGTACCAGCCCTTGGCATTTTTGCGGCCCAAGCGGTCGAGTTCGACCATCTGCGTCATAACGTCGTCGGAGCGTTGCGGGACATAGGCGTCGCCCAGTTCCTTCTTCGCCGCCGTCATGACCTTATAGCCCAGTTCGATCGACACTTCGTCGCTGACGGCAAGGGGGCCGACCGGCATCCCCAACTGCTTGCCCGCATTTTCGATGAGCGCGGGGTTGATCCCTTCGGCGACCAGTTCTGCGCCCTCCTGCACATAGGTGCCGAAACAGCGCGAAGTGTAGAAGCCGCGCGAGTCATTGACGACGATCGGCGTTTTCTTGATCTGGGCGACGAAATCGAGCGCCTTGGCAATGGCGGCAGGGCCGGTCTGTTTGCCAAGGATGATTTCGACCAGCGGCATTTTTTCGACCGGTGAGAAGAAATGGACGCCGATGAAATTTTCGGGCTTGCCCCAAGCGCCTGCCAGTTTGGTGATGGGCAGGGTGGAGGTGTTGGAGCCGAAGATGACGTCCGGGCCAAGGATCGCCTCGACTTGTTTCGTGACTTCGGCCTTGATCGCGACATCCTCGAACACCGCTTCGATTACGAAGTCCGCGCCTGCGAGGTCCGCATAGCTGGCGGTGGGGGTGACGCGGGCCAGCGTCGCCGCCAGCTTTTCGGGCGTCATGCCCTTGCCCAGACGCTTGGACAGGACGGATTCGACATGGGCCTTGCCCTTTTCCGCATAGGCGATGTCGCGGTCGAACAGAATAACGTCCATCCCCGCCTGCGCGGCGACGGTGGCGATGCCCGCGCCCATCATGCCCGCGCCAAGCATGGCGAGCTTCATGGTGGGGGCCTTGGGCTGATCCTTGGGACGGCGCGCGCCGCGTTCTGCGGCCTGTTTGTTGACGAAGAGGCTGCGGATCATGTTGCCGGCTTGCGGATCGGCGGCGACTTTCGCGAAATATTTGCTTTCGATGCGGATCGCCCGATCGAAGGGGAGTTGCGCGCCTTCATAGACGGCAGAGAGCAGCGCGACAGGCGCGTTCATGTTGCGCTGGGTCTGCTTGAGCGTCATCGGCAACGCACCGACCATGGTTTGCACGAAGCCGGGATTGAACTGGCCGACGCCGCCGGGGAATTTGAAGCCCTTGACGTCCCAGGGCTGAGTGGCGGCGGTGGGATTGGCCTTGACCCATTCGCGGGCGGTTTCCAGCGCGGTGCCTTGCGGCACGACCTGATCGACGGCTTTCAGCATCGCGGCTTCGGCGGGGCGGAACAGCTTGCCTTGGAGCATATACATGAGCGCGGCCTGCACGCCGATCAGGCGCGGCAGGCGCTGCGACCCGCCGCCGCCGGGGAAGAGGCCGATGAGGATTTCGGGCAGGCCCAGTTGGGTTTTCGGGCTGTCGCCGACGATTCGGCGGTGGCAGGCAAGGGCGAGTTCAAAGCCGCCGCCAACGCAAGTGCCTTCGATCGCGCAGGCAATGGGCTTGCCGCAGGTTTCGAGGCGGCGGAACAACTGGTTGAGGACGAATAGCTGGTCGAAGATCGCGGCTGGCTGCGGGCGGCTGCCATCGCCGGTCGCGAGCATCGAGCCGAAATATTTCAGGTCCATGCCCGCCATGAAGCCGCTGTCCTTGCCCGACGCGATGACCGCGCCCTTGATCGAGTCATCCGACGCGATGCGGGTGATGGCGGCGTCCAGATCGGCGATGAAATCGGGACCGATGACGTTCATCGACTGGTCGGGGACGTCGATCATCAGGGTCGCGATGCCGTCGGCGTCAGTGGTGATATTGATGGTGTTCATTTTGATCTCCTCTCCCCCGTTCGCCCTGAGCCTGTCGAAGGGCTCGCCTGAGCGGAGCGAAGGCATCTCACTGCGTTCGATGGGGGGCTTCGACTTCGCTCAGCCCGAACGGAAATTCACTAAATACGTTCGATGATGATGCCGGTGCCCATGCCTGCGCCCACGCACAGGTTGATGAGCGCGGTGCCTTTGCCCGACCGTTCCAGTTCGTCGAGCGCGGTGCCCAGCACCATCGCGCCGGTCGCGCCGAGCGGATGGCCCATCGCGATCGCGCCGCCATTGACGTTGATCTGGTCGTGGCTGAGGTTCATCGCCTGCATGTAGCGCAGGACGACGCTGGCGAAGGCTTCGTTGAGTTCCCATAGATCAATGTCGGCGGTGGTCATGCCTGCGCGCTTGAGCAGCTTGCCCGCGACAAATTCCGGGCCGGTCAGCATGATCAGGGGTTCAGAGCCGATCGAGGCCATGGCCCGGATGCGGGCGCGGGGCTTGAGGCCATATTTGTCGCCAATATCCTTGCCACCGACCAGTACTGCAGCGGCACCATCAACGATGCCGCTGCTATTGCCGGCGTGGTGGATATGGTTGACGCGCTCCAGTTCCGGGTAGCGCAGCAGGGCGACGGTGTCGAAGCCGGGCATGTCTTCGCCCATGGCGGTAAAGCTGGGCTTCAGCGCGCCCAATGACTGCATCGTGGCTTCGGGGCGCATATGTTCGTCATGGTCGAGAACGACCTGGCCGATCACGTCGCGGACCGGGACGATCGACCGGGCGAAGCGGCCCTCGTCCCACGCCATCTTGGCGCGCTTCTGGCTTTCGACGGCATAGGCGTCGGCATCGTCGCGGCTGATGCCGAATTTGGTGGCGATGACGTCGGCACCGATGCCCTGCGGCGCGAAATAGGTCTTGTAGGCGACCGCCGGGTCCATCGCCCAGGCACCGCCGTCCGAGGCCATCGGCACGCGACTCATCGATTCGACGCCGCCACCAATGGCGAACAAAGCCTCGCCCGACATGACCTTGGCCGCCGCGATGTTGACGGCTTCCAGGCCAGAAGCGCAGAAGCGGTTGACCTGGACGCCTGGCGTGGTCTGCGCATAGTCGGCGTTGAGGACGGCGGTGCGGGCAATGTCCGCGCCCTGTTCGCCGACCGGGGTGACGCAGCCCAGTATCACGTCATCAACATCGGTGGTGTCGATTGCCGAGCGATCGCGGATCGCCTCCAGCACTTGCGTTGCCAGTTGGACGGGGGTGATTTCGTGCAGAGACCCGTCGGCCTTGCCACGGCCACGGGGCGTCCTGACGGCGTCGTAAATATAGGCTTCCATAAGATTTTCCCTCTCCGTGGGTCACCCTTGCCGGGCGCATCGGATACGGACGTGAATGTATTTACGTTTACGTAAAGTGCAAGCGGGAAATGCGGTTTTTTGCGCACTGCCGCCATGACGTAGGGGCAGGGCGGACGAGTCGCGGGTTTGACGCTTGGGCCATATTCCGCTTCATGGAGGCGTGTCCGATGTCGATTCCCCCAAAGCCCCGTCGCCACTCTCCATCCCCATCTTTCGCGCGATCTGGACAGCCAGTCTGGCGTCCAATTTCGGCGGACTGATCCAGTCGGTCGGCGCGGCGTGGATGATGACGTCGCTGTCAGCCTCTCCACTGCTGATCGCGCTGGTGCCGGCGGCAACGACGCTGCCGATCATGCTGCTGTCGCTGTGGGCGGGGGCGGTCGCGGACAATCTGGACCGGCGCAAGGTGATGATCGGATGCCAGCTGGCGATGCTGGTCGTGTCGGCGGCGCTGGCGGTGACGGCCTGGGCGGGGCTGATTACGCCCTGGTTGCTGCTGGCCTTCACCTTTGCGCTGGGCTGTGCCACGGCGATCAACGGTCCGGCCTGGCAGGCGTCGGTCGGGGACATGGTGCCGCGCGCGCTATTGCCCAGTGCGGTGGCGATGAATTCGATGGGGTTCAACCTGGCGCGCAGCGTCGGTCCGGCGTTGGGCGGTGTCATCGTTGCGACGGCAGGGGCGGCGGCAGCGTTCCTGACCAATGCAATGAGTTATGTCGCGCTGCTGACCGTGCTGTTCCGCTGGAAGCCGGACCTGCCGCCCAAGCTGTTGCCGCGGGAACGGCTGGGCGTCGCGATGCGGGCAGGCGTGCGCTATGTCGCGATGTCGCCAAAGATCCAGTTGGTGCTGCTGCGCGCAAGCGTGTTCGGCATCGGCGCGAGTGCGGTGTCGGCGCTGATGCCGCTGGTGGCGCGCGACATATTGGGCGGCGGTGCGCTGACATTCGGCGTGACCAGCGGCGCTTTTGGCATCGGGGCGGTGATCGGGGCGCTGTCCACTCGCTACCTGCGGTCGCGCTTTTCGATCGAAACGATCGTGCGCAATGCGGCGTTGATACTGGCGCTGGGGACGGCGATTACCGGGGCGAGTAGTTGGCTGGCGCTGGCGTTGCTAGGCTATTTGCTAGCCGGGTTCGGCTGGGTCACGGCGCTGGCGACGTTCAACGTGTCGGTGCAGATGTCCGCGCCGCGCTGGGTGGTGGCGCGAGCGGTGTCGCTCTATCAGATGACGGCGTTCGGCGGCATGGCGATCGGGGCTTGGCTGTTTGGCTGGCTGGCCGAGCATCATGGCGTGGTCGAGGCGCTCTATGCGTCGGCAGCGGCGCAGTTTGTCGCTGCGATGATCGGCCTGGTTCGTCCGTTGCCGCAGATTGGCGATGATAATCTGGACCTGCAAAATAGCTGGCGTGAACCGGACACGGCGGTGATGGTCGAGCCGCGCAGCGGACCGGTGGTGGTGACGATCGAATATCGTATTCCAGCCGGGTCGATCGTGCCGTTTCTTGCCGCGATGAGTGAGCGGCGGCGGATCAGGCGGCGTGACGGCGCACATGGCTGGTCGTTGATGCGGGATCTTGGCGATCCTGAACTATGGGTCGAGCGCTATCATGTATCGACCTGGCTGGATTATGTGCGCCACAACCAAAGGCGCACCGTGGCCGATATTGCCAATAGCGATGCGATCTGGGCTCTGCATACTGGGCCAGTCCCGCCGGTCGTCCACCGGATGCTAGAGCGGCAAACCGGATCGCTGCCAATCAGCCGCGCGCCCGATCCGCGCGAAATGGGCGATGCGATGACCGACCCGACGCGGTCGAGTTAGGGTGCAGACCCATAAATTCCGAGGTCGAGATGGAGACGAAAATGGCTGGTGGAAGGGAGAGCGCGCAGCAAGATAGCGGGATTATCTTGCAAGCGTTCGTCCGCTCCACCAGTCATTTTCGTCCCACCCCTCCGGGGCAGGATGGTCCGGGTCCTGTGGCGCGTCGAAGCCCTCGACCGGGCAATTTTGCCCGCTCTTCGCGCTTCTCTTCCCACAGAATCCCGGACCATCCTGTCCCGATCCTCGTCATTTATGGGTCTGCACCCTAATCTTCGGACGTGGCTGGCCGCCAGCCGGGCAGGTCCTCCGGCGTGTCGATGTCATGCAGGACTTTGCCGGTGGTTTCGATCTGAAGTCCGTGACTGAGCAGGGCGCGCGCGCCCTGGTCGCCCTTGAGCGCCAGCAATTCGGGGAAATGCTTGCGGCCAATGAAGGCGGGGGGGGATGAGGAGAAGCCGTCGGTGCTGGCGACGACCGAACGTATGTCCTCAGCGGCCAGGCAGATGCGGTTATAATGGGTTTGCGGCACGTCAGGCATGTCAGCCAGGCAGATGAGGATGCCGCGGATGCGGTTCATCGGCATGACATGCTCGACGGCGCGTACGATGCTGCCCGAAACCCCCTCTTCGGGGCGGTCGTTGACGATGATGGTGTAGCCGCGCCGGTCGAGCTTGCGATGGAGGACGGGAGCGACCTCTATCGGGCGGACGACGGCGATCAGTTCGGCAAAGGCCATCGACGCCACGGTTTCGAGCGTATGGGCAGCCAGCGGTTTGCCGCGCAGTTCCGCCATCAGCTTGTCCTCCTCGCCAAAGCGCGACGAGGTGCCAGCCGCCAACAGGACGGCAGCGATCCGTTCAGTACGCATTTGGGGAGAGGATGAAAGACATATTGTACATTGGCGACCCTGATTTTTGTCCGATTTGCCACCAGTGCGATGTTGTGTCCACCGCTGTGAAAGGGTCTGGTCATCGGCGGGGCTAATCGCCATATGCGGGGCCGATACGATAAGGAGTGGCCCTGTTCATGGCATATGACCCCGATGCGGAGATGGTTGGCGAAGGCAAGGAGCCGGTTCCGGCGGACGTTTCGGAAGCGATCCGCACGCTGATCCGCTGGTCGGGCGATGTGCCAGAGCGCGAAGGGCTGGTCGAAACGCCCGAACGGGTGGCGCGGGCCTGGCGCGAATATTGCCGCGGCTATGGCGACGATCCTGCCTATCATCTCTCGCGCATCTTCCATGAAGTCGGCGGCTATGACGATGTCGTGCTGTTGAAGGACATACCGTTCCAGTCGCATTGCGAACATCATATGGCGCCGATCGTGGGGAAGGCGCATATCGCCTATCTGCCGGGCGATTATGTGGTGGGCATATCGAAGCTGGCGCGTGTGCTGCACGCCTATGCCAACCGTTTGCAGGTACAGGAACGGCTGACGTCCGAAGTTGCCAATTGCATCTGGGAGCATCTGAAACCCCAGGGCGTGGCCGTGGTGATCGAGGCGACGCATGGCTGCATGACCGGGCGCGGGGTGCGCACCCCCAATGTCATCATGAAAACCAGCCGTATGCTGGGCGTATTCCGCGACGATGAAAAGTCGCGCGAGGAAGTGCTGAAACTTATCGCTTCATGAGCGAGGAGGACGTCCCCTATCGCCCATTGGGCAGCGCGCGTGTGGCGGCGGAGACTGGTGCCTTGCCGATCGCGGGCAAGCGACTGGCGCTGGTGACGGGCGGTCACAGGCGGCTGGGCGGGATCATAGCCGCAGCGTTGGCGAAGGCGGGCCATTCGCTGGCGATCCATGGCAGTCATGACACGCGGCTCGATTCGCATCTGGCGCTGACGCTGGAGGAGCAGGGGACGCAGTGGGAAGGGTTCGTCGTCGATTTCGCCGACCCGGAAAATGCGGAGGAACTGATCGCGCAGGTCGCGGCGCGCTTTGGCCGCCCGCCCGACATTCTCGTCAACAGTGCCGCGATGTTCGGGCAGGACCGGCTGGACAGCGTGACCGCGGATGATCTGATGCGCCATTATGCGGTCAATTGCGCTGCGCCCACCATGCTGACCAAGGCGTTTGCGACAGTGCCAGCGGGCGTGGGCGACCGGTGCATCATCAACATATTGGACCAGCGGATCGACCATCCCCATGGCGACCAACTGGCCTATACATTGTCCAAGCTGGCGCTGGCGGGATTGACGCGGACGAGCGCGAGCAGCTTGGCGCCGCAAGTGCGGGTCAATGCGGTCGCGCCGGGGCTGACGATCGCAACGCCCGATTATGACGCGGATCAGATGGAGCGGCTGGAACAGATGATGCCGCTCGGTCGCCTGCCGCAGGCGGAGCAGATTGCCGAAGCCGTGCTGTATCTGGCCAATGCCAGCGCGGTGACCGGGCAGACGCTCTATGTCGATGGCGGCGCACATATGCGCAGCTACGACCGGGACTTCATGCATCTGTGCCGATAGGTGCGGCGCAAATGCGGGGCAGCGGGGACTGGATGGCGCGCGTCGGCCATAGAGCAGACCCGAAGGCATAAGGGAGATGGCGATGACCTATGAAACGATTTTGGTGGAACAGCGCGACGCGGTGACGCTGATCACGCTCAACCGGCCGCAGGCACTCAACGCGCTCAACGGCCAGGTGCTGAGCGACCTGAGCGCGGCCTTTGCCGCCTATGACGCCGACCCGACCCAGCATTGCGCGGTCCTGACCGGCAGTGAAAAGGCGTTTGCGGCTGGCGCCGACATCAAGGAGATGGTCGACAAGGACGGGGCCGATTTCTTCCTGCAGGATTTCTTTTCCGGCTGGCAGACCCATGTTGTCGCCACCCGCAAACCCTGGATCGCGGCTGTGGCCGGTTTCGCGCTGGGCGGCGGGTGCGAACTGGCGATGATGGCGGACTTCATCATTGCGGCGGATACAGCGAAATTCGGTCAACCGGAAATCAAGCTGGGCGTCGCGCCGGGCATGGGCGGATCGCAGCGACTGACCCGCGCGGTGGGCAAGGCCAAGGCGATGGATATGTGCCTGACCGGGCGGATGATGGGCGCGGAGGAGGCCGAGCGCTCCGGGCTGGTCAGCCGGATCGTGCCCGCCGCCGATCTGCTGGACGATGCGCTCAAAACGGCTGCGGCAATTGCCGCGATGCCGCCCATGGCCGCGATGATCAACAAGGAAATGGTCAATATCGCGTTCGAGACGGGCCTGGCCCAGGGGCTGCTGACCGAACGGCGCATGTTCCAGATACTGACCGCGACGCAGGACAAGAAGGAAGGCATGACCGCCTTTATCGAGAAGCGGCCCGGCGTCTGGAAAGGCCGCTGAGCGGTTCGGGCGCGACCTGTTCCCGCGAAGTTGGGAGGCCATTCCAGCCCGTTGGACCGGGTTCCCGCCTGCGCGGGAACATGGCAGCTGATCGCATGCTGAAAAATTCTCATTGGTTTATGGCGGTATTTCCCGGCAGTTTCGTTTCACAAGGAAACTGAACAACAGACATGGAGAGGTGTGGCGCCGTGCGCTGCCCTGAACGGCTCATAATATCCAGGGAGCCTCTTCATGTCCGTTTTCACCGTCCGCTTGTCCTCCCGCGCGCTGCTGCTCGCCTGCGCTGCCGGAACGCTCACCCCGGCGGCGTTTGCGCAAGAGCCGGTCGCCGATGACGAGACGAACATCACCGTCACCGGCCGCCGCATTTCCCAATCGGCCGAAGCGATCGGCGAGGACAAGGTGAGCAATGTCGTGGCGGTCACGCGCGAGGCTTTGCTGTCGGCCCCTTCGGGTATTTCGGGCCTGAAAATGCTGGAGCAATTGCCCGGCTTCAACGTCCAGACCGACGGGGCGCTGGGCCTCTACGAATTCGGCAACAGCGTCCAGACGCGCGCCTTCAACCTGGACCAGATCGGCTTTATAGTCGATGGCATCCCGACCGGGCGCAGCGACGCCTTTGGCGGCAGCCCGGTGTTCCGCTATGTCGACAATGAAAATCTGGGCGTGGTGGAAGCATCCGTCGGTGCAGGCGAGGTCAGCCTGCCGAGCTATTCTACGCTGGGTCCGGTGGTGCAATATAACAGCATAGCGCCGCAGGACGAGATGGGCCTGTTCGTGTCGCAAAGCTTCGGCGATTTCGATATGAAGCGCACCTTCATTCGCGCGAGCACCGGGCAGGTCGGTCCGTTCAGAGCCTATGTCAGCCGTACCAAGCTGGACACCGACCTGTGGCGCGGCGCGGGATCGGTGGACCGGGAACATTGGGAGGCGATGGTTCACGCCGATCTGGGCGGGGATAGCTGGGCACGGCTCAAATTCGTGTCGAACAAGTTTTTCGATTATGATTCGCCGTCGCTAAGCCGTGGGCAATATTTTTCTTCCACCCCCGATCTGGGCGGCGAAACCGGTCGAGACCGGGGATATATAGAGGTCGTTCCAAATACCACGCCCGGCTTTGCGCCGGTCACTGGCGGTCCGGCCTATTCCAGCGGCAGCTATACCTACACCTACAACCTTGCTCTGAATGTACGCGACGACAAGCTGTATGGCGGTACGATCCATGCCGGTATCGCCGATGGAGTGTGGGCGGAGGCAACGGCCTATTATGAGGACAAGGCGGGCTATGGCGTGTCGCCCGACAGCTATAGCAACAGCCTGACACAATATACGCGTCAGTTGGCGGCGGGCCTGCCGGTCAACGCGCCCAAGGGGACGCAATATGGCCTGTCGACCGTGGGTGGCGAACGCTATGGCCTGACCAGCAAATTGCATTGGGAATTGGGTGCCCACACGATTGAAACCGGAATTTGGGCCGAAGTCGATAAATATGACCGCACCCAGGCCCGTTACAACACGACGGACGGTTCCCCCGCCAGCGCGCCCAATCTGAATGATCTGGTCTATTTGCGCCGCGATTATTCGACCGAACGGAACACGACGCAGGCGTTCATCAGGGACCGCATCGCATTGATGGACGACAGCCTGATCTTCGACCTAGGGGTCAAGGCGCTGCACATCGACTACCGCCAGACCGGCTATCGGGACTTTAACGACTATTATCGCAACGCCGGGACGGCGCTTGCGCCCGTCTGGGTCGCCGGCTGGGGTCCAAAGACCAACAATGCCAGCTATGGCGACGGTTTCCTGCCGATGGCAGGGATACTCTACAAGATCGACAACCAGACGCAGCTTTTCGCATCCTATGCCGAAAATATGGCGCTGCCCAAGGGCATGGACGACATCTTCTCGGTCTCGCTGAACAGCAGCGCGGCCTTGGTTCCCGCGCCTGCGCCAGAGCGGTCGCAGAATTTCGAGGCGGGTATTCGGACCAATCAGGGGCAATTTTATGCGTCGCTGGCGGGATATTATACCAAGTTCAAAAATCGCATTCAGTCGATCAGCGCCATCTTGCCGGGCACGACCAATGTGACCGAAACATTTTTCCAGAATGTCGGTCGGGTAACGGCCTATGGCGCGGAATTCAGCGGCACATTCAAGCCGACGGCACTGAACGGCCTGGCCTATTTCAACCTGAACGCCACCTATAATATCGCCAAGTTCAAGGACGATATCGTCACTGCGACAACCACCTTTGCTACGGACGGAAAATATATTCCCGACAGCGCCAAATGGGTGGTCAATGGCGGCGTCACCATCGAACCGGCGAGCTGGTTGGTCGGGAATTTTTCCGGCAAATATACCAGCAGCCGCTTTTCGACATTCGACAATACACCGGGATCAAGCGTGCCGGGCTTCACCATCTTCAGCGCCTATGTCGATATTGGCGACGGATTTTCTCTGGGTCCGATCAAGAGCATGAAGGCGCGCTTCAACGTCGACAATATTTTCGACAAGGATGTGCTGTCCTTCATGTTCACGTCAGTGACGGGCGACGGCTTTTTCCGGCCGCAGTCCCCGCGCACCTTCCAGTTCACCATTTCGGGCGAAATCTGATGCGGATGGGTGTGGTGATGGGGGCAGCGCTGATTGCGCTGCTCCCGTTCGCGGCGTCGGCGCAGGTGGTGCCCAAGAAGGTGGCGCAGTTGCATCAGAAGTTGCTGACGCTCGACAGTCACCTCGACACACCCGCTTCGCTCGATCTGCCGGGCTGGTCGATCGACGAGGAGCATGGGGTCCATCTGGATTATACCCAGGTCGATCTGCCGCGCATGAAGAAGGGCGGGCTGGATGGTGGCTTCTGGGCGATTTACACGTCGCAGGGGCCGCTGACGGTCGAGGGGTTCCGCAAGGCGCGCGATTTCGCTTTGCTGCGCGGGGTGTCGATCCGCGAGATGGTGGCGGCGGACCCGGCCAATTTTGCGCTGGCGCTGGACGCCAAGGATGCGGTGCCGATCGCCGCGGCGGGCAAGCGGGTCGTCTATATGTCGATCGAGAACGCCTATCCGCTGGGCGAGGATGTGTCGCTGCTCCAGACATTTTACGACATGGGCGTGCGGGTCGTGGGCTTTGCCCATTTCGCGCATAACCAGTTCGCCGACAGTTCGACCGACCCGTCCAAGAAGCCGCGTTTTGGCGGGCTTAGTCCGCTGGGCAAGCAATTGCTGAGCGAGATGAACCGGCTGGGGGTGGTGCCGGATGCGTCGCACAGCAGTGACCAGGTGCTGGACGATCTGCTGGCGCTGTCCACCACCCCGGTGCTGCTGACTCATTCGGGCTGCAAGGCGGTTTATGACCATCCGCGCAATATAGACGACGCGCATTTGAAGGCGCTGGCGGCGAAAGGCGGCGTCATTCAGATGAACGCCTTTGGCACCTATCTCAAGGCGTCGAAGCCCAACCCGGAGCGCCAAAAGGCGATGGGCGCGCTGTTCGCGTCGATGCGCGAAGGGGCGAAGATGTCTGCCGAGAAGCGGGCCGAATTGCTGGCCAAGCGGCAGGAGATTGACCGGCTCTACCCCGATACCGACCGGGCGACCTTTGACGATTTCATGGCGCATATGCTGCATGCGTTGAAGGTCGTGGGACCGGACCATGTCGGGATCGGCGCGGACTGGGATGGCGGCGGCGGCGTGGTCGGCATGGAGGATGTGCTGGACCTGCCCAAGATCACCGACGCGCTGCTCAAGGCTGGCTATAGCGAGGCGGATGTCGCGAAAATCTGGTCGGGTAATGTGTTGCGGGTTCTGGCGGCGGCGGAGGCGGGGAAGGGGAAGGGGAAGTGATGCGCCGTTCGCCCTGAGCGAAGTCGAAGGGTTCGACCGAGCGGAGCGAGGTCATGCTTCGCTTCGCTCAGCAGAAGGCTTCGACTTCGCTCAGCCCGAACGGCTTTGTATCACTTCCCCTCCAGCATCTCGATCATCAGCGAGAAGTCGCGACCGCCTTCGCCCTGGTTGGCGAGCAGCTGGTAGAGGGATTCCGCCGCATTGCCCATTGGCACCGATGCGCCGACCAGGGCGGCGGCTTCGGTAGCGAGTTTCAAATCCTTGAGCATCAGGCCGACGGCGAAGCCGCCCTGATAGCCATTGTCGGACGGGCTTTGCGGCCCGACGCCGGGGACGGGGCAGTAGCTGGTCATCGACCAGCTCTGGCCGGACGAGACGCTGGAGATGTCGTAGAAGGTCTGGGGATCGAGGCCCAGTTTCTTCGCCATGGCGAAGCTTTCGCAGGTGGCGACCATGGTGGCACCCAGCAGCATGTTGTTGCAGATTTTGGCGGCCTGACCATTGCCAGCGCCGCCCGCATGGATCACGGCCTTGCCCATGGCGGACAGGATGGGCTTTGCCTTCTCGAACGCTGTATCCGTGCCGCCGACCATGAAGGTCAGCGTGCCGCCATTGGCTGCGGCGATGCCGCCGGAGACGGGGGCGTCGACCATGTCGAAGCCGCGATCCGTGGCGGCTTCGATCACGCGGCGCGCGGTGGCGACGTCTATGGTGGAGCAGTCGAGGAACAAGGCACCAGGATTGGCCGCGCCATAGACTTCGCCGGCATAGACGCTTTCGACATGCTTGCCCGCGGGCAGCATGGTCACGACGGCGTCGGCTCCGGTAGCGGCGTCAGCAGCGCTGGCGGCGCGGGTTGCGCCGTGCGATTCTGCCTTGGCCAATGCCTCCTCCGACAGGTCGAAGGCGCGGACGGCATAGCCGTTCTTGAGCAGATTGGCGGCCATGCCGCCGCCCATATTGCCAAGGCCGATAAAGGCGATCGTCTGGGTCATGATGGCATTTCTCCTGCTTAACTTCGCATATTTCCCGGTAAATCGGACATATTCTTGCGCGGCCCTGATCCTATCGGAAAGCGGGCGGCATCTGGCAGGCAGCGTGCGTTGGAAGCATAACAGGCACCTGCCATGTAGGACAGATCAGGGCGCGACGGCGGGCAAGGGCGTCCATCGCCGGTCGTCGGGTAGGGGGGTGAAGATCGCGTCGATCATCGCGTCGCTCACTTGCTCCAGCGTCGCCGGGTTCCATTGCGGCTTATTATCCTTGTCGAAGATCAGCGCACGGACGCCCTCGACCAGATCGGGGCGGCGGATCACCGCGCAGGCGAGACCATATTCCATCGCCATGTTGGACGCGAAATCGGGCTGGGCCGCGCCCTCGATCAGCTGGCGCAGGGCGACCTTGATCGTCTGGGGCGATTTGGTGGCGAGGGTGGCGCGTTGCTTGGCGGCCCATTCGCCACCGTCCGCTTCGAGCGCGGCGACGATCTCCTCCGCCTTGTTCGAGGCGAAGAGGCGGTCGATGTCGGGGCGGGCGGCCTCCAGCTGTGAGGGCGGCGGCGTCTGCGCGGCGGCGTCGAGGATCGCGGCGAGGCTGGCGGGGTCGGCGAGGATGCGCGCCTTGACGTCTTCCAGCGTGTCGGACGGCATATAATGCGTGGCGATGCCGATGGCGGCGCAATCCGCCCCGTCGATCCGCGCGCCGGTGGCAGCCAGGCATGCGCCGACCCGGCCGGGCAGGCGGGGGAGATACCAGCCGCCGCCGACATCGGGGAACAGGCCGATGCCGGTTTCAGGCATGGCGAAGGTCGTCCGCTCGGTCGCGACGCGGTAGCGGGCGGGGAGCGAAATGCCGACGCCCCCGCCCATGACGATGCCGTCGATGAAGGCGACGATCGGCTTGTCATAGACGAACAGCAGATGGTTCATGCGATATTCGAGGTGGAAGAAGCGTTCCGCCTCGACGCAGTCCGTCTTGGCGCTGTTGGCGATCAGCGCTATGTCGCCACCCGCGCAGAAGCCGCGGCCTTCTGTGTGATCGATCATGACGGCGGTTACGCTGTCGTCCGTCCGCCATGCGAGCAGGGCGGCGTTGATCGCGTCGCACATATCGGGCGTCAGCGCGTGGATCGCCTTGGGCCGGTTCAGGCGGATGCGGCCGATATTATTTTCGATGAAGGTCAGGACTTGGTCGGTCATTCGTTTCTCCTTCCTCTCCCCATGGGGGAGAGGGATGCGAAGACTTGGCAGCTTGCTGCCTAGTCGAAGCTGGGAGAGGGGAGGCGTGCGGTGCCAAGCCCCTCTCCAACTGCGCCTAGGCGCGTTCCGCGCCAAGGCTTCGTATCCTCTCCCCCAAGGGGGGCGAGGACCAGTCTCAATCCCGCAACATATCCCGCGCGATGATCATCCGCATGACCTGGTTGGTGCCTTCCAGGATGGAATGGACGCGCAGGTCGCGCCAGAAGCGTTCGATGGGATAGTCCATCAGATAGCCATAGCCGCCATGGAGTTGCAGCGCGCGGTCCACCACCGACGATCCGGTGTCGGTGGCGAAGCGTTTGGCCATGGCGGCGAAGCGGGTCTTGTCAGGGGCGTTATCGGTCACCTTGACGGCGGCGGCGTAAAGGAGCGTGCGGGCAGCCTCCAGCTCGGTCTGCATGTCGGCCAGGGTGAATTGGGTGTTCTGGAAGTCGGCGATGGATTGGCCGAACTGCTTGCGGTCCTTGGTATATTGAACCGCTTCGTCGATACAGCGCTGCGCGCCGCCCAGCGAACAGGCGCCGATATTGAGGCGACCGCCGTCGAGACCGGCCATGGCGATGGCGAAGCCCTGACCTTCGGCACCGACGAGATTGGCGATGGGTACGCGGACGCCATCGAAATTGACCTGTGCGGTGGGCTGACTGTGCCAGCCCAGCTTGCGTTCCTGCGCGCCGAAGCTGACGCCGGGCATATCTTTGTCGATGACGAGGCAAGAAATGCCCTTCGGCCCATCCTGCCCCGTGCGGACCATGACGACATAGACTTCATTCTCGCCGCCGCCGGAGATGAATTGTTTGGACCCGGTGACGACATAATGGTCGCCGTCGCGCACCGCCCTGGTCTTGAGGCTGGCGGCGTCGGACCCTGCGCCGGCTTCGGTCAGGCAATAGCTGGCGATGCGGGTCATGGGGATGAGATCTGGGAGATAGGCGTCCTTGAGCGCCTGACTGCCGAAACGGTCGATCATCCACGCACCCATATTGTGGATAGAGATGAAGGCGCTGGTCGAGGGGCAGCCATAGGCCATGGCTTCCATGATCAGCGCGGATTCCAGCCGACCCAGACCAATGCCGCCGGATTCTTCGGAAACGTAGATGCCGCCAAAGCCCAGCTCCGCCGCCGCGCGGATCGTGTCGCGGGGGAAGATATGCTTTTCGTCCCACTCCGCCGCATGGGGCGTGATCGCGTCGGCGGTGAAGCGACGGGCTAGATCCTGGATTTCGCGCTGGTCGTCGGTCAGGTCGAACTGGGTCATAATTTCCTCATCCCCAACTGGCGTCATGCCGGACTTGATCCGGCATCCATTTGGCGCTTCCTATGCGATTATGTCGAACCAGCCATGCGTCTATATTCTTGCCAGTGGTCGTCATGGCACATTGTATATCGGTGTAACCGGTCATTTGGTCGAGCGGGTCCACCAACATCGCTCCGGCGTAGTCGAAGGTTTCACCAGCCGCCATGGGGTCCGTCGCCTGGTCTGGTTCGAGCATCAGCCGGACTTTCCTACAGCCATTGCGCTTGAGAAAAAGCTCAAGAAGTGGAGGCGCGACTGGAAAGTTGCGCTGATCGAGAAAGATAATCCCTTCTGGGAGGATCGGGCTATCATGCTCGGTTTTCCGCCACTGGAACGAGGGTAGGGTGAATGGATGCCGGATCAAGTCCGGCATGACGACAGGTGGGGAGAGGTGCGACCTCTCCCTCAACCCCCTTACCCCATGGTCGGAATAACAAACGCGCTGTCGGCTGATGCGCCGCCGTCGGGCCAGCGTTGGGTGATCGTCTTTACCTTGGTCCAGAATTTCACGCCTTCCATGCCGTGCTGGTTGGTGTCGCCAAAGGCGGAGCGCTTCCAGCCGCCGAAGCTATGGTAGGCGACCGGAACCGGGATCGGCACGTTGATGCCGACCATGCCGACGTCGACGCGGGCGGCGAATTCGCGGGCGGCGTGGCCGTTGCGGGTGAAGAGGGCGACGCCGTTGCCATATTGATGCTGGCTGGGCAGGGCGACGGCTTCCTCGAAACTGTCGGCGCGGACCATCTGGAGGACCGGGCCGAAAATCTCTTCCTTATAGGCGCTCATGTCGGTGGTGACATGGTCGAACAAAGTGGGGCCGACGAAGAAACCTTCCTCATGCCCTTGCAGTTTGAAGCCGCGACCATCGACCACCAGTTCCGCGCCTTCGTCCACGCCGGTCTGGATCCAGTTTTCGATCTTCTGCTTGTGCGCGGCGGTGACGACCGGGCCATAATGGGCTTCGGCATCGGTGGAGACGCCGACGCGCAGCGCTTCGATCGCCGGGATCAGCTTTTCGCGCAAGGCAATGGCGGTCTTTTCGCCGACGGGGACGACGACCGGGAGCGCCATGCAGCGTTCGCCCGCCGAACCGAAGGCCGCGCCGGAGAGGTCGTTCACCACCTGATCAAGATCGGCGTCGGGCATGACGATGCCGTGATTCTTCGCGCCGCCCATTGCCTGGACGCGCTTTCCGGCAGCGACGCCGCGATTATAGACATAATGGGCGATGTCGGAGGAGCCGACGAAGCTGACGCCCTTTATATCTGGGTGGTCGAGGATGGCGTCGACCATTTCCTTGTCGCCCTGAACGACCTGCAAAATGCCTTCGGGCAGGCCTGCTTCCAGGAACAATTCGGCCAGACGGACGGGGACCGAGGGGTCCCGCTCGGAGGGTTTCAAAATGAAGGCGTTGCCGGTGGCGATGGCGACGCCCGACATCCATAGCGGGATCATGCCGGGGAAGTTGAAGGGCGTGATGCCCGCGCCGATGCCGATCGGCTGGCGGAAGCTGTACACGTCGATGCCCGGACCCGCGCCCTGGGTATATTCGCCCTTCAAGACATGGGGGATGCCGCAGCAAAATTCGATGACTTCCAGACCGCGCTGAATGTCGCCCTTGGAATCGGCGATCACCTTGCCATGTTCGGAGCTGAGCAGATGCGCCAGCTCGTTCATGTTCGCTTCGACCAGCGCCTTGAAATTGAACATCACGCGGGCGCGACGCTGCGGGTTGACGGCGGCCCAGACGGGCTGCGCCTTCTTGGCGGCGGCGACGGCGAGGTCGAGCAGGGCAGCATCGCCCAGTGCCACGCGGGCCTGCACGCCGCCATTATTGGGATCGAACACGTCGCTGTAGCGCGTGGGGGGCGTGTCGTGGACGAAGGCGAGCTTGTGCGAAATCTCACGCATGGGGAGGCATCCTCTGGGTTGGTTGCCGCCTTTTAGGCGCCTTGCGTTATTGCAAGCAATGGTGAAGTCTTGCATAGACAGGCTGCAAATTTGCAGGTGGCGGCGACGATGTTCGACTGGGACGATCTGAGGGTATTTCTGGCGGTGGCGCGGGCGCGCAAGGTGGCGCCGGCGGCGCGGGCGCTGGGGATTGACGCGACCACCATCGCCCGGCGGCTGGTGCGACTGGAGAAAGCGCTGGACGCCGAATTGTTCGAGCTGGGCGCGGGGGAGCGGACGCTGACGGCGCGGGGGCAGGAATTGCTGGGCCATGCCGAGGCGGCGGAAAGCGCGGCGCTGGCGGCGATCGAGGATGCACAGGGACAGGAGCATCGGCTGGCCGGGCAGGTGCGGCTGTCGGTGGCGGAGGGGTTTGGCACCTGGGTGCTGGCGCCGGGGATGGGCGATTTCAACCGGCGGCATCCGGGCATCCGGCTGGACCTGATCACCGCATCGGGCTTCCTCAACCCGTCCAAGCGCGAGGCGGACATGGCGGTGATGCTGGCGCGGCCGCAGCGTGGGCGGTTGATGGTGCGGCGGCTGGGGGATTATCGGCTGCATCTTTATGCCTCGCCCGATTATCTGGCGCGGGCGGGGCGGCCCGATCGGGCGGCGCAGTTGAAGGATCATACTTTGATCGGCTATGTGCCAGAATTCATCTTCTCGCCCGAACTGGATTATCTGGACGAGGTGGAGGCGGGGCTGGAGGCGACGTTGCGGTCGACCAGCATCATCATGCAGCAGCGGATGATCGCGGAAGGGGCAGGTATCGGCGTATTGCCGGACTTTATTGGGCGACGCGACGCGGCTCTGGTGCCGCTGATGCCCGATCAGGTGGAGATCACCCGCAGCTTCTGGCTGGTCATGCATGGCGACCTGCGCAAGCTGGCGCGGATCGCGGCGGTGGCGCAATGGCTGCAAGAACGCATCGAAACGCTAAAGCCAATCGACGGCACGGCTTATGCTCGTTAAGGGAGTCGGGATGGATAGAGAGCGGTCGCATTTCGCCCATGCAGCATAAGCCCAAGCGCAGCCGGGCAATCGCTTTGCCGAGCGGGGAATTTCGCGCCCGCGCCACCGAATATCTCGATTTTCTGGCGGCCTGGGTGCAAAAGCCCCGCCAGACCGCGTCGGTCGTGCCGAGCAGCCGCTATCTGGCGCGGCTGATGGTGGCGCAGATCGACCCGGCCGATGGCCGGGTGCTGGAATTGGGCGGAGGCACCGGGGTGTTCACCCGCGCGATATTGGGCACTGGCCTGCCACCCGAAAAGCTGGAGGTAGTGGAGATCAACCCCGCCTTCGCGCGCGGGCTGCGGCGGCATTTTCCCCATGTGTCAGTGCTGGAAACCCCGGCCCAGATCGTGTCGACGGCGGCGGCGGGCGAACCGGGCAGTTACCAGACGGTGGTGAGCGGCCTGCCGCTGCTGGCCATGGACCGGCATGTGCATCTCGACATATTGTCCGAATCCTTCCGCATGTTGCAGCCGGGCGGCAGTTTCGTGCAGTTCACCTATTCGATGCGCCCGCCGGTCAGCCGCGAGGTGATCGAGACGCTGGGGCTGGATGTGGTGCGGGTCGGCCAGACGGTGCGCAATTTTCCGCCCGCGACGGTTTTCCGCTTCACCCGCCGGGAAGAATAGGGCGCGGCTAATAGGTTGCGTTTGGCAATCTGCCTCCTATCTTTGCCGCAACGCAAAAGGGGTAGAGCCATCCATGGCATCCATCATTGAAATTGCAGGCCTGACCAAACGCTATGCGTCGGGGTTCGAGGCGCTCAAGGGCGTTGACCTGACCATCGAGGAAGGCGAGATTTTCGCGCTGCTGGGACCGAACGGCGCGGGCAAGACGACGATGATCTCCATCATCTGCGGCATAGCGCGGGCGACCGGCGGCAGCGTGAAGGTGGCCGGGCATGACATCGTCCGCGACTATCGCGGCGCGCGCGACGCGATCGGGCTGGTGCCGCAGGAATTGTCCACCGACCAGTTTGAGCGGGTGATCGACACGGTGACGTTCAGCCGGGGGCTGTTTGGCAAGCCGCGCAATCCCGCGCATATCGAGAAAGTACTGCGCGACCTGTCGCTGTGGGACAAGCGCAACGCCAAGATATTGGAACTGTCGGGCGGGATGAAGCGCCGGGTGATGATCGCCAAGGCGCTGAGCCATGAGCCGCGCGTGCTGTTTCTGGACGAGCCGACCGCGGGCGTGGACGTGGAGTTGCGCCGCGATATGTGGAAGCTGATTGGCGAACTACGGGAAACCGGCGTCACCATCATCCTGACCACCCATTATATCGAGGAGGCCGAGGAAATGGCCGACCGGGTGGGGGTGATCAACCGGGGTGAGCTGATGCTGGTCGAGGACAAGACCGCGCTGATGAAGAAGCTGGGCAAGAAGACGCTGACCGTGGTGCTGGCCGAAAAGCTGGCGACGGTGCCGGTGGAACTGGCGGAGTGGGATGTCACGCTGAAAGGCGATGGCCAGGAGATCGAATATATTTTCGATACCCAGGCGGAGCGGACCGGCGTGTCGTCGCTGCTGCGGCGGCTGGGGGACCTTGGCATCGGCTACAAGGATCTGAACACGGCGCAGAGCAGCCTGGAGGATATTTTCGTGGAGTTGGTGCATCAGGAGAAAGCGGCATGAGCCTGTCCAACCTGCGCGCCATCGCCGCCATCTACAAGTTCGAGCTGCATCGCTTCCGCCGCACCCTGCTGACCGGCCTTTTGGTCCCGGTGATTACCACGACGCTGTATTTCGTTGTGTTCGGCGGGGCGATCGGGTCGCGGATGACACAGGTGGACGGCATCCCCTATGCCGCTTTCATCGTGCCGGGCCTGATCATGATGGCGATGTTCACCGAAAGCATCTTCAACGCCAGTTTCGGCATCTACATGCCCAAATTCACCGGCACTATCTATGAATTGCTGTCCGCGCCGGTGTCCGCGACCGAGACGATCATCGCCTATGTGGGCGCGGCGGCGACCAAGTCGCTGATCATCGGCACGATCATTTTCCTGACCGCCCATCTGTTTGTTGATGTGCCGGTGGCGCATCCGTTGGCGATGGCGGGCTTCATGATCCTGATCGCGATCAGTTTCTGCCTGTTCGGCTTCATATTGGGCGTATGGGCGCAGAGTTTCGAGCAGTTGCAGGTGATCCCGATGCTGCTGATCATGCCGATGACGTTTCTGGGCGGGGCTTTCTACTCTGTGCAGATGCTGGCCGAGCCGTGGCGCACGATCACTTTGTTCAACCCGATCGTCTATCTGATTTCGGGGTTTCGCTGGACCTTCTTCGGCAAGGGCGATGTGGCCATCGAGTTCAGCCTGATCTTTGTCGCAGGGATGCTGGCGGTGTGCCTGGCGATTATCGGCTGGATGTTCAGGACGGGCTATCGGTTGAAGAAGTGAGGCTTTGCGACAACCCCGTCCGTTCGGGCTGAGCGAAGTCGAAGCCCTCCACTGAGCGGAGCGAAGTCGCCTCCCTATCGGTCGGCAGAACCCTTCGACTTCGCTCAGGGCGAACGGGTAATGTGCGTGATGGGCAACCGCCCGCCAATCAGGCGGCGGCGCTCTCCGGCGCGACGGCGAACAGGGTGACGTTCCGATATTTGTCGTCATTCTGGTCGTAGAGGCCATGCATCGCCTCGAACGGCTGGTCCAATACCTTAAGGTCGGACAGGCCCACCAGCTTGAACGTGCCGAGTTTCAGTTCGCGCGGCGGCTTGCCGTCGCGGTCCACAGTCACGGCGTCGATGAACAATTCATCATGGCGCGTGTAGAGGATGTGCGGGGCCAGGGTGACGACCATCTTGTTATAGGTCACCATCAGGCACTTCTGGAGCGCGATCGCTTCAAAAATCTCGGTCGGGGCTTGCATGATGGCCTTTATCTGACCGATTTTGCCGATTCGATCAATTGCTTTGTGCGCTGCACCATTTCTGCGTCGCGCAATCCTGTCAGCCGCGGACCAGTCCCAGTCGTTCGCGCAAGGACCAGCGGGTGACCAGCAGCACGGCAACCGATCCAAGGCCTGCGGCCAGGCCCAGCCAGATGCCGAGGCCAGCCATCCGCAGCGGGAAAGCGAGGATGGTGCCGACGCCGATGCCCACGACCCAATAGCCGATCATCGCGAATATCATCGGCACCCTGGTGTCCTGCACCCCGCGCAAGACGCCTGCGCCGACGGCCTGCGCGGCATCGACCAGCTGGAATAAGGCCGCGACGGCGAGGAAGCTGACAGCGAGCTGGACAGTGCGCGCATTGGCGGGATTGTTGAGGTCGAGAAAGGCCGAAACAAGCGTGCGGGGCAGGAGGATGAGGGCGAGGGCGGCGCAGCAGGCAAAGCCGGTGCCGATGATCAGGGCCAGCCAGCCTGCACGCCCCACGCCCGCGCGATCATGGCGACCATAGGCAAGGCCGACGCGGATCGTGGCGGCCTGGCCTATGCCCATGGGGACCATGAACACTAAAGCGGCGATCTGGATCGCGACGGCATGGGCGGCGAGCGAATCGCGGTCGATGAGGCCCATCAGCAGCGCTGAGGCATTGAACACGGTGGTTTCAAAGCCCAAGGTGATGGCGATGGGCAGGCCGAGCGCCCAGACCTGGGCATGACGCTCACGGTCGCGCGACCAGAAGCGACCGACCAGCCGATAGCGGCGGAAGCGGCGGTCGATCAGGATGACGGCAAGCAGCCCGAAGAAAAGGAAACAGGAAGAGGCGGTGCTGGCCAGCCCCGCGCCGAACAGGCCGAGCGGGGGGAAGCCCAGATGGCCGAAAATGAGCGCCCAGCCCGCCAGGACATTGAACGGGATGGCGGCGAGCATGATGAGCAAACCCCAGACCGGGCGTTCCAATGCGGCAATGAAGGTGCGCAGCGTCGTGAAGCCCAGGAAGGGGAGTAAAGCCCATTGCAGGCCGCGCATCAGCCGGCCTGCGCCATGGGCGAGATCCGCGTCCTGCCCCATGGCGAGCAGGATCGCCTCGCTCTGCCACAATATGAGCCAGGCGGGGATGACGAACAGCGTAGCGGCACGCAGCGTCTGGTGAACGGTGCGGCGGACGTCGCGCACCGAGTGGCGGCGGCGACCCCGTTCGCTGGCGATCAGCGGCGAGGCGGCGGTGACCAGCCCCATGCCGAACAGCAGCAGCGCGTGGAACAGGTTGATGCCCAGCGCGCCCGCTGCCACGGCCTCCGCACCCAGTCGGCCAAGCAACAGCAGATCGGTCGCGGCGATCGCCGACCAGGCGATATTCCCTGCGATCATCGGTAGCGCGAGGGCGACAAGGGCGGTGGCTTCGATGCGCCAGGGGGAGGGGCCGGGGTGGGTCACTTTGCTAGTCTCGAAACTCTAGCCGTTCGCCCTGAGCCTGTCGAAGGGTCGTCCTTTCTCTCGCGAAGAAGGACAAGGCTTCGACAGGCTCAGCCCGAACGGATTTTAGATGGCTTGCCGGGGCATATGGCTCAATGCTTTTTGAACAGATGCAGGGCGGCGACGATGATGCCGCCGACGACCAGCCCGACGATCGCGCCGCCGATGGCGTTGACGGTCCAGTCAATGAGCGGGCCGATGGCGGGCAGGGCGCTGGCGGCGGCCTGCGCAGCGTGGTGGATCGTGCCGGGGATCATATCCCAGTGGAACTCGTGCAGGCCATGGACGATCAGGCCGCCGCCGACCCACAACATCGCCGCGGTGCCGACGACCGCCAAAACGCTCATGATGACCGGCATCGCCTTCACCATCCCGCGCCCTATCACGCGGGTTGCGGCGGACGCACGGGTCGCCAGATGCAGGCCGATATCGTCCATCTTCACGATGAAGCCGACGACGCCATAGACGCCTGCGGTAATCAGCAAGGCGACGACCACCAGAATGATGGCCTGTTCCCAGATCGGTTCTGCTGCGACGGTGCCGAGCGAAATCGCCATGATCTCGCCTGACAGGATGAAGTCGGTGCGGATCGCGCTCGATACTTTCTGGTTTTCCAGATCGGCCGAGCTGTGTGTTTCCAGCGCCTCCTGCGCGACATCATGGCCGCCCTGGATTGCCTCCAGCAGTTTTTCCGCCGCCTCGTAGCACAGGAACGCGCCGCCCAGCATGAGGAGCGGGGGCAGCAGCCAGGGGGCCAGCGCGCTGATCAGCAGCGCGGCGGGCAGCAGAAACAGCAGCTTGTTGCGCAGCGATCCCTTGGCGATTTTCCAGATGATCGGCAGTTCGCGGTCCGGGGTCAGGCCCATGACATAGCGCGGGGTGACGGCGGCATCGTCGATCACCACGCCCGCCGCCTTCGTTCCGGCCTTGCCAGCAGCAGCGGCGACATCGTCCAGCGAGGTCGCGGTCAATTTAACGATGCCCGCCACATCATCCAGCAGCGCGATCAAACCCGAAGGCATAAGTTGAGAATCCCCTGTTCAGGACGACACCGTCCTTCATGCCGCCTCAATAGGGGGCGGGCGGGGCGGGGGCAAGGAAGGGGTGTATTCTAAATCCTCCCCTGGAAATGCAGAGCTATCGCACACGACGTTCTGTTATACCTCCAACGTCATGCTGAACTTGTTTCAGCATCCATCGCGCCCCAAATGCCTCCGCTCGTGACGAGAAATGGACCCTGAAACAAGTTCAGGGTGACGATGATGGAGGGAGCAGTTTCATATGCATAGCCCTGCCCTAAAGGAGAGTATTTAGCCCCCGTCAATAATTGCCCGGCGGGTCGCTGGCGGGGAAGGATTCGTCGGATTGTTCGTCGACCATGTCCCAATCCTTTGCCGCCACTCCCTCCTGAGGTCCGGCGTCGCGGACGATGCCGGACGAGCCGACCGGGCCGCGATCGTCCGCCGGTATCGCGGTGCCCATCCAGTCGCGCCATCCCTTGACCGCGAACGCGCCGAGGCCGGTGACGATGGCGAGTTTGATCAGCCCCTTCATGGCGATGTCTCCTGTGGCGTTTGCAGATGGACCCAGTCGGCGCGGTTGTTGCCGACGGCATCGGGGGACAGGCGGATTTCGCCTTCCTCATCGGACCCGGCAGATGGCTGATCATCGGCGGCAGGCGGGGTAACGGTCCAGCGTTCGCGCAGCGCGGCGTCGATCATCGCTTCCCATGCGCTGGCGTCCCCTGCGGCCAGCATGGCGCTGTCGGGTTGCTTCAGGATCGCCAGGATGCTGGCGGCATCCTCGACACGGGCGGGCCAGTCGTCCGGCGTGGCGGCGAGGTGTCGGGCGAGGCGTTCGATGAGGGGGCGGTGTTCCATCACGGGCAAACGCGCCTTACCGACCTGTGTTCCGCGCCATCATGACGCTATCGCATCATTCGCCGATCCCCTCCAGCGCGGTGAAGCGTTGCGACCAGAGCGCGCCATAGACCGCCATCCACTGCACCACCGGGGCCAGCCCCTTGGCACGGGCGCTATACCAGGTTTCGCGGCCGGTGCGGCGCGCGGTCACGAGCGCGGCCCGTTTGAGCTTGGCCATGTGGCGCGACACCATGGGTTGCGATACGCCGGAAATGGTGGTCAGGGCGTGGACGCTCTGTTCGCCCTCGCGCACCAGATATTCGAGCAGGGCACGACGGGTGCCGTCGGACAGCGCCTTGAACTGGGCGTCGATCGTGGCGGGGGTATTGGGGCTGTTGGTCATCGCCGTGGAATAACCATATGGTTATGATATGGTCAAGCCAGCGTCCGCTTTTGCCCGTCCTTGTCCCGTTAACCAAAAAAAGTCTGGCGGGCGATGGGCTGAGTCTTTTGCGTCACACTGGCCGATATTGAGTCCCGCTTGGGCGGCGCGACTCAACATATAGTGGCTACCCCCTTCGTTCCGCCCCATGTTAACCATTTTAAGAAAGGTTAACGCTAAGCTGCTGATCTTGACGGGAGTCTGCCAAGGACTCATCGCTGGGCCTCAGATCGAACGGGGGTTGCATTATGGGTGTCATGGAACGGGTCGCGCCGCGGCGGAAGAAGGCGGTTGCTCTCGCGCCAGTCACGATCGAGGCGGATCGCCTGTTGCGGGGCGACTGCATTTCCGAAATGGCGAAACTGCCCGATGGTTGCATCGACATGATCTTTGCCGACCCGCCCTATAATCTGCAACTGGGCGGCGACCTGTTCCGGCCCGAAGGCGGGCGGGTGGACGCGGTCGATAATGACTGGGACAAGTTCGACACGCTGGGTGCCTATGATCGTTTCACCAAGGCGTGGCTGGCGCAGGCGCGTCGCATTTTGAAGCCCAACGGCACGATCTGGGTGATCGGCAGCTATCACAATATCTTCCGCGTCGGCACCGCATTGCAGGATGAAGGCTTCTGGATCCTCAACGACATCATCTGGCGCAAGGCCAACCCGATGCCCAATTTCAAGGGCACGCGCTTTACCAATGCGCACGAAACCCTGATCTGGGCCAGCCAGGGCGAGGATGCGAAATATACGTTCAATTACAAGGCGATGAAAACGCTGAACGATGAATTGCAGATGCGGTCCGACTGGGTGCTGCCGATCTGCGGCGGGCAGGAGCGGTTGAAGCGCAACGGGACCAAGGCGCATCCGACGCAGAAGCCGGAATCCTTGCTCTACCGCGTGATGCTGTCCTGCACCAAGCCGGGCGATGTGGTGCTTGATCCGTTCTTCGGCACCGGCACGACGGGCGCGGTGGCCAAGCGGCTGGGGCGCAAATGGATCGGCATCGAGCGTGAGGACGCCTATATCGAGGTCGCGCTGGAACGGATCGAGGCGGCGCTGCCGCTCGATGAATCCTCGCTCACCATCATGCAGACCGCGCGGCAACAGCCCAAGGTGGCGTTCGGCACGCTGGTGGAAACCGGCTATGTCGCGCCCGGCACGAAGCTGAGCGACGTCAAGCGCCGCTGGAGTGCGGAGGTGCGGGCCGACGGATCGCTTTGCGTGGGGGCGGACAGCGGATCGATCCACAAGATGGGCGCGACCTTGCAGGGCGCGCCGAGCTGCAATGGCTGGACCTTCTGGCATGTGGAGATTGACGGCAAGTTGCAGCCGATCGACACGCTGCGGCAGACCTATTTGCTGGCGAACGAACCTTAAAACTCTACATCCGTTCGCCCTGAGCCTGTCGAAGGGTCGTACTTTTCTTCCAAGAAGAACAGGGCTTCGACAAGCTCAGCCCGAACGGAGATTTTATGGTCGCTCTCCCCACCATCCCCGCCGACGCCCGGCTCTATCTCCGCCCGGTCTGGTTCGTGCCGACGCCCTTTGGCTTGGCCGATGGCGCGGCGGCGCGGATGGGGAATGGGTTGTTGTGGTTTCAAGGCTATGAACTGACCGCGCTGCGCGGGCGCGACCGGGTGGCGCGGGTGACTATTCCGGTGGCGGAATTTGACGCGGCGGTGGCGGGCCTGCCCGACCCGCTGGCGCAGCGGGCGCGAACATTGGCCGCCAATATCTCGGCCCAGCGCGCGCCGTTGGTGCTGGGGGAGCGGACGATCCGGTTCGACGGGCCGCAGGTGATGGCGATATTGAACATCACGCCCGACAGCTTCTCCGATGGGGGCAAGCATGTCGGCGATCCGCAGGCGGCGGCGGACGCAGGCTTTGCGATGGCGGCGGCGGGGGCGGCGCTGGTCGATGTGGGGGGCGAATCCACCCGACCGCGCGCGGAGAAATTATGGGAGGGCGACGAGATTACTCGTGTCGTGCCAGTGATCGAGCGGCTTGCGGCGGCGGGCGTGCCGGTGTCGATCGACACGCGCAAGGCGGCGGTGATGGAAGCGGCGCTGGGCGCGGGGGCGAAAATCGTCAATGATGTGAGCGCCCTCCAGCATGACCCGCGCGCGATGGAAGTGGTCGCCGCGGCGGGCTGCCCCGTCATCCTGATGCACGCGCCATCGGCGGGCGATGACCCGCATGACAATCCGGGCGGCTATGGCGATGTGGTGGCGGACGTGTTCGACCATTTGGAGGCGCGGGTCGCTGCGTGCATTGCGGCGGGCGTTGCGCCTGAAAAGATTATGGTCGATCCGGGACTGGGTTTTGGCAAGGGGCTGGCCGACAATCTGGCGCTGGTGAACGGGCTTGCGACCTTTCAGGGTCTGGGCGTGCCTTTGCTGTTTGCGGGCAGTCGCAAGCGGTTGATCGGTGCGCTGTCGAACGAGGCGCCTGCGTCGGACCGGCTGGGCGGATCGATCGCGCTGGCTTTCCGCGCGGCGGAGCAGGGCGCGCAGATGGTGCGGGTACATGATGTGCGCGAAAGCGTGCAGGCGCTGCACCTGTGGCGCGGTCTGGCTGATGCGGGGCTGAGCGCGGTTTAGCGGGCGATAAAGCCGAGACCCTGTGTCATCCTCCCCTTGCAGGGGAGGTGTCAGCGCGTAGCGATGACGGAGGGGTGTTGCCCTATCGAGAGGGGGACACCCCTCCGTCTGGCCTGCGGCCAGCCACCTCCCCCACAGGGGCAGGATGTTTAGGGCGCGACCGGCTTTGCTGCCACGCCGTTGCCCGCTTCCGCCGGAGCCGCTTCCGCCTCGCCCTTGGGCGGAAATACGCGCAGGCTGGCGAGAGTCTTGTCGACGATCGGCTGATATTGTTCGCTCAGCATTTCGGGATAGACGAAGGTGGCGGTCACGATCGATCCGTCGGGCTGTTTGAGCAGGCGGACCGCGACATTATTGCCTTCGCCGTCATTGGCGGTGCCGCGATATTCATTGTCGCCGATATAATCGCCATCGACCCCTTCGGCCCCGCTGCTGACCGCTTCGACGATCTGCTGGAGCGTTTCGTCATTGTCATTCTTTTGCCAGAATACGCGCACGTCCGCGCCCGCGCCCTTATCTTCATAGACGGCACCGTCGGCGGTACTGGCTTCCGCATTCTTCATCCAGCCTTCGGGGAAGCTGACCGAAAAACCGCGTTCCAGATTGACGTAATTGCGCGGTTCGGCATCCTCGGCGGCCTGTTGCGTGGCCAGCGCGCTGGCAGCAGCCGCGTTGGCGGCGGCGGCCAGTTCCTCCTGGCTCGGCATGTCGGCCACCGGTTCGGTGCGACCGCAGGCGGCAAGGAGCAGGACGGGCAGGCAGGCGATGAGCGCGGCGTTTTTCATGCGCCGATCCAAAGCATAGGCAGCACGAGAATACAACGGTCGAGCGACGGAGGGCCGTTTCAGGCCGCGCTGTCGATGCCGAGTTCGGCGAGTTTGCGGTAGAGGGTGGATCGGCCGATGCCCAGGCGGCGGGCGACTTCGGTCATGCGGCCGCGATAATGGCCGATGGCGAGGCGGATGACGTCGGCTTCGATTTCGGCAAGCTGGCGGACATGGCCGTCGCCCTCAAATAAAGTAATGCCTGCGCCGTCGCGGTGCGGCTGGCTGGCGGCGCGCGGGCGGATGGTGAGACGGTCGATCGGGTCGCCCGCGCGGATTTGCGCCGCGATCTGCGGGAAATCCTGCGGCGTCAGCGCGTCGCCATCGCACAATACGGCGGCGCGAAAGAGGGCGTTTTGCAGCTGGCGGACATTGCCCGGCCAGCCATGCTGCATCAACAGGGCCAGCGCATCGTCGGTCAGGCCCAAGCCGCGCAGCCCCGGCTGGGTGGCGATCCGCGCGAGCAAATGGCGGCAGAGCGCGGGAATATCGCCCATCCGTTCGCGCAGGGGCGGGATGGTCAGCTGGACGACGTTGAGGCGGTAATAGAGATCCTCGCGGAAGCGACCTGCCTCTATTTCCTCGATCAGGCGCTTGTTGGTGGCGGCGATGACGCGGACGTCGACATGGATCGGGCGGCGCGCGCCGATCGGCTGCATTTCGCCATCCTGCAACACGCGCAGCAGCTTGACCTGCGCATCGAGCGGCATCTCGCTGACTTCATCGAGGAAGATGGTGCCGGTGTCGGCGCTGGCGAATTTGCCGACATGGCGGTCGAACGCGCCGGTAAAGGCGCCGCGTTCATGGCCGAACAGTTCGGATTCGACCAGATTGGCGGGGATCGCACCGCAATTGACCGTGACCATCGCCTGTTTGTGGCGGGGGGAGGCGGCATGGATGGCGCGGGCGATGACATCCTTGCCGACGCCGCTTTCGCCCTCGATCAACACCGGCACGCGGGCGCGGGCTGCCTTGGCCGCGATGGCGAGCGCGGCGCGGAACTGCGGGGCGGAGCCGACCACATCCTCGAAGGACAAGGGCGCGGTGATCTTTTCGGTGAGCGGGCGCAGTTCGCCATGGGCGGCGCCTTCGCTGATCGTCGCATTGAGCGCGGCGAGCAGTCGTTCGGGCGCAATCGGTTTGGACAGATAATCGGTCGCACCAGCGCGCATCGCCTCTACGGCAACGGCGACATTATTATGGGCGGTGAGAATCAGGATGGGCAAAGCAGGGCGACGTTCGCGAATCTCGCGGATCAGGCCAGCGGGCTCATAATCGGGACTCCACTGGTCCAGGATGATCGCATCAAGCTGCATCCCGTCCTGCGTGCCGAGCGTCGCAATGGCGGTTTCGCCGTCGCCCGCAAAGATCGTCCGCCACCCGGCGCGCGCCGCCAGCGCCGAAACCAGCCGCCTTTGCGCCGGTTCGTCGTCGATCAGCATCAGCATCGGTATGCCGTCGCGCGCCATTTATACCCCTCAATAGCTTCAGGCGACCTATGGTAAGGACGGGGGGTAAAGGCGGGCTTAACCGCGAAAGATTTTCTTGTGGCGCTACGGGTTGAGGGGGGGGGCGCGACAGGATAAGAGGTTCGCCGCAACCGCCACAGAAGGGGACCGGACATGGCGTCAGACGGAAATATCAAAAGTGCGACCGAAACCTATGCCGGTTTCATTGGCGTGATGAAGTGGGGCACGATCGCATCGATCGCGGTGGCCGCCCTCGTGGTGCTGCTGATCTCGGGCTAAATCCGGGACGCACAAACAGGAGGGGATGCCATAATAATGAAAATTGCAGTGTTGAAGGAGCAGGCCGCGGGTGAAGCCCGTGTTGCCGCTACGCCGGAGACGGTGAAGAAATTTATCGGCCTGGGCGCGCAGGTGTCGGTCGAGGCGGGGGCCGGGCTGACAGCGTCTGTCGCTGACGCTGATTATGCCGCCGCCGGGGCCAGTGTGGCCGATCGGGCCGCGACGGTGGCTGGGGCGGACATCGTCCTGGGCGTGCAGGGGCCGGACATTGCCAGCATAGCGGGTGCCAATCCGGGTGCGTGGATCGTGGCGGGCCTCAATCCGTTCGGGGAACGGGCGCGGGTCGATGCCTATGCGGCGGCGGGCTATGAAGCGCTGGCGATGGAGTTCATGCCGCGCATCACCCGCGCGCAGTCGATGGATATCCTTTCGTCCCAGTCGAACCTGTCGGGCTATAAGGCGGTGCTGGATGCCGCCAGCGAATATGGCAAGGCCTTCCCGATGATGATGACCGCAGCGGGCACAGTGTCTGCGGCGCGGGCGTTCATCATGGGGGTGGGCGTCGCGGGTCTCCAGGCGATCGCCACCGCGCGCCGTCTGGGCGCGCAGGTCAGCGCGACCGACGTGCGGGCGGCCACCAAGGAGCAGATCGAATCGCTGGGTGCCAAGGCGATCTTCGTCGAGAAGGTCGCGGGTATCGAGGGTGAAGGCTCTGGCGGTTATGCCACGGAAATGTCGGACGAATATAAGGCGGCGCAGGCTGAACTCATATCGTCGCACATCGCCAAGCAGGACATCGTCATCACCACCGCGCTCATTCCGGGTCGCCCCGCGCCGCGCCTGATCACCGACGCGCAGATCGCGTCGATGAAGCCGGGCAGCGTGATCGTCGATCTGGCGGTCGAGCAGGGCGGCAATGTCGAGGGCGCAGTGGCGGGCGAAGTGGTCGTGCGCCACGGCGTCAAGATTGTCGGCCATCGCAACGTGCCATCGCGGCTTGCCACCGACACATCGGCCCTGTTCTCGCGCAACCTGTTCAACTTCCTGTCCGCCTTCTGGGACAGGGAAAAGGGTGCGCCGGTGCTGGACGAAGAAATCGGCAACGCCATCCGCCTGACACAGGGCGGCAAGGTCGTGAACGAGCGGCTGCTGGGATGATCACGGTCGGATTGCTGTCAATGCTATTGGCAGCGCCGAGCGGGCAAGTTGCCAGCGAAGATGCTTGGTTGGATGCGGTAAGACTGTCAGGCTTAAAATCGGCCCAAGCAGGACTATCGGTTTGCCATGACCCGAAGCTGGAGGCACGTTGGAAGCAGGTAGATGATCGCCGGATCGCTCTCCTTGAGCCATTTGCGGATTGGTTGCGGCAAAATCCTAAAAAGAGCCAGAGGGCGATTTCGCCGATCCTCACGCTGCCTGAAGCAAAATGCCCTGAAGATAAGATACATTTTGACGATGCGTTGAATCAATATTCCATAAGTGTGGACCAGCTCTTGGTTGCTACTAAGAACTGGTCGGGGAGGATAAGCTAATGGACTTTATTTCCATCCTGTCGGTTTTCGTGCTGGCATGTTTTGTCGGCTATTATGTGGTGTGGTCGGTGACGCCTGCGCTCCACACACCGTTGATGGCAGTCACCAACGCCATTTCGTCGGTCATCATCGTCGGCGCGCTGGTCGCGTCGGCGGAAGCGGGGAGCGCGGCGGCCAAATATCTGGGCTTGCTGGCGGTCGTCTTTGCATCGGTCAACATCTTCGGCGGCTTTGCGGTCACCGAGCGGATGCTGGCGATGTACAAGAAGAAGGAGCGCAAGTGATGCATGAGATCGCACAGATCCCATGGGGCGTGAGCCTGGCCTATCTGGCCGCGGGCGTCTTGTTCATCCTTGCCCTTCGTGGCCTATCCAGCCCGGCGACCAGCCGTCGCGGCAACCGCATGGGCATGATCGGCATGGCGATTGCCGTGGGGACTACGCTTTACACCCATGATGTGGTGAGCCTGCCCGAAATCATCGGCGCGATCGTCATCGGTGGCGGCATCGGCTTCATCATCGCGCGGCGGATCGCGATGACGGACATGCCGCAGTTGGTGGCAGCGTTCCACAGCCTTGTCGGCATGGCCGCTGTGCTGGTTGGCGCGGCAGCCTATCTCAATCCCGGCGCGTTCGGGATATTGGATGCTGCAACCGGCGAGATCCACAATGCCAGCCGCGTCGAAATGGGGCTGGGCGTGGCGATCGGCGCGATCACCTCCTCCGGCTCGATCATCGCCTTCCTGAAACTCAACGGCAATATGTCGGGCAAGCCGATCATGCTGCCGGGGCGTCACCTGATCAACCTGGGTACGCTGGCCGCGATCCTGGGGCTGATCGGCTATTTCGTGACCGATCAAAGCCCATGGGTATTCTGGACCGTGACGGCGCTCAGCTTCATCATCGGTTTCCTGCTGATCATCCCGATCGGCGGGGCGGACATGCCGGTGGTGGTGTCGATGCTCAACAGCTATTCGGGCTGGGCCGCCGCCGCGATGGGCTTTACGCTGGGCAACAGCGCGATGATCATCACCGGCGCGCTGGTGGGGTCTTCGGGTGCGATCCTGTCCTACATCATGTGCAAGGCGATGAACCGCAGCTTCATCAGCGTGATCGCGGGCGGCTTTGGTGCCGACGCGGGACCGGCGGGGGCAGGCGGGCCGGTGATCGACCGTGCCTACAAGCGCGGATCGGCGGAGGACGCCGCCTTCCTGATGAAACAGGCCGACAGCGTCATCATCGTGCCGGGTTACGGCATGGCGGTGAGCCAGGCGCAGCACGCGCTGCGCGAAATGGGCGACCTGCTCAAGGCTGAAGGCGTGAAGGTCAAATATGCGATCCACCCCGTGGCGGGTCGTATGCCAGGCCATATGAACGTGCTGCTGGCCGAAGCGAATGTCTCCTATGACGAAGTGTTCGAGCTGGAGGATATCAACAGCGAGTTCAGTCAGGCGGACGTGGCTTTCGTCATCGGCGCGAACGACGTGACCAACCCGGCGGCCAAGACCGACAAATCGTCGCCCATTTACGGGATGCCGATTCTGGATGTCGCCAATGCCAAGTCGGTGCTGTTCGTGAAGCGCTCCATGGGCGGGGCTGGCTATGCCGGCGTCGACAATGAGGTGTTCTACATGGACAACACCATGATGCTGCTGGCCGACGCCAAGAAGATGGTCGAGGAAATCGTCAAGGGGCTGGCGCACTAAGCGCGCCTCTCTTGCCCGTCATTCCAGCGAAAGCTGGAATCTCTCTTTTCTTTCGCTACTAAGCAGGGAAGAAGTGAGATCCCGGCTTTCGCCGGGATGACGGAATAGGGGTAGTAATGCACAAACTTGGTCTGATCGGCGGTCTCAGCTGGACGTCCACTGCCCGCTATTATGAGATCATCAACCAGGCGGTGCATCGCGCGCGCGGCGGGCAGCATAGCGCGCCGCTGCTGATCGAAAGCCTGGACTTTGCCACCGTTGCGGCCTGCACCACCGATGAAGAGTGGGACAGCGCGGCGAACGTGCTGATCGAGGCGGCGCGGCGGCTGGAGACGGCGGGGGCGGGCGCGCTGCTGATCTGCGCCAATTCGATGCACCGCGTCTATGATCGGGTGCAGGGCGCGGTGAACGTCCCCATCCTCCATATCGCCGAGCGGGTGGGCAAGAAGATGCAGGCCGACGGCATCGAAAAAGCCGCGCTGATCGGCACGCGCAATGTCATGACCGAAAAATTCTACCGCCAGCGGCTGGTGGCGCATGGCGTGTCGCTGCTGCCCGCTGACATGGAATTGGCCGAGCGGATCGACCGCATCGTCTATGACGAACTGACCGTGGGCAAAATCAGCCGCGAATCCGAACGCTATATGAAGTCGGAAATGACCGACATTGCCAAGCAGGATGTGCAGGCGGTGGTGCTGGCCTGCACTGAACTGGAACGGATCGTCGATGTGAAGGCCAACATACTGCCGATCTACGACTGCACGTCGATCCATGCGAAGGCCGGGGTGGAGTTCATCCTGGGATAGGCAGGCGACCGTCAGGCCGGCAGGCTGCCATCCTCGGACAGCCAGGCCATGGCTTCGTCCGGGTCGGTAAAGACCTGGATATGGGGCTGTGGCAAGGTACGCTTGGCTTGCAGCTTGTTCAATATCGAGCTTGCGACAATCGCATAGCGGCCTTTGCTTTCAGCCATGATCGTTGCGAATAATTGCCCAAATGCTTCGCCGATTTCGGGGGATTGAACCGGGAAATCGCGGCAATCAGCCAGGACGCGGTAATCGCAATGCACCTTGCGGATAGTCATGTGCAATGTGATGAATTCGGATTCAAACGCGCGGAAATCGGCCAGCGACCAATAGCCCTGTTGAACCAGACGTATCAAATTCTCGTCTGGATCATAGGAAAAATCAAACATCGGCCCCTCCCATTTATAGATTTTTATACTGTGTAGCATGTCTGTAGGACGAGCTGTATATGCCCGTTGCTATATGGCTGATATGCCGATCCTACCGCACTGCCGTCCAAGTCTGTGTCTTGCAGAAGAACGCGATGCAACCTTGCACTTTCAGGCTTCCATTGGGGTTACGGCTGATTTTGGACGTGTAGCTCTTGCCGCTTTCGGGGTCGTAAATCGTACCCTTCCAGATGCTGCCCGCGTCGGAAAAGCCGGTCAGCAGAGGCAGACCCAGCAACGGGCGGGAACGCAGAGCGGGATCGGCATTTTCCACGTCGGTCAGCGGGCGGCCCGGCGTGGGCTTGAGGATTTTTTCGATTTTACCACACAGGCTTTTGCCGCAGGGGGCGATCTGAACGATCGCCTTGGCATCGACCGTGGCCCAGCGACCAGTGACCGGTTGTGCGGCATAAGCAGGCAGGGCGATGGATGCAATCAGGGTGGCGAGGGCAAGGCTTGCAGCTTTCATGCGATCCGTTTCTCCATGTCTTTTGCGAAAGGATAAGCCGCAAATGACGACGCCCGCCACCGCCTTTTTGGGCGGAAGCGGGCGGACTGGGTCAGAACGCTACGGCGGCGGGCCGCGGCGCGCTGAAATTTTCAGAAGGCCGTGCTGATCGAGCAGGCGGCTGGACCCAGGATAACGACGAACAGCGTCGGCAGGATGAAGAGAATCAGCGGCACCGTCATGATCGCGGGCAGGCGGGCAGCCTTTTCTTCGGCGCGCATCATGCGTTCGTGGCGGAATTCAGCCGACAGCACGCGCAGCGCCGAGGCAAGCGGGGTGCCGTATTTTTCGGTCTGGATCATGGTGGTGACCACGCCCTTGACCGCATCCAGCTTGACGCGGGTGGCCAGATTTTCAAACGCCATGCGCCGTTCGGTCAGGAAGCTGAGTTCAATCGCCGTCAGCTGAAATTCGTCGCCCAGTTCGGGATAGGCCTTGCCCAGTTCGCGCGCGACCCGGTTGAAGGCAGCATCGACGGTCAGGCCTGCTTCGGCGCAGATGACCAGCAGGTCGAGTGCGTCGGGCAGCCCCTTGCGGATCGCGGCGGAGCGTTTCTGCACCTTGTTGTCGATGAAGATATCGGGCGCCTTGTAGGACAGCAGCAGCGCGACAGCGAAGGCGAAGAAGCGCTTGACCGGACCCCATTCTGGCTCGATGCCCACGCCATAGAGCAGCAACGCTGCGCCGCCGCCAATGACGATCGGCATGATCATGCGGCCAAAAATGACGGCGACGGCCATGTCCTTGGACCGGATACCGGCCTGCGCCAGACGGATCTGCGCATCCTTGAGCTGATCGTCCTGCAAAACCTTCAGGCTCGACAGGAAAGACCGCATATGATCGGTCGTCTGGTTGCGTTGGACCAGCTTGGCGCGGCGCTTGGCGGTCGAGGCGGTGATACCGGCTTTGAGCTGTTCGCGCCGGTCGTTCAGCGCCTTGACCCGCTTGGCCATGGGATCGCGCACGGTCATTACCGCATAGAGCGCAAACAGCATGGCGAGCGTTGCCAGCGCCGCGAGCAGCGTGCCGAAATCGGTGGCGGTCATGCCGAAAAGCGTGCCGGCTGGGGTAGGGGCGTCCATGTCTCTTATCCCCGATCAGATTTCAAAATTGACCATCTGGGCCATGATGAAGGCGCCAATCGCCATCCAGCACATACCCCCGATGCCGATCACCTGCATCAGCGAAAGCCCGAAAATGCCCGCCGGATCGGGCGTGAAGAAGGGGCTCATATAGTTGAAGTTGATGTAGCAGATCATGAAGAACACAAGGAAAGGCAGGCAGCCGATGATGTAGGCGGATGCCTTTGATTCCGACGACATGGCGCGGATCTTGAGCTTCATCTGCGCGCGCTGGCGCAGCACGGTGGCCAGGTTCGACAGGGTTTCGGCCAGGTTGCCGCCGGTTTCCCGCTGGATCGCCAGGGTAATGACGAAGAACTGGAATTCGGGCGTGCCGAGGCGATCGGCGGTTTCCTGAAGCGCCTGCTCCATCGTCTTGCCGATCTTGATCCGTTCGGTGATCAGCTTGAATTCCTCGCCTACCGGCCCTGGAATTTCGCTCGACACGATGCCCAGCGTTTCAGCGATGGGGAGGCCGGAGCGCAGGCCGCGCGTCAGCAATTCGAGCGCGTCGGGGAATTTGGCGTTGAAGCGGTTGATCCGCTGCTTGATCAGGCGGCTGACCCACCAGTGCGGCAGAAACAGACTGGCGGCCAGACCGACCATGACGGCCATGAGGAAGGGGAAGCCACGTACCATCAGCAACGCCGACAGCACCAGGAATATGCCCGCGCTCGCGGTCATATATTGGCTGAGCGTCCACTTCTTGCCGGTCATCCTGATCCGCTTGGTCAGATTTTCCGGGTTGGGGATGAGCGACACCAGCATCTTGGCTTCGACGCCGGTTGTGCGGTTGGAAATCACCTTGCGCATCCGCGCTTCCAGCAGCGCTTCGGCCGATTCGCTGTGGCGGCCCCGGATCATCGCGACCCGGCGCTTGCGCGCCTTTTCCGGCGAAGGACCGGCGAAGGCTATGATGGCAAGACCCAGCAGGGTCGCCACCAGCACCACTATCAGGATGAAATTGCCGTCCATCTGTTCGCCCGTTCCCCAGTCAACGCCGCCGCCCGGTCAGGCGGCGTGCGCGGTCAATCTTCCAGTGCGGCTATCTTGGCCTTGCGGCGCGACGGCATCATGTTGCGGAAATCGCCGATCTTGCCGAGCAGGGAGTCGCCCTTTTTGCGCGCAGCAGCGCCGCCAATAGGAACTTCTTCTGCACTCGCCGCGCCCAGCACCTGATCGAGCAGGGCGATGCAGGCTGCGCCGACCTTGCTGCCCTTGGCGGTTTCCGCCAGCGTCTTGCCAAGCTTCGCCGCCTGTGATCCAATGCGCAGATCGAACGGGATGAGGACGTCGACCTTGCGCTCGATCGATGTCTCGAAATCCTTGCGGCTGATTTCGGGCGAGCCGGGATGGACGCGGTTGGCGACCACCAGCACGCGCGATTGCGGCGCATTGCTCTTGAGCCAGGACAGGATGCGGATGGTGTCGCGCGCTGCGGCCAGCGTCAGTTCGGTCACGACCAACGTGACATGCGCGTCGGTCATCAGATGCGGATGCTGGATCAGCATGTTTCGCGGCAGATCGACGACGCTGCATTCAAACACCTGACGGAATTCTTCCAGCAGCTGGTAGAAAGCGCCGCCATCGGTCAGCATCGGCTGGCTGATCGGCGCTTCGGCCGACAGGATCGCCAGCGTGTCGCTCGCCCGCACCATGGCGCGTTCGATGAACAGGCCGTCGATGCGGCTGGGATTGTCGATCGCGTCGGTCAGGCCACGACCCGGTTCCAGATCCATCGCCAGCGCATTGGTGCCGAAATGGACGTCCAGGTCGAGCAAGGCGGTCGGGCGCTTCTTTTTTTCCGACAGCATCCATGCCAGCGAGGTGGCGATGCTGGACGCGCCCACGCCGCCGCGCGTGCCGATGACCGCGACGGTCATGTGCGGGCGTTCGGGCGCGGCGTCGCGCGGGGCCATGAACACGGCCTGCGCATTGGCGAGGGCATCGCGCAGCTGGTCTGCGCCAAATGGCTTGAGCAGATAATCCTGAATGCCGCTGGCAACCAGGTCGCGATAGAGGCGCACGTCATTGACCTGCCCCGCCGCGATGACCACGGTGCCAGGTTCGCACACTTCGGCCAGGCTGTTAATGTCGTTGAGCGGATCGCCGCTTTCGGACATATCGACGAACAGGATTTGCGGGGACGCGGTGATCGACAGGCTCTGGACCGCATTGCGCATCCCGCCCTTGTTCACCTTTTCCGGTGCCCAGCCCAGTTCGGCACAGACCGACCGGACCAGATCATAGCTATGATCGTCGCAGACGAAGGCGTGAAAGGGATCACGCGGGCCGGTGTGGCCGGGTTTCCATGGCGCGTTCATATCACTGGCCTCCCGCCGTCATTTGCTTGAGATCGCCAGCACCCGTCGGCGGCTTGTCGCGATAGGTGGAAATGGCGCGGTTCGAGGTGGCCGTGCGCAAATTGCTGTCGGTGCCCTGACCCCGGACGAGGTCTTCGGGATTGGCGACCATCGCGGCCAGATTGCTGTTCGTGCCGCAGCCGAAATTGGATGTGGCGCCCAGGTTCATGTCGGTTTCCTGCTTGCTGCTCCAGTCGGGGCAGCCCGGCACGCTGGCGGTGGCGCGGCGCACGATCAGGCGGACGCTGCCCTGCGGCGCGTCGCCAGCGGCAGCCGAGCTGTCGTCGGCGACCAGCAGGCCATGGCGGGCGACGACATCGGCAATCCCCTCACGCAGGCCGGGGCTGTAATAGCCCGCGTCCGTGACGATCGCGACCTGATCACCATAGCCAAGGCCGATGGAAGCGAACCAGTCGTTGAGGCGGCCCGCTTCATAGGCCGACAGCGCGTCGCCGCTGGCCTGCACGTCGAACGTGTAGGCGGCGTAGCTGACGACCGGCTGATGCACCGATTCGACGCTGCGGTTGGGGCTGTCGGTTACGCAGCCGGCGAGCGGCAGCGCCAGTATGGCGATGGCCGTGAGGGTCTTGGCGGACAGATAGGTCATGTCTTTGGTCCTTCCGTCAGAAGCTGAAGCCGGGGGCGGCTTTGCCGGGCTTGCCCGACTTGGCGCCTGGCGTGGCGACCGGCGCAGTGGCGGACGCCTGCGGGCCGGGGGTGACCGGCGTGGGTGATCCGGGCGCGCGGCGCGGCATTTCGCCGCGCTTGCCGCTGATCCCGTCATTGCCCTGCTGGAGCAGCAGCCCCTGGCCGACATTGGCGTTGCGGAAACCGTCGGTCGGCAGGCGCACGTCCGATGCGTTCATCGGCTTCACCAGATAGGGGGTGACGACGATGACCAGTTCGGTCTCGCTGCGCTGGAACTGGCGCGACTTGAACAGGCTGCCCAGGATCGGCAGGTTGCCGATGCCCGGCACCTTGTTGATGCCGTTGCTGGTTTCATTGTTGAGCAGGCCCGCAATCATGAAGGCCTGACCCGAACCCAGCTCCACCGTGGTTTCGGCGGTGCGGCTTTTCAGCGCAGGGACGCTGGCGTTCAGCGTGAAATCCAGGCTGGAGACGGTCGGGCGGACGCGCAGCGAAATGCGGCCGTCGGCCAGCACCGTCGGCGTGAAGGCCAACTGCACGCCATATTGCTTGAATTCGATGCTGTTGCCCTGCGTGCCATTGCTGATCGTGTAGGGATATTCGCCGCCTGCCAGGAAGCTGGCGGTTTCACCCGACAGCGCGGTCAGGTTGGGCTGAGCCAATGTGGTGGCAAGGCCGCTCGATTCGGCCAGGTCCAGCGCACCGGCAATGTCTATACCCAGAATGCGCGCCACGCCACCTAGGCTGTAGCCTCCATCCGTCGGCGCATTGAACGCCCATTCCGCAGGCTTTGTTACAAGCTGCGTTATCGGATCAATCTCAGGCTTTGTATAGTTGAAGAAATTGCGGGTCCCGCCACCAACGAAGCCCTTACTACCCAGGCTGTTATCGACGCTGCCAAAATTCGTGCCGATCTTGTGGCCGACATCCTTGGCGACCTCGGAAATCTTGACCTGGAGCATCACCTGCAAGGGTGTTGCCATGCGCAGGCGGCTGACCACGGTGGTTTCCTTGCCGACAAAGGCCTGCGTCAGCCGTTCGGCTTCGGCCGCATCTTCGGGTGCCTGGATCGTGCCGGTCAAAAGGACCATGCCGTTCATCTTGTTGACCGCGATGTTCGCGCCGGGCATCGCCAGGCGCAGCATGTCGTCGATGCTGGTCAGGTTGTTGCCGACCCGGACCGTGCCCGAAAACAGCACCTTGCCGTTGGGGGCGGTGGCGAACACCGTGGTTTCGCCCGCCTTCTTGGCGATCAGGTAGAGCTGGTTCTGCGAGCGGACATGGACGTCGACCACTTCGGGGTTGCCGATCACCACGTCGGACATCCTGTCCGACAGGTTGACGACGCGGCTGCCGCCGACCGACATCAATATCGCATTATCTTGCGCGCTGGAGGGGGCGGCGTTGAGTGCCGTTCCGGGGACTGCGGCCATGGCAACGGCCAGGCCAAGCGCGATCGCGGGTCCGGCAACCTTGCGCCCGGACAAGTGGAGCATCGACTTCATCTTACTTCCCCCCGACCGGAACTTCGGTCACGCTGGTGCCGCGGGCCACGCGGATGACCGGGCCTTTGACGACGACCGGCGCAGTGATCTGGGCACCAGTGCCAATCATCTGGTTGCCCTGGTTTTCGGCCTTGGCCGGGACCGAGCTGCGCTGGTAGCGCGAGACGTCGGCGCCGGTTGAATAAGTGGAGCCGCGATCGACGGGGCGCGACGCGATCTTGGCGATGATCGCCTTTTCCGCGTTCGGGCTGGCGCCATCGGGCAGGTCAACGTCTGCGCCGGCAATGGCGGCGTCAAGGTCCGACGCGGTATCGGCGATCGAGCGCAGCGACATCGACAGCGATCCGATGGTCTGGGCTACGGCGATCTTTTCCGCGATCTTGGGCGTTACTTCGATCGTGACGTTGGAATAGGTGCGCACTTCCGGCTTCCCGTCCGCGCCCATCGCATCCATGCGCTGGTCGGTGGCAAGAACGCGCAGGTTGCGCAGGATGGTTTCGGAGACTTTGAGCGCTTCGCCATCGCCGCCGCCCGCAACGCTCTGCGTCAGGACCAGGTCGATGCGGTCGCCGGGAAAGACGAAGCCTGCGACCGAGCTTTGCGCCGAGACAGGGACGGTGACCGCCCGCATCCCTGCGCCGAGCGCCGCCGCCAGGAAGCCGCGATCGCCGGGCTTGACCAGGCCGCCCTGGGTCAGCGGCTGACCGGCCGAGATGGCGGTGCGCACGACGCTGCCTGCCAGCTTTACTGGATCAGCCTGACCCTTGAGATAATAAGCCTGTTCGATCAAATCCTTGGGCCAGGGCTGAAAGCGGAAGCTTTCCGCGTCCAGGATGGTGCCGACCGGCAGAGCCTTGGTCGCGACCAGCACATGGGGCTGGTCAGCCTCCACCGGCATCGACGCGGCATTGACCTGCGGTGCGCTGGATGAGCTTAACATGCTGCGCGCAAGCAAGGCTGTAGTGACCGCTATGATAAGCGCTCCAACCAGCAGCACGATTTTCTTGGCATCCATGACGAAATTCGCCTCCCTGTAGTGGGTGCACTGCCCCCAGTGCTTCACTCATCACGTAAATTGGTTAAGATATCGTTGGCCACGGCAGCAGCCACAGCGCCGCGAGCGAGATCGCCACGCCATAGGGGATTTCCGGCTGCCCCAGCCGTCGGGTCATGCGGTGGTGGATGACCGTCACCAGCGTGACCACGCCGCCGAGCAGCGCCATCAGCACGACCAGCGACAACACCGCCTGCCATGGGAACCACAGCGCGAGCGCGGTCAGCAGTTTCACGTCGCCGCCGCCCATCATGCCCAGCGCGAACAGCGCGGCAAACAGGGTGAAGATCGCCGCGCCGACCAGCAGTTGCACCGCCATGTCGGGCCACAGCGCATAGCCATTGGCCAACCACCAGAGCGGCGCGAGGGCCGCGACCGCCAGATTGAGCCGGTTGGAGATGATGCGCGCGCGCAAATCGGTGATCGCCGCCGCGATCAGCAGCGCGCCAAGGGCGCATAGCAGCGCCACCCTGAAATATTCGCCCGTCATGGGATTTGACCCTAGACCCGATGGCTTACCAAACCGTAACCATGACCCGCATGGATTCGCCCCTTTTCAACGCACCGCTGTTCGATCGCCGCGCCTGGCCGATGGGTGGGCGGCTGGACTATTGGACGGCGCCCGACGGCTGGCAAATTCGGCGCTATCAACTGGGCGACGGGACGCGCGGGCGGATGCTGGTGCTGGGCGGTCGCGGCGACATGATCGAAAAATATCTGGAGGTGATCCACCATTGGGCCGAGCGCGGATGGGCGGTCACGACATTCGACTGGCGCGGGCAGGGCGGGTCGGGGCGGCTGACCGATGATCCGATGACCGGGCATATAGGTGATTTTGCCGACTGGATAGCGGACCTGAACGCGCTGGCGGCGGACTGGCGCGCGGAGGGGCGTGGACCCTATGTGATGGTGGCGCACAGCATGGGCGGGCATTTGCTGCTGCGCGCGCTGGCGCAAGGTATGCGATCGCCCGACGCCGCCGTGACGGTCGCGCCGATGCTGGACGTCCATAGCGCGCCCCTGCCGCGCTGGTTTGCGGTCGCGCTGGCCCGCGCCATGCTGTGTCTGGGCCGGGGCGAGCGGCAGGCGTGGACGCAGAAGGAAGGGTCGGAACGGCAGCGGCGGATGCGGCAGAAGCGATTGACCCATGACCCGGATCGCTATGCCGACGAACTATGGTGGCGCGACCATAGCCGTGACATCGCGCTGGGACCGCCAAGCTGGACCTGGGTCAGTCAGGCGCTGGAATCGACGCGGGCCTTGGCGCAGGATGATGCACTGGCGCGCCTTGCCGTGCCGCTGCTGATATTGGCGACCCGTGCGGATCAACTGGTATCCACCCCGGCGATCCGCCGCGTCGCCGCGCGGATTCCGGGCGCGCGGCTGCATATTTACGGGCGGGAGGCTGCGCATGAGATATTGCGCGAACTCGATCCCGTCCGGCTGGATGCGCTCGCCCGGATCGACGCCTTTCTGGATGAGGTGGCGGCGTGAGCCAGGCTGATATCGTCATCGTCGGGGGCGGCATTGCCGGGGCCAGCCTGGGCGCGGAGCTGGCGGCCCATGCGCGGGTCGTGCTGCTGGAGATGGAGGATCGCGCTGGCTATCACGCCACGGGGCGTTCAGTCGCTTTCTGGGAGGAAAGCTATGGCGGCGCGGTGGTGCAGCCTTTGACCACCGCATCAGGGCCGTTGCTAAGCGCGCCGGACCCCGATTTTCATGACGGCAGTTTCCTGTCGCCGCGCGGCACGCTGCATATCGGTCGGGCGAGGGATGAGGGGCATCGCGATGCGCTGATGGCGGAATTTGCGGGCAAGGTGGTGCTGGAGCCGGTCGATCCTGCCGCGCTGGTGCCGGGGTTGCGGTCGGACTGGACCATCGGGTTGATGGAGGCCAGTTGTCAGGACATTGATGTGGCGGCGCTGCATCAGGCCTATCTGCGCCAGTTCCGTCGGCGCGGCGGCGAGGTGCGGCTGGCGACACAGCTGAGCGCCGCGCGGACAGATAGCGGTGGCTGGCAGGTCGAGACGCCGGCGGGGAGAATCGCCTGCGCTGTGCTGGTCAATGCCGCGGGGGCGTGGGCGGATGATGTCGCGCGCGCCTGTGGCGTTGCACCGATCGGCATGACGCCGCTGCGCCGCACGGTGGTGCAGTTGCGTGTGCCGTCCATGCCGTCGCCCGACCTGCCACTGATCATGGACCTGGCCGGGCAATTCTACTTCAAGCCGGAGGGGCAGGGGCGCATCTGGCTGACCCCGCATGACGAGGCGCCATCCCCCCCTTGCGACGCTGCGCCCGAAGAATTGGCGGTGGCGCAGGCGATTGCGCGGTTCGAGGAAGCGGTCGACTGGCCGATCGCCAGGGTCGAGCATAAATGGGCGGGACTGCGCAGCTTCGCGCCGGATCGTGCGCCGGTGTACGGGTTCGATCCTGACGCACCGGGCTTTTTCTGGTTTGCCGGGCAGGGCGGTTTCGGCATCCAGACGGCCCCTGCCGCCGCGCTGCTGGCGGCTGCTCTGGTGCGGGGCGAGGCGCTGCCGGAAAGCGTTGCGGGGATCGCCGCGGCTGCCTATTCTCCGACCCGGTTTCGCTAACGGAACGAGTCTGGAGAACGGTACATGGCGCACAAGTTCGTGATCGAGAAGAACAAGGCTGGCGAGTTTGTCGCCAAGTTCAAATATAATAGCGAAGTGATTTTCTGGACCGAAGGCTATAGCAGCAAGGCAGGCGCGAAAAATGCGATCGAGTCCGTGCTGAAGAACGGGCCGGGCGCGGAGATTGAAGAGGCGGAGTAAGGCTTCCTCCGGTTAGCCGATGAAATAGCGATGTTGGCGTGTTGCAAAAAGCCCATCCTCCCCTTGCAGGGGAGGATTTTGATGCCGGGCTTGTACAGAATAGGAATGCCAACAAAAAAGCCGCCCGTTGCGGGGCGGCTTTTTCATTTGGTCCTTACGGAAAAGCTCAGGCTTCTTCAGCCGGGGCTTCTTCGGTGAACGCGGCGAGATCGCCGGGTTCTGCGTTGGGATCATAATCTTCGGTGAAGCCGGCTTCGTCCTTTTCGAACAGGTCGGCCATGACGTCGACGCCCTGGCTTTGCAGTTCGGCCTCTTCAGGCGAGCGCGCCACGTTCACCTTGATGGTGACGGCAACTTCGGGGTGCAGCGCGACCTTGACGTCGAACACGCCGAGCGTCTTGATCGGGCGTTCCAGAACGACCATCGCCTTGGTGACGATGGTGACGCCCTGCGCCTGCAGCGCTTCGATGATGTCGCGAACCGCGACCGAACCATAGAGCGCACCAGCGTTGGACGACTGGCGGATCAGGACGATCTGCGTGCCATTGACGCTGTCGGCGGCCGCTTCGGCATCCGAACGGCGAGCGGCATTGTCGGCCTCGATCTTGGCGCGGTTGGCCTCGAACACCTTTTTATTGGCGTTGTTGGAGCGCAGCGCCTTCTTGTTCGGCAGCAGGAAGTTACGGGCGTAGCCGTCCTTGACGGTCACGATGTCGCCAATGGCGCCGAGCTTCTCGATGCGTTCGAGCAGAATGATTTCCATGGGGCTTACTCCCTTACTTCACGATGTAGGGCAGCAGGCCCAGATGACGGGCGCGCTTGATCGCCTGCGACAGTTCGCGCTGCTTCTTGGCAGAAACGGCGGTGATGCGGCTGGGGACGATCTTGCCGCGTTCGGACACGAAGCCCTGAAGCAGACGGACATCCTTATAATCGATCTTCGGCGCATCCTTGGCGGCGAAGGGGCAGCTCTTGCGGCGGCGGAAAAATGGGCGTGCCATGATCTATGTCTCCTTATTCGCCAGCGGTTTCTTCGCGGCGCGGGCCACGATCACCACGGTCGCCGCGATCTTCGCGCGGACCACGATCACCGCGGTCACCACGGGGGCCGCGATCGCCACGGTCGGGGCGGTCCTGCTTGCGCATCATGACCGACTGGCCAGCTTCCAGCTCATCGACCTTGACGGTCATGTAGCGGATGATGTCTTCGTTGATCTGGGTCTGGCGCTCCAGTTCCGCGATCACGCCGCCGGGGGCGTCGATGTTCAGCATCACATAGTGCGCCTTGCGGTTCTTGGCGATCTTGTAGGCGAGCGAACGCAGGCCCCAGGTCTCGACCTTGGTCACCTTGCCGTTGTTTTCTTCCACGATCTTGGTGGCGATTTCCGCCAGGGCGTCCACCTGCGCCTGTGCCAGATCCTGGCGCGCAAGGAACACATGCTCATAAAGAGCCATGATTATACCTTCTTCTGTTGGCCGATTGCTGACGCCCACCCCATGTGGAACGCCCCTCCGGCTGTCGTCTTTCATGCTCCGCACACGGGCCGAGTCACCTCTGGCCCGATGCGAAGGCGCGCCTATGGCGGAAAGGCGGGGGAAAGGCAAGGGTGGTGGGCAATAAACACCATCCGTTCGGGCTGAGCTTGTCGAAGCCTTGTCCTTTCTTCTATCCCTGTGGAGAAGAAGGCCAGCACTTCGACAAGCTCAGTGCGAACGGTTGAGAGGGTTAGCTTATGGCAGTCGGCATTGCAGCATTATCCCTCATCCTGCTGATGATCGCCGCCTATCGGGGCATGAGCGTCATCATCATGGCACCGCTGCTGGCGATGCTGGCGGTGTTGCTGACCGATCCCGCCGCAGTGCCCGCTGCTTTTTCCGGCCTGTTCATGGAAAAGGTCGGCAGTTTCCTCAAACTCTATTTTCCGGTGTTCCTGCTGGGCGCGTTGTTCGGCAAGCTGGTCGAGATTTCGGGCTTTTCCCGTGCGATCGTGACGGCGGTGATCGGCATTGTGGGCGCAGGGCGGGCAATCCCGGCGATCATGGCGGTCACCGCGCTGCTGACCTACGGCGGCGTGTCGGTGTTCGTCGCGGTGTTCGCCGTCTATCCCTTCGCTGCCGAGATGTTTCGCCGCGCCGACATTCCCAAGCGGCTGGTCCCGGCGACGATTGGGCTGGGGGCGATCACCTTCACCATGGATGCGCTGCCCGGCACGCCGCAGATTCAGAATATCATCCCGACCAGCTTTTTCGGCACCACCGCCTGGGCCGCGCCGGTGCTGGGGCTGATCGGTTCTGCCTGTATCGCGGCGATGGGGCTGGCCTATCTTGGCTGGCGGCGGCGCGCGATGATGGCGGCGGGCGAGGGCTATGGCGCGCCCGACACGCTGGTGAACGAGCCGGAGCCTGTGGATGACGCGGCAAAGGTGCATCCTTTGGTGGCGCTGTTGCCCTTGCTGGTGGTGGGCGTGGGCAATCTGCTGCTGACGATGGCGATCCCGCGCTGGGTGAGCGGCGATGTCGTCACTTTGTCGCTGGTCGGCATGGCCGAGCCGGTCGACGTCAAGGTGGCGCAGGTGTCGGCGCTCTGGGCGGTCGAGGGGGCGCTGTTGCTGGGTATCGCGACGATATTGCTGTTTGCCTATCGCACCGTGGCGAAACGCTTTGCCGAAGGATCAAAGGCGGCGGTTGGCGGCGCACTGCTGGCGGGGATGAATACCGCGGTTGAATATGGCTTTGGCGCGGTGATCGCGGCGCTGCCCGGTTTCCTGATCGTCAAGGAAGCGCTGCGCGCGATCCCCGATCCGCTGGTCAATGAAGCGATTACCGTCACATCGCTGGCCGGGATCACTGGGTCAGCGTCCGGGGGCCTGTCGATCGCGCTGGCGGCGATGGCGGACCAGTTCATCGCTGCGGGCGACGCGGCGGGCATATCGCGCGAGGTGCTCCACCGGGTCGCGTCGATGGCGTCGGGCGGCATGGACAGCCTGCCGCATAATGGCGCGGTCATCACCCTGCTGGCGGTAACCGGCCTGACCCATCGGCAGGCCTATAAGGATATTTTCGCGCTGACGTTGATCAAGACGGTGACGGTGTTCATCGTGATCGCGGTCTATTATCTGACCGGTCTGGTGTAGCGCGGATCAGGCCGCCGGGCGGTGCAACTCCGCCGATCCCATGAAATGGGCGCGGGTCGAAGGACCGGCGCTGGCCAGCAAGGCGGCGACCACATCCTTCAGATTGTCGGCGGGGCTGAGCGGATCGTCATAGGCCATGGCCCATTGGCCGAACTCGCGGCTGTCGATCGCGCCCTCGCGCAGCTTGACCACGGCGCGATGGCGGCTGTCGCCATGGATGCGGGCAAAGATGCGCTCGACCGCCTCCTTTGGGCCTTCCAATACCTGAAGGAAGCGGCGGGAGTTGAACAGCAACAGGCCAGTGACGTCGTCGCGGCGGTTGCTGATCGCCGATGCGCGCGCGATGGCGGCGCAATCCTGCGGCGTGACCGTTCCGGTGACGGAGCTGATATACATGATCTGATGCAGTGACATAGTCGTTCCCGATGCGCCCCCCGGCTTGGGACTTATGCGGGACAATCCCTTAATATCGGGTATTTAACCTGTGTCAGACGCACGGACACGCAAAAATGCCCCAGGGGAGGAGAGTTCCCTGGGGCATGTTGCAGACTTGAAGGCCTTAACGGATTGCGCCGCCGATGACCGCGCCGATGATGCCGCTGGTGATGGCGATCAGCACCGCGTCATTACCCGACTGGACCCACTGATAGCCGCGCGGCGGGGCGTTCAGGCGATAGCCGCGATAATTGTTGATGACGCGATAGTTGGCTGCCTGGCGCCGGTCGAAGCGCTGGCCCTTGGCCCAGCGATGATTGGCGATGGCCTTATGATTGTTGCGGACATCCTTGCGAACGATGGTCTTCTGCTTGACCACGGTGCGACCGTTGGGCTTTTGCTTGACGACCGTGCGGGTCTGTTCCTGACGATGCGGCTGGCCATAGCCTTGCGCCTGCGCCTGGCTGCTGATGATCGGGCTGGCGACCAGGGTCGTGGTGGCCAGCGCCATGAGGATTTTCTTGAACATGCCTTGCTCCTTTGCCGTGTTTCGGGCGCCCTTTGCGGCGTCGAGAACAGAGATAGGCGGTGCTTGTCGCAGCCATGTGTCGGGGAAGGGCAAAGAGTGTCGGAAATTGTAACAGATTGAAATTTAATATGAATGTCTGTTCATCTTCGCCGATTTCGGCGCCCGCCGTCAGGATAATACCGATCGGGCCTTACGCGCTATTCGTGGCGTAGGGCGTCGATCGGGTTGAGCGCGGCGGCGCGGCGGGCGGGGAAATAGCCGAATACGACGCCGATGACGGCGGAAAAGACGAAGGCGATCAGATTGACCTTCAGGTCGAAGATGAAGGGCACCTGCATCAGCGGGGCTATCGCCCAGGAGGCGACGAGGGCGATCAGCAGGCCGATCACCCCGCCCAGGCAGGACAGCACGATCGCTTCGACCAGAAACTGCATCAACACTTCGCCCGCGACCGCGCCGATGGCGAGGCGGATGCCGATCTCGCGCGTGCGTTCGGTCACCGACACCAGCATGATGTTCATGATGCCGATGCCGCCAACCAGCAGCGATATGGCCGCAACCGCGCCGACGATTTGCGTCAGGATGGTGGTGGTGCCGGTCAGCGTGTCGCTGATCTGCTTGGTATCGAACACGTTGAAATTATCTTCGCCCCCGGCTTTGATCTGGCGGCGTTCGCGCATCAGTGCTTCCAGACTTTGCTGCACCGTCGACGTATCATAGGCATCGTCCACCGCGATCATGATCTGGCTGATGTCGCGATTGCCGGTGAAGCGGCGCTGGACGAATTTGATCGGCATGACGACGACATCGTCCTGATCGCCAAAGCCGCCCTGGCCGCGTGTCGCCAGCGCGCCGATCACCTGACAGGATACGCCCTTGATCCGCATCCGCTGGCCGATCGGGTCGCCGCCTTGGAACAGGTTGGTGCGCACCGTATTGCCGATGATGCAGACCGGGCGACCGGCCTCTTCCTCTTCGGGCATGAACAGGCGACCGCTGGTCACCTTCCAGCTTTGCACCTCGAAATAGGCGGCGGTGGTGCCATAGACGGTGGTGGACCAGTTATTGCCTTCGTAAATGGCAGTGCCGCTCGATTGCGCCATGGGGGCGACGGCGCGCACACCGGTCAGCTGGTTTTCGATAGCGGTCAGGTCCGCCGGTTTGAAGTCTGGTGGACGTGGCCCCCCGCCGCCACGGCCAAAGCCCTGGCCGGGGCGCAATTGCAGCACGTTGGCCCCCAGCGAGCTAATCTGTTCCCGCACCGCCGCGGTCGCGCCATTGCCCAGCGTCACCATGGTGACGACCGCAGCCACGCCGATGATGATACCCAGCGTCGTCAGGAAACTGCGCAGCTTGTGCCGGTTGATCGCGCGGAAGGCGAGGATGATGGTGGTGCCTAGCATGACGATCCTTTCCTTCTCCCTTGAGGGAGAAGGTTGCGCAGACTTGGCAGCTTGCTGCCTAGTCGGAGCTGGATGAGGGTGCTGCGACCTGTCGATGGCGCCCAGCCCCCTCTTCCAACTTCGCCTATCCCGCTGCGCGGGTAAGGCTGCGTATCCTTCTCCCCTAGGGGAGAAGGTTTGACTTGCGCGCCGCTCACGCTGCCAGCCCCTTCTCGACCCGCTCGACCAGCCCGTCGCGGAAATGCACGATGGTGCGCGCGAACGCTGCCATGTCGGGTTCGTGCGTCACCATCAGCACGGTGATGCCGCTATTCCGATTGAGGTCGGTCAGCAATTCCATGATCTCGATCGAGCGTTCCGAATCGAGGTTGCCGGTCGGTTCGTCGGCCAGCAGCACATCGGGGCTGGTAACGATGGCGCGGGCGATGGCGACGCGCTGTTGCTGGCCGCCGGACAGTTCGGCGGGGGTATGATCCCACCATTGTTTAAGGCCCACCTTGTCGAGCGCGGCCATGCCCATGTCGTATCGGGTCTGCTTGTCCTCGCCGCGATAGAGCAGGGGCAGTTCGACATTCTCCAGCGCGCTGGTGCGCGAGAGCAGGTTGAAGCCCTGGAATACGAAGCCCAGATAGCGGCGGCGCAGCAGGGCGCGCTGGTCGCGGTCCAGCGTTTCGACATGATGGCCCTTGAACAGGAACTCGCCCGCAGACGGCACGTCGAGGCAGCCAAGGATGTTCATCGTCGTCGATTTGCCGGAGCCGGACGGTCCCATGACCGCGACGAAATCGCCCTGCGCAATGTCGAGGTCAATGCCCTTCAAGGCCTGAAATTCGGTCGCGCCGCTGCCATAGACTTTGGTGACGCCGCGCAAGGTGATGATGGGATCGGCGCTCATGGCGATCAGGGCTTGGCCGCCACGGGCGCGGTTTGCGGTGGCGCATCGCCCGAATTGCCGAGCTTCCCAACGGTGGCGGGCGTGCCGTCGGTCGCCGGATTGCGCGGCGCGCTGTCCTTGCGCGGCGCGCGCTGGTCTGCGCCATTGCGGGCCTGATCCTCGGCGGGCGGCTGCTGGCCTGCCGCCAGTTGCCCGGTGATGACGCGCATTCCCGGCTTCAGATCGCCGCCGGTAATGACGGTACGCGACCCGTCGCTGGCGCCGACGACGACCTGGATCGCCTTGGGCTTGCCATCCTCACCCACGACATGAACCGTCTGGCTGCTACCCGCGCCAAAGCTGACTTCGCGGGTCGGGCGATTGCCGCGACGGCGGGGCATCAATGTGCTGGCGATGCCGCCGCCTGAACTCGCGCCATTGCTGGGCTTGAAGCGCAGCGCGGCGTTGGGGACGAGCAGCACGTCGTGCAATTCCTGCGTCACGATGTCGGCGGTCGCGGTCATCCCAGGACGCAGCATCTCGTCGCCATTATTGACGGTCAGCACGGCGGTATAGGCGACCACGGTGCCAGACGCACTGCTGGTGGTGCTGGTCGTGGACGAGGATGTGCTGGCGCTGTTCGACCCGACATTGACCCGCGTGACCCTGGCCGGGAAGCTGCGGCCGGGGAAGGCGTCGACGGCGAAGGTGGCGCTCTGGCCGTCCTTGACCTGACCGACATCGGCTTCGTCTACCGACACCTCGACCTCCATCTGGGTCAGATCTTCGGCCAGGGTGAAGAGGACCGGGGCGTTGAGCGAGGCGGCAACGGTCTGCCCCGGCTCTATGTCCCGCGACAGGACCACGCCGTTCACCGGGGACACGATCTGGGCGATCGTCAGGTTGGTCTGGGCGGAGGACAACTGAGCGCGGGATACGTCCACCTGCGCTTGTGCCGACCGCAGCGAAGCAACAGCGCCCTCATAATTGGCGCGGGCCGAATCGATCTCGGTCTTGGCCGGCACCTTGCCGCCCGACAGCTGGAACACGTTAAGCTGCCGGTCGAGCGTTGCCTTGGCCAGCGCGACCTCCGCCTGTGCCTGCGCGACTTGCGCCTGCGACGCCGACAGCTGCGCGCGGTTCTGGTTCACCGTATCGACCAGACGCCGCGTGTCGAGTTCGGCCAGCCGCTGGCCCTTCACCACCCGGTCGTTTACATCGACATAGACGGCGGTGATCTTGCCCGACTGTTCGGAGCCGACATCGACCTGATTGACGGGCTTCAAATTTCCGGTCGCCGATACGCTGACGGTCAGGTCGCCCTTGCGGACCTCGCGGGTCGCATAATTGGGCTGATCCTCGTCCGCGAAACAGCGGCTGACGAGCAGAACGAGCAGCAGCAGGCCAATGCCGACCGCACCGCGCACAGCCCATTTGCGCCACGGCTTGGCCGGTTTCGCGCCCAGAAATGCGTCCAGCGCCGGATCGGTGGTGGTGTCATTGCTCATTCGGGACGGCTTTCCATGCTCTGCCAGCCGCCGCCCAGCGCATTGTAGAGCTGGGCGAGGGCAAGGATTTCGTCCGACCGCGCGCCAGCCAGGCTGTTGCGCGCGTTCAAAAGGGTGGATTCGCTGCTGGACAGCGTCTGGAAGTCGGTCAGGCCCGCCTGATACTGGCTGCGCGCCAGGATCGCGGCATTGTTCGACGCATCATAGGCCGTCGCGAACTCCGCCTTGCGCAAGCGGGCGCTGGTCAGCGACGCCATGGCGTTCTCGACATCCTCCAGCGCGCCCAGCACGCTTTGCTTATAGGCTGCGAACGCGCCGTCGGTCGCGGCCTTCTGCGCGCGGACTTGCGAGGCAAGACGGCCACCGTCGAAGATGGTCTGCGCGACATTGGCGAACACGCCGCCGGTGATCAGGCTGAACAGATCGCTGAACGCGTTGGAGGTGGTGCCGATATTGCCGCTGATGCCGAGCGAGGGATACAGCTGCGCCTGCGCCACGCCGATCCGCGCGGTAGCGGCGGCGAGGTTGCGTTCGGCGCGGCGCACGTCGGGTCGCTGGCGCAGCGTGTCGGCGGGGATGCCGGTGGCGATGTCGATCGCGGCGGTGGGAATGGGGGCGGGGGTTTCGAGCGCGCGGGTCGCAGCGCCCGGCGCTTGGCCCGTCAGCACCGCGATGCGATTGAGGCTGCCGCGCAGGCTGGCCTCGATCTGCGGGATCGACGCGCTGGTCTGCGCCAGTTGCGCGCGTGCCTGCTGTTCATCGAGCGAGGAGACGAGGCCCGCCTGCAACCGCCAGCGGGCAATGTCATAATTATCCTGCTGCACCTGCCGACTGTCGCGGGCGACACGCAACTGCTCCTGCGCCAGCCGCGCCTGCACATAGTTGGTGACGAGTTCGGATATGATCGTCATCCGCACCGTCGCCAGATCATAGCCCGACGCGGCAAGGCCCGCCCGTGCCGCTTCGGCGCTGCGCGACAATTCGCCGAACAGGTCGATCTGCCAGCTGGCGTTGGCGTTTACGGAATAGCTGGACGACCAGTTGCTGGCGCCGGTGCTGATGACATTGCCATTATTGTCGACGCGGGTGCCACCCGCCTGGCTGCGGTAATTTTTGCCGCCGCTGGTGGAGCCGCTGATCTGGGGCAGGAAGGACGCATTGGTCTGCGCCAGCGATTCCCGCGCCTGCCGTAACCGCGCCTGCGCCTGCACGATGTCGAGATTGGCGGTGACGGCACTGTCGATCAGCGCGGACAGAGCGGGATCGTTAAGGCGCGTCCACCATTGCGCAAGCTCTGCATCGCTGACCGGCGCGCCGCTGCCCTGATCATAGGCGGCGGGGATGCCGAGCGCGGCAGGCTGCGGCGCGCGATAGTCCGGCCCCGCTGCACAGGCGGACAGGGCAAGCGCCGTCGCCGTGATCCAGACAATGCGATATCGCACCTTTTCCTTGCACTCCGTCATTGTTACAGGGGCCGTTTCAATCCCCCCGACAAAGGGGGTGGGGTGTCGGATGCCTGCCTGCCGCAGTCATGTGTATGCCTCAATGCCATTTATGTCTCAAAGTGTAACACTATTGAAATTACGCGCTTTTTTTCAGCGCTTGGGTCAGGGGATGACGAATGCGGGCTTTTCTATTTCCGGGGCAGGGCAGCCAATCGGTGGGCATGGGCAAGGCGCTGGCCGATGCCAGTCCCGCCGCGCGTGAGCTGTTTCAGGAAGTCGATGACGCGCTGAAACAAAATTTGTTCCGCATCATGATCGAAGGGCCGGAGAGCGACCTGACCCTGACGGAAAATGCCCAGCCCGCCATCATGGCCAATGCCATCGCCACGCTCCGGGTGATGCAGCGCGAGGGCGGCTTTTCGCTGAGCGACAAGGGTGATTATGTCGCGGGCCACAGTTTGGGCGAATATAGCGCGCTGTGTGCGGTGGAGGCGATGGACGTCGGCACCACTGCGCATTTGCTCAAGCGCCGGGGCTACGCGATGCAGGAAGCCGTGCCGGTGGGCGAAGGCGCGATGGCGGCGCTGCTGGGGGCGGACATTGAAAAGGCGCAGGCTCTGGCCGACGCAGCGGCTCAAGGCGAGGTCTGCACCGTCGCCAATGACAATGACCCAAGCCAGGTCGTCATTTCCGGCCATCGCGGCGCGATCGAGCGGGCCGTGGCGATGGTGAAGGAGCATGGCATCAAGCGCGGCATGTTGCTGCCGGTGTCGGCGCCCTTCCATTGCCCGCTGATGCAGCCAGCTGCTGACGTCATGCAGCAAGCGCTCGCGGAATCCGTCATCAACGCGCCACTGCTACCGGTTTACGCCAATGTACTCGCCGCCCCCATCGCCGACCCGGACGAGATTCGCGCGCGGCTGGTCGAGCAGGTGACGGGCCGGGTGCGCTGGCGCGAATCCGTTGCCGCCATGTGGGAAGCGGGCGTGACCGATTTCGTCGAGCTGGGCGGCAAGGTGCTGGGTCCGATGGTCAAACGCATTGCGCCCGACGCCACCGTGCGCAGCGTCGTGACGATGGACGATATCGAGGCCGCGCTGGGATCGCTGTGAGCGCGGTTCTCACCCAGCGCGACGGGCCGGTGCTGACGGTCACGCTGAACCAGCCCGACCGGCGCAACCCGATTTCCGACCCGGCCATGGTCGATGCGCTGTGCGCGGTGTTCGAGCAAGCCGAGCGTGACATCTCGATCCATGTCGCCATCCTGACCGGGGCGGGCAGCGCCTTTTCGTCGGGCGGTGATCTGAACGCGATGCGGCCCGACGCTGGGGGGCTGCGCGCCGGACTGCCCGCGCAGACGCGCCGCAACTATCGCGCGGGCATCCAGCGCCTGCCGCTCCTGTTCCAGGCGATCGAACTGCCGGTGATCGCGGCGGTCAACGGCCCGGCGATCGGGGCAGGGATGGACCTGACCTGCATGTGCGACGTGCGGATTGCGGGCCAGTCGGCGCGCTTTGCCGAAAGTTTCGTGAAGCTGGGGCTAGTGTCGGGCGATGGCGGCGCTTGGCTGCTGCCACGCATTGTCGGCTTTTCCAAGGCCGCGCAATTGTCGCTGACCGGCGAGACGATCGACGCCGCCGAAGCGCTGCGCATCGGTCTGGTGAGCGATGTCGTGGCGGACGAGGATTTAATGGCCGCGGCGCGTAAACAGGCCGACGCCATCGCCGCCAATCCGCCCCACGCGACGCGCATGACCAAGCGGCTGCTGCGCGCGGCGCAGACGGCGGAGCTTTCACATATATTGGAAATGGCAGGCGCCATGCAGGCGCTGGCCCATGCGACGGCGGACCATGATGAGGCCATCAACGCCTTCTTCGACCGCCGCCCGCCGACTTTCAAGGGAGACTGAACGGCGTAGCGGTGCAATATGGGGCGGCTCGATTTTGTTCACGCGGAGACGCGGAGACGCGGAGACGCGGAGGGAATTTGGTCGAGGCTGCACTTGGGGGCAATGTAAATTTTCGCGCAGAGGCGCAGAGGACGCGGAGAGACGATGAAGCCGATCGATGATATCACGCGGGATGTCATTGGCGTCGCGATGGCTATCCATCGGGATCTGGGTCCAGGTCTGCTGGAGAGCGTTTATGAGACCGTGCTAGCAGGCAAGTTGGCACATATGGGGTATAAGGTTGATCGGCAAAAGCCGATCAACATTGAGTTTGATGGTCTAACATTTGAGGCTGCATTTCGCGTAGATGTCATGATCGATGGCCGCCTGGTCATAGAGATAAAGTCGGTTGATCAGCTTCAGAGAGTTCATGCCAAACAATTGCTGACCTATCTGCGTCTGACGCGGCAATCGGTAGGATTGATCCTGAATTTTGGCGGAGAGACAATGAAGGAAGGCATACGCCGCCTTGTAAACAACCACTTGGACTCTGCGTCCTCTGCGCCTCTGCGCGAACAAATTTAAGGGAGTAAAGGGATGTTCGATCTGACAGGTATGACCGCGCTGGTGACTGGCGCTTCGGGGGGGATTGGCTCTTCCATTGCCAAGGCGCTGGCTGCGCAGGGGGCGACGCTGGCTCTTTCGGGCAGCAATGAGGATAAGCTCAAGGCGTTTGCGGCGGAACTGGGCGGGGATCACAAGACGATCGTCTGCAACCTGTCCGACCCTGCATCTGTCGATGCGCTGGTGCCGCAGGCTGTGGAGGCGCTGGGGAAGATCGACATCCTCGTCAACAATGCCGGCGTCACCCGCGACAACCTCATCCTGCGGATGAAGGATGAGGAATGGTCGAGCGTCATCGCGATCAATCTGGAGGCCGCTTTCCGCCTCTGCCGCGCAGCGGCCAAGCCGATGATGAAGGCGCGCTTTGGCCGCATCATCTCGATCACGTCCGTGGTCGGCGTTACCGGCAATCCGGGCCAGTCCAACTATTGCGCGTCGAAGGCGGGCATTATCGGCATGTCCAAGTCGTTGGGCCAGGAACTCGCCAGCCGCGGCATCACCGTCAATTGCGTCGCCCCCGGCTTCATCCGGTCGGCTATGACGGACGCGCTTAATGATGCGCAAAAGGGAGCGATCCTCCAGAAGATTCCGGCAGGCGATCTGGGCGATGGCGATGATATCGGCGCGGCGGTGGTATATCTGGCGAGCAAGGAAGCCGGTTACGTCAACGGCCAGACGCTGCATGTGAATGGCGGAATGGCGATGATCTGACGCTGGAAAGCCCCTCCCTTCCAAGGGAGGGGTTGGGGTGGGTGGGAGCGAAGCGAGCCTCCGTCGAAGGCACCCACCCCCGGCCCCTCCCTTGGAAGGGAGGGGAGAAGAAGGGATCAAGCGGCTCTCATACGTGCCATGTGACGCTTGATGGGCATCCACGCGCCATCCAGCACCACAGCGCGCCGGCTCGCCAGCGCCAGCACGGCGATGGCGGCGATCAGGTTGACCGGGATCAGCGTCCATTCCGACACGGCCCGCCCGAACAGCGGGGCGATCCACGCATAGGCAAGCCATGTCGGCTCCCAGCGCAGCACGCCTCGTGCCGCCATGTCCGCGGCGATGAAAGCGATGGCGACGCCCAGCAGCACGAAATCATAGTCCAGCACATAGGGCGTGCAGAGCAGAGCGGCGCTCAGGGCCGCAGCGCCGCGCACCGCCATCGACCCGCGCCGCGCCGCCAGCCCCGCCGCGGCTATGGCGAGGGTGGAGACGATTGCCTGCACAGCATAAGCGGCGGAGATCGACCCGCCCCATTGGCGGATGGCGGCGAAGGGGCTCTGGATCTATTCCCATCCCGTCGCACCCGCCTCTATGATGATATGGCGTGTCAGCGGCAGGGACTCGATAAAGGCCTGCCATACCGGCCAGCCCCAGATCGCCAGTGTCAGCAGGCACAGCGCCGTCACGGTCAGCCCCGCCGACAGGAAAGCGCGCATATTCCCCCGTGCCAGAATCAGCACCGGGATCAGCACGGCAAATTGCGGCTTATAGACCAGAGCGCCGAGCAGCATCCCCGCGACCCATGGCCGCCGGTCCAGCAGCAGCATCCCCGCACCCAGCAGGCTGGCGGTCAGAAAGGCGTTCTGGCCATGGCCCAGGCACACCAGCACCACCGGCGCGCCGAGCGCCACCAACATTGCGTCGCGATCGTCGGGCAGGATGCGCCGCACCAATGTCAGGCATAAAGTCAGGCTCAGCCCCTGCCAGATCAGCAGTGCCACGACATAGGGAAATTGCGCCAGCAGCGTGGCGATGATCAGGAAGGGCGGGGGGTAATGCCAGCCGTAAAAGGGGATGGCGTCATCATGATGGACCTGTTTTTGCACTTCATGCTGGGTCGGCCAGTCCCATGCTTGCGGCGCGCGGCCCTGATCGGCCATCTGTCCTGCGGTCCAGACGTTGGAAAAATCGGTTCCGAGCGGCCGCCCCAACGAATCCACCGTGCCATGCGCGGTGGCAAACAGCGTGCAAAGGCCGATGATCGTCGCCGCCAGGACCAGCATCGCGGTCAGCCGGACGCGCGCACGGGTAATGAAGCGGTCGGGGGCTGGCGGCATGATCATGCTCAATCCCTCGCACAAGCCGCTGAAATTTTGGTAAATGAAGCGTTGCCATGGCCCGATTGACGCTATTTTGTTGCGGAATCATTGCCTGGCGCGAATGTGGGGGCTTGGCGGCCTTGCCTCTTGCCTGTATCGGCGCTTGGCACTAGGGCTGCCTTAACAGTTATTCAGACCCACCAACGATACCAGTCAAGAAGGACCACTCATGAGTGAGACCGCGGATCGCGTAAAGAAAATCGTCGTCGAGCATCTGGGCGTTGAAGCCGAAAAGGTGACCGAGGATGCCAGCTTCATCGACGATCTGGGCGCTGACAGCCTCGACATCGTTGAGCTGGTGATGGCGTTCGAGGAAGAATTCGGCGTCGAAATCCCCGACGATGCGGCTGAGAAGATCGGCACCGTCAAGGATGCGATCGACTATATCGACAGCAAGCAGTAAGGCGTATTGCGGCCTGCCCCATGGGCGGCGGGCCGGTAATGCGTTGAGAGAAACGGCTCCTCCTGTCCGGTGATTCCGGGGTGTGGGGAGCCTTTTCGTATCTGGCGCGCCGTTCACAACTGTCGCACAAGCGGCTAAGGGAACGGCCAGGCGCCAACAAGGAATTTCGGAGCTAGCATATGCGTCGTGTCGTCGTAACCGGTCTTGGCATGGTGACCCCGCTGGGCGGAGATGTCGAAACCACCTGGAAAAACATCATCGCGTCCAAATCCGGCGCGGCGACGATCACCCGGTTCGACCCCACCGACTATAAATGTCGCATCGCCTGCGAAGTGAAGCCCAAGGACCATGAATACGGCTTCGACGCCAATCTGGAGGTGGATCACAAGGTCCAGCGCCAGGTCGATCTTTTCATCGTGTTCGGCATTGCGGCGGCGAGCGAAGCGCTCAAGGATGCGGGCCTGCTCAACATGAGCGAGACGGAGCGGCTGCGCGCCGGTTGCTCGATCGGTTCGGGCATTGGCGGCCTGCCGGGCATCGAAAGCGAATCGCTCGTGCTGGCGAACAAGGGACCAAGCCGGGTCAGCCCGCACTTCGTCCATGGCCGCCTGATCAATCTGATTTCCGGCCAGGTCAGCATCAAATATGGCCTGATGGGGCCTAACCATGCCGTCGTCACCGCTTGTTCGACCGGCGCCCATTCGATCGGTGACGCCGCGCGGATGATTGCGATGGACGATGCTGACGTCATGCTGGCGGGCGGCGCGGAAAGCGCGATCTGCCCGATCGGCATCGCCGGCTTCTCGCAGGCGCGCGCGCTCTCGACCGGCTTCAATGACGATCCGACCCGCGCCAGCCGCCCCTATGACGTCAACCGCGACGGCTTCGTCATGGGCGAAGGCGCAGGCGTGGTCGTGCTGGAAGAATATGAACGGGCCAAGGCGCGCGGCGCGAAAATCTATGCAGAAGTGCTGGGTTACGGCCTGTCGGGCGACGCCTATCACGTCACCGCCCCGCATCCCGAAGGCTCCGGCGCGTTCCGCTCGATGGCGATGGCGCTCAAGAAATCGGGCCTCGCACTCGAAGATATCGACTATGTGAACGCCCATGGCACATCGACCCCGCTGGGCGACGAGCTGGAACTGGGCGCGGTCCGCAAGCTGTTCGGCGACCAGATCAGCGCCATGTCGATGAGTTCGACCAAATCGGCGATCGGCCATTTGCTGGGCGGCGCGGGCGCGGTGGAAAGCATCTTCTGCATCCTGGCCATGCGCGACGGCATCGTGCCACCGACGCTGAACCTGGATGAACCGAGCGAAAGCTGCAAGGGCGTCGACCTGGTCCCCCATGTCGCCAAGCAGCGCAAGGTGCGCGCGGTGCTGAACAACTCGTTCGGCTTTGGCGGCACCAACGCCTCGTTGATCATGAAGGCGCTCTGAAGAAGTAAAATCCTCCCCTGATAGGGGAGGTGGCAGCACGAAGTGCTGACGGAGGGGTGTCACCCTCTCGATAGGGCGACACCCCTCCGTCTGGCCTTCGGCCATCCACCTCCCTTTAACGGGGAGGATCGCATATAGCATTTTTTGGTCGGGCGGTTGTGATGATGGCGAGACGATCCGGCGCAAATCCCATGCAGAAGCTTGGCTGCATCATCTTGGCTGTCGGCCTGGCCGTTGCGGCCTTCATCGCCTTTCGTTTCGTGGCTGGTTGGACCGAGCAAGGCCCGGCGAAACAGGATGTCAGCATCGTCGTGCCGGACGGGGCGACGCTGTCGGATGCCGCGGTGCTGCTCAAGCGGTCGGGCGCGGTACTGTCCGCCGATGCCTTCCTGACGCGGGCGAAGATATTTGGCGGCGGCACGTCGATCAAGGCGGGCGAGTTCGTCATCCCGGCAGGCGCCAGCAACAGCGATATTCTGTCGATCCTGCAAGGCGGCAAGACGCTCACCCGCCTGATCACCATTCCCGAAGGGATGCCGTCGATCCTGGTGCATGAGCGGCTGATGGCCAATGACCAGCTGACCGGCGACATCAAGGTGCCGGAGGAAGGCAGCGTGCTGCCCGACAGCTATGCCTTCGACAAGGGCGAGCGCCGCGCGGCGGTGCTGGCGCGGATGCAGGCGGCGATGGACAAGGAACTGGCCAAGCTCTGGGCCGAACGCGCGCCCAACACGGTCGCCAAAAGCCCGCGAGAGGCGATCATCCTGGCCAGCATCGTCGAAAAGGAAACGGCGCTCCCGTCCGAACGACAGATGGTCGCGGGCGTCTATAGCAACCGGCTGCGCACCAACATGATGCTCCAGGCCGACCCCACGATCATCTACCCGATCACGCGGGGCAAGCCGCTGGGCCGACGCATCCGCAAATCGGAAATTGCGGCGGTCAACGACTATAACACCTATGCGATGGTCGGCTTGCCCAAGGGACCGATCGCCAATCCGGGCCGCCTGTCGATCGCCGCCGTGTTGCACCCGGCCCAGACCAAGGCGCTCTATTTCGTCGCGGACGGCAAGGGCGGCCATATCTTCGCCGATACCTACCAGCAGCATAATGAAAATGTGCGCAAATGGTTCGAGATCAGGCGATCGCGCGGCGAACTATAAAGCTGCTGTCATCCTGACGAACGTCAGGATCCAGGGCGTCGGAAGGCCATGCGGGCCGCTCTGGATCCCGCATCAAGTCCGGGATGACGGACGTGTTTTACCCGAAAACCCCCTTCGCCTTCATCGCCCGCGCATAGAGCAGTTGCGCAACCCCCGCGACAAAGATCAGCGCAGGCACCAGCACCGCGTCCCATCCCTCCACCGCCAGCATGTCAGTCGCCAGGAAATTCTGCGCGAACAGCAGGATGATCGCCACCAGCGACAGTGTATAGACCGGCACCGCCAGCGCCTTCTTCATGAGCAGCAGCACCGCCCCCAGCGTCCCGGCACCTACGGCAAGCGCGAACACGGCCCAGACCCAGCCGGGCATCTGGCCATAGACCCGCGCGCTATCGGGCGCGGTTCTCGCCAGTTCGTCCATGTCCATCGCATATTGGGCGGCAAAGGACATGCCGCCCAGCAGGTTCCACGCCAGCGCGGCGAGACCAACGGCCCAAAAAGAACGCGGCGTCTGCATGATCCAGTTCCTTTCCCGCCGGCTCGCCGCGCTGGCGTGTCGATTAGCGCAGCACGCCCTTGCCCACCAGATTACGGGCGTAGAGCAACTGGATGATCGCCATTACCACGATGAAGGCGGGGAAAGCGAACACCGACGGTCCCTTCACCGCCAGCAGATCGGTGCCCAGGAACGTATAGCCAAATTGCACGATGACCGCGATGACGGACATCAGGAACAGGCTGGCGGCGGCGGCCTTCTTCATCAGCAGCGCGATCGCCCCCAGCGTCCCTGCGCCAACAGCGATGGCATAGGCGATCCACACCCATGGCGGCATGGCCGCAAAGGCCTGCGCCGTCGTTGGATCGGTCTTGGCCAATTCGGTCAGATCAGCTGTATATTGCATGACGAAGGCGGCCAGCCCCATCAGGTTCCACAGCAGCAGGATGATGGCGATGATGGTGAAATATCGTGGTGTATTCATGATCCAATCCCCTCCCATTATGACGTGTCCCGTTGCAGGGCCGCCGTTGACCGATCATATACTTGTTGCAGGCCGCGCGGAAGCGGCGAGACGAACAAGGGACATGAGCCATGCTGGGACGATCCGTACCGAATGTAACCCTCAAGACGCGCGTGCGGGACGAGAGCGTAGAGGGGCCGAACCCCTTTCGCTGGCAGGATGTGCAGACGGGCGATCTGTTCGCGGGCAAGCGGGTGGTGGTGTTTTCGCTGCCCGGCGCCTTCACCCCGACCTGCTCGACCGAACAATGCCCGGCGTACGAGCGCACTTATGATGATTTCAAGGCACTGGGCGTGGACGATGTCTATTGCATATCGGTCAACGATGCCTTCGTCATGTTCCAGTGGGGCAAGCAATTGGGGTTGCAGAAGGTCAAGCTGCTGCCCGACGGGTCGGGCGATTTTACCCGCCGCATGGGGATGCTGATCAAGAAAAATCACCTGGGTTTTGGCGACCGTAGCTGGCGCTATGCGATGGTCGTGGACGACGGCAAGATTGTCGGCTGGTTCGAGGAACCGGGGATTAACGACATTGGCGACGATGAGGACCCCTATGGCGAATCGATGCCCGAACCGGTGCTGGACTGGCTGAAGGCGCATCCCGCCGGGTGAGCGCCCCGATCATCGTCAGCGCCTTGATGGGTGCGGCGGACTTTGCCTGGGCGGACGGACTGCGCCGCGCGCATTTCCCGCCCGACCGCAACATGCTGTCGGCACACATCACCCTGTTCCACCATCTGCCGCCCTCTGCGCTGGGGGAGGTAGGGGACCGGATCAAGGCGCTGTGTCGGGGCCGCGCGCCGGTCGCTCGGCTGAGCGACGTCATGCTGCTGGGGCAGGGGGTCGCCTACCGGATCGACAGCCCAGACCTTATGGCGATGCGTGACGAACTGGCCGACGCCTTCACCGGCCTGTTGACGCCGCAGGATCAGGCCCGACCGCGCCTGCACGTCACGGTCCAGAACAAGGTGAAGCCCGCGGAGGCCAAGGCGCTGGCGCAAATGTTGCGCGCTGATTTTCAGCCCCGCCCGTTCGCCATCGCCGGGCTGGCCGCCTGGCATTATCGCGGTGGCCCGTGGGAACTGGCGATGAAGGCCAGTTTTCGGGGGTAGGGCCATTCCTCCCCTGCAAGGGGAGGTGGCAGCACGAAGTGCTGACGGAGGGGTGTCGCCCTAACGATAGCGAGATACCCCTCCACCACTCGCTTCGCGAGCGGTCCCCCTCCCCGATGGGGGAGGAATTTATGTTACGCCAGCCCGACTTCCTTCAAAGGCACACTCGCATCCGCCAGTTGCGCCTGATCCAGCGCCGCGCCCGCCAGCACATGCGCGCGGCCCTGGACATAGTCCTTGACCATATTGACGCAATCGAGCGCGATGACCTTGCCGCCCTTGAGATAGACGACCGAAAAGCTGCGCATCGCGGGATCGCCGCGCAGGATCGCCTGATCATAGCCGGTCGAAAGGCCCACGGTCTGGAGTTTCAGATCATATTGGTTCGACCAGAACCATGGCACAGCGTCATAGGCCTCTTCCTTGCCCATGATGTGCGCCACGGCGGTCTTGGCCTGGTCATTGGCGTTCTGCACCGATTCCACCCGCATCTGCGCGCCACCGGCAAAGCGGTTGGCGTGCGCGGCGCAATCGCCCACGGCATAGATGTCCGGCAGGCTGGTGCGGCAATATTCGTCCACGTCCACGCCATTGCCGCCGGCTGCGCCTGCCGCGATCAGCGGGCCGGTTTCGGGGATGATGCCGATGCCGACGATCACCATGTCGGTGGCGATCCGCTCACCGTCCTGCATCAGCACGGCGGTTGCCTTGCCATCGGTGACCTCGATGCAGTCCATCCGCGCGCCGGTGCGCAGGTCCACGCCATGGGCGCGATGTTCGGCCTCGTAGAAGCGCGACAATTCTTCGCCAGCGACTCGCGCCAGCACCCGGTCGAGTGCTTCGAGCAGCACGACCTTCTTGCCGAATTTGGACAGGACAGCCGCAGCTTCGAGGCCAATATAGCCGCCGCCGATGATCGTCACATGGTTGATGCTGTCGATCTTCGCCATCATGGCGTCGACATCATCGCGGCGGCGCACGGCATGGACATTGGCGGCGTCCGCGCCATTGCAGGTCAGCATCCGGGGATTGCCGCCAGTGCACCAGATCAGCTTGCCATAGCCGATTTCCTCGTCACCCGCGGTCACGAATTTGCCGACCGCATCGACGCTCTTGACCCGGCGACCGAGTAGCATGTCGACATTGCGCTCACCCCAGAAGGTGGCGGGGCGGATCAGGATGCGGTCGAAGCTCTTGTCGCCCGCAAAATATTCCTTGGACAGCGGCGGACGCTCATAGGGCGGGTCTTTTTCGTCGCCGATCATCGCGACCGAACCGTCAAAGCCCGACTGGCGCAGGGAAATCGCGGCCTGCGCCCCCGCATGGCCCGCGCCCACGATCAACACGTCATAATAGCTCATTGGCCCGCTATCCTCTTTATCCCCGTTGCGCCGCTGATTGGCGCGCTTTGCCGGTGGTGGCAAGGGGGGATATGCGGCGATCCCGGCCAAAAAGGGCGCGGCTTCCTGCCGCCGCGCCCCTTATGTCGCCTTAATCAGGCCGCGCGGCCGACCGTCGGGTTGCGATAACGTTCGTGCAGGAAATGCACCACCGCATGACGCGCGGCAGCATATTCGGCCATGTCGAGCGCCTTCAAGCGATCGCGCGGACGGGCCATGGCCACCGCATGATCCTCGCCAATGCGTGCCGCCGGGCCGTTGGTCATCATGACGACGCGATCGGCCAGCAGCACGGCTTCATCGACATCATGGGTGATCATCAGCACGGTGTTGTTCAGGCTTGCCTGCAACTCCATGACGACATCCTGCAACGCTGCCCGTGTCAGGGCGTCGAGCGCGCCAAAGGGTTCGTCCATCAGCAGGATGCGCGGCTTCATCGCGATGGCGCGGGCGATGCCGACGCGCTGCTTCATGCCGCCCGACAATTCGCCCGGCCGCTTGCGCGCGGCATGGGCCATCTGCACCAGTTCCAGATTGTGCAGCACCCAGTCGCGCCGCTCCGCCTTGCTCTTGTCCCCGGCGGTCTTGTCGACGGCGAGTCGGACATTCTCCTCCACCGTCAGCCAGGGGAGCAGCGAATGGTCCTGAAACACCACGGCGCGGTCAGGGCCGGGGCCGCTGATGACGTCACCGTCCAGGAACAACACGCCCCGGCTGGGCTTCACCAGCCCCGCCACGACATTGAGCAGGGTGGACTTGCCGCAACCCGAATGGCCGATCAGCGCCACGAACTCGCCGCGCTCGACCGACAGGTCGATCGACTGGAGCGCGCAGAACGGACCCTGTTTGGTCGGAAATTCGACCGTGACATCCTCGATCGCCAGATAGCTTCTCTGTTTCATGGAACCGGTCCTTTCAGTTCGATCGGGCGACGACGCGGCCAATGGCGGCGACGATGCGGTCCAGGGTGAAGCCGACCATGCCGATCCATAGCAAAGCGACGATGGTGTCGGTCAAAAGCGAGCTGTTATAGCTGTCCCAGATGAAGAAGCCGACGCCGGTGCCGCCCTGCACCATTTCGGCGGCAACGATCGCCAGCCAGCTCATGCCGATGCCGATACGCAGTCCCGTGAACATCGGCGGCACGGTGGCAGGCAGCATGATGCGCAGGAAATATTCGATCGGGTTCAACCCCAGCACCTTGGCGACGTTGCGATAGGCCAGCGGGATTTGCTGGATGCCCGACGCGGTGTTCAGGATGATCGGCCAGATGGCGGTGATGAAGATCAGGAACAGCGCCGATGGTCCGGCCTTCTGGAAAATCGCCAGGCTGATCGGCAGCCAGGCCAGCGGCGGCACGGTGCGCAGCACCTGAAACAGCGGATCGAGCGCGCGATAGGCGAACGGACTTTGTCCGATCAGCACGCCCAGCGCGATGCCAGCGACCGCCGCCATGCCATAGCCGATCATGACCCGCGACAGGCTGGTCAATATGTGGCCGGCAATGCCGACATCGCCCTGTTCTTCGATATGCAGGCCCGATGCGTCGAATGTGATGCCCTTGAACGGATGGATGATCACCTCATGGCTTTCTTCCCAAACCTTGACCGGGCTGGGGAAGCTGGCGTCGGGACCGCTGCAACTGAGCTGCCAGACGAACAACAGGCCGACGATCATCAGCATGGTCGGCAAGACGGACGCGGCGACATTGCTGCCGCGATCCAGCCATTTCTGCGCCAGCCCGGCAACCGGGGCGGCGGGTGCAGCCACCGGCGCGACAAGCGCCTCGACCGGTGCCGGAGCCACTATAGCGGCGGCCTGTGGGTCGTCCCGTATCAACGGAACGACCTTGAGTGAGGAAAGAGAGGGCATGGGGACACTCCGGTTCAGATCTTCTTGATCTTCAGGCTGGCCAGATAGGCTTTGGGATTGGCGGGATCGAACGTCTTGCCATCGAAGAATTTTTCGACGCCCCGGCTGTCGCTGGCCGGACCCTTGCCGCCCAGCACCGCCGCCGCCTTGCGCCAGATGTCGGCCCGGTTGACCTTGGCGATGATCGCGCTGGTGTTGAGGTTGGCGGGCAACTGGCCCCAGCGCTGGTTTTCCGTCAGGAACCACAGGTCGTGGCTCTTGTAGGGGAAGGATGCATAGCCGCTAAAGAATTTCATCTTGAATGGCGCGTTGGGATATTTGCGTCCGTCGCCCATGGTGAAATTGCCCTGCAAACGGTCGGCAATGTCGCTGACCGGGCATTTCAGATAATCGCGGCCCGACACCATCATCGCCAGGCGAGAGATATTGGCCGGATTGTCGGCCCAGCGCTGCGCTTCCAGCACGGCGGCGGTGATGGCGATCGCCGCGCGCGGATTTGCGGCTACCCAGTCGGCCCGCATGGTAAAGCTTTTTTCGGGATGGTTCATCCACAGCTGGCCGGTCGAAACCGCCGTATAGCCCAGCTGCTGCGCGACCAGCTGGTCGTTCCACGGTTCGCCCACGCAAAAGGCGTCCATCGTGTCGGCCTTCATATTCGCGACCATCTGCGGCGGCGGGACGGTGATCAGGCTGACATCGACGTCGGGGTTGATCCCGCCCGCCGCCAGCCAGTAGCGCAGCCACAGGTCATGGGTGCCGCCGGGGAAGGTCATGGCCATGGTGACCTTCTTGCCTGCATCTTTGCGTTGCTGGATCACGCCCTTCATCGCTGCGGCATTCAGTCCGGCCTTGGCCGACAGATAGTCTTTCGACACCGAAATGCCCTGACCATTGACGTCCAGCCGCGCCAGGATGTTCATCGGCGTCTGCTTGGCGGCGACGCCCAGCGACAGGAAATAGGCCATCGGCGTCAACAGATGTGCGCCGTCAATGCCGCCGCTGCCCGAACCCAGTACCAGATTGTCGCGGGTCGCGCCCCAGCTGGCCTGCTTGGCGACGACCACGTCGGGCATCCCATGCTTGGCGAAGAGGCCGAGTTCCTTGGCCACGATCAGCGGCGCGGCATCGGTCAGCGCGATGAAGCCGAGCTTGGCCCCCTTCACTTCCGGTCCGGCACCGGCGGCAAACGCGCCAGACGGAAATGCCTGATGCGCGGCGGTCAGCAGCGCGGCGGTGCCTGCGCTGCGAATCACCTGCCGCCGGTTCGGTGTGCTGCTCTTGTCGGTCTTGTTATCCATGGCGAAGCCCCCTTCGGAAAAGTCGATGATGGTGAAAGCAGTTCGGCGGAGCAGGCGGGTTGATCGCAACGCCCGACGCCAAAACGAAAAAAAAGCCGCAGGCCAGACCTTCGCATGTGCGAAAAGCTGGACAGCGGCTTTGCTGTTTCATGAGGGGCGTCCCGTTCCCCCGTCGGAAGGAACACCCATAAGGCACGTCATCGCGCCGACACAGACTATCCGTCGATTCGCGTTTCGACGCAAGCGGATATTTGGTGCGCTGCAAAATCGAACGGGGCGGCGGCGCACCGGTGCATCGCGGGCGGATATTTCAGCGCGTCAAGCGCCGCGCTGACTTAACGTGCCGCGGCCAGGATCACCCGCTGCGCCAGTTCCGACCCTTCGGGCAGGGCTGCGACCAGCACCACCGTGCCGTCAGCCTCGCGCCGTGCGACGACGATTGCCAGCCCGTCCGCATCGGTGGCCAGTGCCTGCGGGTCGATCGCAGCGGCGGCCTTCATCGCGCTGCGCGCGCTTTCGCGCTTGTCCGGGCGCGGTGGGGCTTCGGCCCGGCGCAACGCCCGCTCGTCGCGCACCAGCGCCTTGAGGCCGCCTGTATAGTTGGACAGATGGTCCGCCAACATGCCCACGCCCAGGCCCAATGCCCAGCCATGGTCGAGCGCGGTCGCATATTCGGTGATCCGGGTCTTGTCATAAGCCGCGCCGAAAACCAGCTTGATGATCGCGGTCATCGGGCTGCGGGCCTGCACCTTGATGCCACAATCGGCCAGCAGTTCGGCATAGTCGTCTGGCCGGGCCTGCGCCACCAGCGCGAAATCATAAGCCAGGCCAATCGCGCGATAGAGCGCGGCATGACTGCGCGCCTCGCTGGTGCGGACCTGATCGGCGCCATCGCGCGCCAGCGCCAGCCAGTCGGCCAGCGGTGCGTCCTCGGTCGGGCTTTCCATGCCGGACAGGTCCAGCGGCTCCTCATCGAACGATGCGGCTGGCGTAGGCACGGCAAAGGGCAGGGGCGCCGAATCGACCGTCTCGCCGCCCGCCGGACCATCGGCCCATACCGGCGCGTCGCTGCGCCCCGGCATGGCGTTGGCGAGCGCCGCACTGACTTCCATTTCCAGCGCCTGCCGCTCGTCGCGGCTGGCCAGTTCCTTCCAGTTGATCACGCCGAACACGAAATCGATCGTCTCGTCATCGGACGAAAAGGGCATCAATATGCCGCGATATAATATCTCTGCATCGCGCTGGTTGACGAATTCCGCCTCAAACCCGATCGGCGCGGCATTGGCGACGATCTGGAGATAATGGTCGGTCAGCCGCGACAGCAGCGACCGAGCGGGCACATCGTTGATATAGCTGATGTTGCCTTCAATCTCGCACTCCTGCCGCAAGGCGGTGCCCAGATAGACGATGGCCGGATTGTCGAGGCCGGTGGAAAAATCCAGCAACACGCTGTGCGGTCCGAAATCCTCCAGCTGGTCGGGCGACAGATCCTCGATCGATGGCAGCGCGCGGTCACCCAGCAGCGACGCCCAATAATTATAGGCGCGCACCTGCATCCGTCGCTCGTCCGACACCACCGTCAACGGTGCGTCGATTGCCGCATCCTCGACATAATCGAAGTCGTCCTGGTCGTTGGCGACGTCATGCCCCCGCAGAGTGTCCATCCGGTCGGTCCCTATTTCAGGCAAAATTCTACCTCTTTGGGACTCGACAGTGGCACCGGATGGTAAATTTGCCGTAAAGATGCTGGCGATCAACGCCCCGCCCGCCGCGCTCCCCACAAAAAGACCGGCCCGACAATGCAATTGCCCGCTTGTCCTTAGGCCCAACCACTGTTATCTGCCCGCCGCAACGCCGCTTTAGCTCAGTTGGTAGAGCATCGCATTCGTAATGCGGGGGTCACAGGTTCGAGTCCTGTAAGCGGCACCAGCCCTTCCATAGGCAACTTTCAGAAATCAAAGGGAAAGTGCCTTCCGGCTTAGGGCCGATGGGTTGCCTTGTTTATGGGCCTTTGGGCTTGATTCCGGTGCGTCCCAGTGGGTGGCACGTGGGGCGGGAATGGGTGTAAACAGCGCTATCGACCAGCAGATTCAACGAACGCCGTTATCCCTCCGCTGGCAAGCGCGCCAAGAATGAGGAGCGCGGCGGCGTAAAGAATAGGATGACGTTCTATCCATGGTTTGTGGCGGGGAGCCGTCCACCCTTCACGATACGCAGAAATTTGGTCTGTCATATCCCGGTGAACGGTTGCAATTAGGGATTCAGCGTCTCGTGGCCCGGTTCGGCTTGCAAGCAGCAACGTTTTTTCTAATTCAGGGTGATGGGAGGCGAAATAGCGATCGGCCGCTTCCTCCACGTCATCGACCATACTCCGCCACTTCCGGCCGCGATGTTCGACGCGTACGCCGATCTGGTTGAGGGCATTGCCAGTCGTAGCCAGTGTAAGTTCGTGGAATATAGCCACTGCCCGCCGAATAGTGGCACCGCTTTGCAAGACGCCTTCTGCTGAGTGTCTTGCACGCAAGGCATTTAGGGCAACCCCCATCTCCTCTTCCGCGCGAGCATACAGTTGGTCTGCTCGTTGGCTAATCGTCTGCATAACCTCACCCATTTTCAGATAATGCCGACCACCCGTTCAGTGAGTATCAAATTCGTCAAGCGGCAGGTCCAGTTCCATCGCTGTGTAAAGCTCCAACAAATATTGATCTATCGGTGATTTTACAGCTAGATAGCGCATCGTCATTTGCCGTAATCGGTTGGACTGCGTGTCGAATGCTGCCCTGAATTCTGGATCTGCAAATAGGGCTGCCCTTGAACCTTCGGGGCGATACGTTGCCTTTAAAGCCATCACACGCCGGGTTTGCTTGAACGCAAACGACGCTGAATAATGGCTCGCAGTCAGGTGACCACGGATACGGGCTTGAAGATTTCTCGTTCGTCCAACGTGTTCAGGGCTGTCGTCGTAATAAAAGACGTAGATCGCACCCAGATTCTTCCAAGCTGACAACGGCGCGATAGGGATTGCTTCGCTTGAAACTAAGCTACTGAAAAGTTGAGGCATACGGCCAGCGTGTTCGGCAAAATCTTCGTTCAACAGACTACTTCCGTTCAGTTTCACACTACAGAAAAGCGCGGGAATCCAGCCATCTTATATGAATAGGCCACAGCAAAGGCTTGTTGCGCGCCTGTTCTAACTCCGCTGCCTTTCGGTAGCGTTTCACTGCCTTCAACCGCCTCCGGATTTTCCTGGGGCTTTTTTGTGTCCAAAGGAAATAGCCATGATTGAACTACAAGCTTCATCCCCCTCGATGTTTACCATCCTATCGTTCACCGACGCTTCGCTGCAAGCCCTCGTGGCACAACGGCTGGTGAGGTGCGACGATGACAGTACGATCGACAGCGACCTGATCGACCTTTGCCGCCGCTACGCCGGACACGAACGGGCAGTCAGCCTTCGAGGTTTGCCAAAAGAAGTTCGTGCGGCTGGACACCTAAAGCATCTGCCAACCGTGCCACCGCCCGAACGGATGGATTGCGAGTGCCACGCTCCAAATCGCTGACGTAGCTACGCTCCATGCCCGCATCGAGGCCAAGCTGCTCCTGCGTCATGCCCTTCAGCTTCCGATAGTGGCGCACATTCGCACCTAGAAGCTCGACAACATCCATGCAGCGAGATGGCCGGAAGGCCACGCCTACGTCTGTATACCAATCGTGTCATTTTCGCTGGCCTTGGCAGCATGTTCCGATAAATCAGGTCGGGACGTGGGTGCCTCAACGCGCCGTCGCTTTGGCGGTCATCCCATGAAAGGGGAAATACCAATGAACAAAGCCATACCCTTACTGTGTCTAGCGGTCTTGTCCGCCTGCACCACGCCTGCCGATGTCTCCAAGCCGCTGACGGCTGGCGGAGATAAGAATGCCAAGTTCGAGATTAAGGACACAGCCAACGGCTTCACGGTCGATCTTCGCTATTCGCGCTATCAGTTCGTGCCGGAAGCGGACGCCTTGCTGGTGGCCTGCCGATCGATCGCGACAACACGCGCCTATGAGGAAGCCAAGAGCCGGGGCAGGGAAATCCAGCCCATCAACGAACAGACCCTGCGTGTCTCGGTCGGCCGGAACATCATCAACGCGAGAACAGCCTGCCGCGCCTTCGTCGAAGCGGTCTGGAAATGAATAGGAGAGAACCCATGCACAAATCATCCATCTTCGCGGCGCTGTTGCTGGTGTCCGCTTGCGGCCAAGCGCCGACATCTCAAACGACTGGCGGCGAGGCGACTGCTCAACCGGAAGTTAAACCCATTGCTTTGGGGGAAACCGGCAAAGCGGCTGGCGTCGAAATCACGATCGACACCGTAAAGACCATGGGTCAGATCGGCCCTGCTGGTATCGGTCCCAAGGCTGAACCGACCGAAACTTTCGTGGTCATCAAATATCGGCTCAAGAACACGGCGGACAAGGCGCTGGGGATCGCGGAAAGGCCAACCCTGTCCTTGGCTGACGGAAACGGGCAGAGCTATACCGTTGATGACATGGTTGGAGCCATGGCGATGGATTCAGCAGATGCGGCAAGCTTCACCGTCGATCTAAATCCGGGCGTAGCAACCAAAGTCGTATCGGTCTGGAAAATCGCGAAAGCCGGTTTCGATAAGGCAACGTGGAAGGTGACGGCCAACACCGATCCCGCGATGACCTTCGCCCTCCAGTGACCGGGACGCAAGTTCCGATCCCCGGCCTGTTGCTGGCCTGCGCTGTCACGTTCGGCGTGGGCTACTGGGTGGCACCGCGCGAGATGCTGGACGAGGAAGTCCATTATGACGGCATCTTCCGCACCGACACCAGCAAAGTTCTGTCCACCACGGTCGAAAGCCTGCGGCAGGAAAACAAACTGCTGGTGTTCACCTACAAGGGCGGGGCGCGAGTCTGGGCCGAACGAACGCGGTGGATCATCCTCCACGGTCGTCAGGAACTCTATGTCCCAGCCGTGGTCAGCTACCATGTCGATCTGTCCAGGCTGACGATGGCGAATGTCAGTTTCGACGAACAGGCAAAGCTGGTGCGGGTGAAGCTGCCGCCGCTGGAGGTGGGCGAGATTGCCTTCCAGCCGGAGAACGCCACCACGCTCAACGGCGGCCTTCTCACCTTCGACCAAGCTGAAATCGATGAACTCAACCGCCTCAATTACACGACGGCGCGCAAGACCATGGTGAAGCAGGCCCAGCAAGCCAGCCTCATCGACATGGCCAAGCGCCGGGCGCGAGACAACATCACCAGCTTCTTCGAAATACCGCTCCGCATCGCGGGGCAACCGGACGTCAAGGTCATCGCGACCTTCTAATTCCGATCTACCATCAACCTTTGAAGCCCCGTTGGTCCAGCGCCAGCGGGGTTTCTTTTTGCGCGTAAAAGGAACAAACCATGAATATTATTCGCACTTGGGCGGAACTGGCCGCCTGGCTGGATCACGCGATCGATCCCGACATTGCCTCCCTGTTGCAACTCCGGCGCGCCGAATTGATCGAGTGCGGCGAACTGACGGGCATCGGCACTTTCGCCATCGTGGAGCAGGGCGACATGCTTGGCGACATCGAAACCGCGCTTGGCGTTCCAGTCGTTATAGACGGTGCACCGACCTTTGAATGGGTGATGCGACACGGCAAAACCTATGAAGCGCCCATCATCGTCTCGGACGGGTTCGGCCATGTCCTGATCGTGCCGAACGTGGAAGGCATTGACCCAAGGCTGCTGGCGCTCTGTCGCGCCCACGTCTGACTCTTTCATCATCAATCGCACGAGGCGCTTTTCAGCGCCTTTTTTGTGCCCGTCAAAGGACGACCGAAATGCTCTCACTACCCGATCGTGTCGCCATGGTTCACGCCTTGATCCTGCCGCTGCGCCCCGACATCAAAACTTTGCTGCAACGGCGCATTGCACAAATCTTTGAAGCTGGGCTGGCCAATCACACTCATCTGGTGGTGCTGACCGCCGACGACACTGAAGCTGCGCTGGTGGAAGAAATCGGCTTCTCCCCTTTGGAAGCGGATGGCCATCGCTTTGGCTCACCATCCTTTGTCCCGCGAGTGGATGTGCTGCACGACCATGGCGGCTTCTTTGAGTGGACCGTTTGCATCGGCAACAGTGGCTTCGCCTTCGTGCTGCTGATCGAGGATCGGGAAAGCCCAAACGGATTGGCGAAGCTTTGCCGATCGATCCTGCGGGCCACATCCGCAAACAGTTACGAAGGGCGACGCCAATAGCACGCACTGGCGTTGCCGTTAACTTTCATCGGCATCGCACTGGTCGAACCCGGCCGGGGGGGGTGGGGGGAGGGGGGCGACTTTCGCAACTTCCTCCGCCCAACGACAATTCATCAAGAATATTTATCGGCTCATCGGAACCTTACCCCAGGCCATCTATTATTGCCTTGCTCTGTGGCGGAGACGACCGGCAACGCTGCATAATCGGAGCAGGATGTAGATACCGTCTCTTCATCTCTACGCGGCTGGTTGTTAGATCAGTTTAATTGCTGACTTGAGATTGCTGCGTAGCTTGCCGATTGTCATCGGCCACGGACTTCTGTGAAAAAGAGATCGGACGCTTTCTGTTAAGAGGCGCCAGGATTTTTGGCTTCGCGTGACCTTATCGGTAACGCATTCTCAACTGATCGCGAACTCGCCTGACATCGGAAACACGGAATAGACAAGCGACGCCTTCGCTTAAGCTAACCTGCCATGATTTCTCGCGAAGCTCTCTTCTAGGAGTTCGCAAATGCCCACTGAAAATTTGAACAACATATCACCACAATTAAATGACGCTCAGCGGAAATCCGTTTCCACGGCGCTCCAGCTTGTGCCCGAAGAGCATGTGATAAAGCTCGTCGCCTTTCCTGACGAAGGAGATCGCTACCAATATACCCCCGCGACTATTCCCAATCTCAAGGCCATCTTGAAGGCCCACGGGATAGTCGTGCAATATAATCTGATTAAAAAGCGCGCCTATGTGACCATTCCCGGCCATCGGGGAACTATCGACAATGCAGCGGAGGTGACACTTGCCAAGGTCATCAGCCTTGCGGCCTCGTACAACATGCCCATCGGCACCGTTCCCATGTTTCTCGACGCGATCGCGGACGAGCATGCTTTCAATCCAGCGGCAGACTGGATCAGGAGCAAGCCATGGGACGGAGAGGATCGGCTTCCAGCCCTGTACGAGACGATCCAGGTCCGTGAGGGTTATCCTCCATCGCTTCGTGACCTGCTCTTGCGGAAGTGGATGTTGAGCGCCGCCGCCGCAGCCCTCATGCCTTCCGGTTTCAAGTCGAGAGGCGTCCTGACCTTGCAGGGCAAGCAGGGTATCGGCAAGACATCCTGGCTGAAATCTTTGATCGACGATCCGGAATTGCGCGACGACATAGTCAAGGTCGATCATCATTTGGACCCAAGCAACAAAGACTCGGTCATGATCGCCACGTCACATCTGCTTGTGGAAATCGGTGAGGTGGACTCGTCCTTCAAGAAGGATATCGCCCGGCTCAAGGGTTTCCTCACCAGCGATTTCGACAAGATCCGCAAACCCTATGGTCGTCGCGAGACAGATCAGCCACGGCGCACCGTGTTCATGGCCAGCGTGAACGAAACCAACTTTCTGGTCGATCCGACCGGCAACAGCCGGTGGTGGACGATCCGTGCGGAATCGATCGACTTCAACCATGGTATCGACATGCAGCAAGTGTTTGCGCAACTTGCGGACATGCTGGACGGCGGTGCAATCTGGTGGCTCGACCCGACCGAAGAAGAGGCGCTGGAGGCTGAGAACAGCCAGCATCAGATGGTTAGCGTCGTGGAAGAAAGCTTGATGGCGGCGATCGACCTGGACGTTTCGGAAGAAGATCGGCTCCAGCGCCCTGCCGTGGGCGCGATGCAGTTGCTTGTGGATGTTGGCATCGAGAGGCCGACCAACGCGCAGGCGAGGGAGTGCGGAAGTATTCTGCGCAAGCTCTACGGCGATCCAAAAAGGATCAAGGGCAGCGACAAGTGGCGTGTTCCGCTGCTGTCCTACAAGGAACCAAGCGGTCAGCGTTCAACAAGCGGCAAGCCAAAGCCCCGATTCGATTAGCTTTGGTGCTGTCGGGGTAAAGGAGGCACGGAGGCAGGGCAAATCTCGCCCGGCTGCCTCCCCACCCCCCACCTTGTCCGACTGCGCGCTGTGGTCGGGCGGGGTCCGTCAGCGTCGGACCGCTCGTGCGGCCGATCCTCCGAACGCAGCAGACCCGAACCGCTCATCCGGCACCTTCACCCTTCAACTGACTCGGTCGCGTCCCAGCGGCCTCAACATTTGAGAAAAGGACAATGCAATGGCTATTCAACATTTGACGGCGGACTTTTGCCGCTCGGTCCAGTGCGACCCTGAAAAGGACAAGGAAACCTATTATGATACGCTAATCAAAAACTTCTTTCTGGAAGTTCGATCCAGCGGCGGAAAGACGTTTTACTATCGGTATAAAAACCAATTTGGTCAGACAAAGGATAAGAAGGTTGCCCGCTATGGCGACCTTACTGTGGACAAGGTGCGGAAAGAGGCGGAGCGTTTAAGGTCGGTGGTGGCGCTCGGCGGCGATCCAATCGCGGAAAAGGCGGAGAAAAAGGCCATCCCGCTTTATTCGACCTTGGCCGATCAACATCTTGCCCACGCCAAAACGTATCAGCGATCATACGACACGACCGCCATGTATGTGAACCGGCATATTCTGCCGAAGTGGGGGAAGCACCGACTCACCGACATTACGCAGCAGGGTGTTGCTCAGTGGTTGGCCGACAAAGCAGGGGAGGGGCTTGCGCCCGCCACGGTTGAGAAGATCAGGGTTATCCTGGGCCGATCGTTCGAACTGGCCAAGCAGTGGGGTATGGCGGGCAGCGACAAGAACCCGACAAGGGGCATCCCTCGCAAGCCGATCAACAATGCCCGCGAACGGTTCTTAAATGCGGCGGAAGCAAAGCGGCTGCAAACGGCGGTTGCGGAGTCCCGCAACACCCAACTAAAATTCATCGTTGGTCTGCTACTCCTGACTGGCGCGCGGGTGTCGGAATTGCTGCAAGCCAAATGGGAGCACATCAACCTGGAACGACGCGCGTGGCTGATCCCGACATCGAAGACGGGAAAATCGCGGCATGTGCCCCTGAGCCAACCGGCGGTCGACCTGATCAAGTCGGTGCCCACGTTCAAGGACTGTCCCTACCTGCTGCCGAACCCCGATACCAAGCTTCCGTTCGTCACGATCAAGCATTCATGGCAGACGGCGCGGGATGAAGCTCTGCTGCCAGACCTGCGCATCCATGACCTTCGTCACAGCGCGGCATCGTTCATGATTAATGCGGGCGTGGATCTTTTCGCGGTCGGCCGGGTGCTGGGTCACGCCGATCACAAGAGCACGATGCGCTACAGCCATCTGGCGAACGACACGCTGCTGGCCGCAGTCGAGGCCGGAGCGAAGAAAATGAAGGGCAGCCCTGCTCTTCGCTGAAAATTGATCCTCCCGTCCGTGTGCTGGCCTTTGTGGGTTAGTACGCGGGCGGGACCGGACGACGCCTCACTATTTTTTGGAGATCATCATGAACGACATAGTTGACGAGGGAATTTGGACGCGCGTTATCGGTGTTCGCACCGTTGCGGAATGGGATAAACGCTGGCAACTGGTGCCATACTGGCGGACGGCTGATACGCCTGAACTGCGACGAGGACGCGGTATCGTGCGCTTTTGCCTACACGGAGAGGTTGTGGCGATCGCGCGTGCGTCCGATAACCAGCGCGGTTTTTTGAAGAAGTTCAGCGATTACGTCCGGCCAAGCTCCAGCAGCCGCGATCATCCGATGGGGCGGCGGATTTATGAAAGCCGATACAATTTGACGGCAGAAATCATCGTGACCGGAGAGAGCAAGGACATGGAACGGGTCAACATTGCGTTGAAGGACGCGATGGTCGAACTGTATGCACCCGTTTGGCTGGTCTCGGCCATCATGTAAACTCGATCCCCATCCTAGGCGGGCATCGTGGCCAGTGCATGGGTGAGGCCTTTGGTTTTATTTTTTCGTGGCAGGTGAGCTAGGTGGCAAACCGATGCTGATTTGCCTATTGCATCGGTCAATCAAGTCCGCAATATCCAGTCGGAACAAACCATGAATCAAGGGACAATTATGCTCACTTCGCTGGAATTGTGCGCTGGTGCCGGAGGACAAGCGCTGGGTCTCGAAAAGGCAGGTTTTGAGCATGAAGCGTTGGTCGAAATTGATTCTAGTTGCTGTGACACACTTCGCGAAAATCGACCCCATTGGAATGTTATTGAAGACGACCTGAGAGTTTTCAAGGAGCGAGCATCCGATTTCAGGGGTGTGGATCTCATCGCAGGCGGGGTGCCGTGCCCGCCATTTTCTTTGGCTGGCAAACAACTTGGTGAGCGAGACGAGCGCAACCTATTTCCTGATGCTCTGGACATAATCGACGCAACTCGACCGCGTGCTGTCATGATCGAGAATGTGCGAGGGTTTCTTAGCGCCGTATTTCATGACTATCGGGAAGGGTTGAAGAAGCAGCTGAAAAAGTTGGGATACGAAACGGATTGGCGACTGCTCAATGCCTCCGATTTCGGTGTTTCTCAGTTGCGCCCGCGCGTTGTCATCGTTGCGCTGCGCTCTGAGTATGTTGATGCTTTTGCATGGCCGGAAGGGGATGGCCGCAATCCTCCTACGGTCGGCCAATGCCTTTACGATCAGATGGCTGCCAGCGGTTGGCGTGGGGCAAAGAAGTGGCGCGATCATGCTGACGAAATCGCGCCTACGTTAGTGGGCGGTTCTAAGAAGCATGGTGGTCCCGACTTGGGGCCGACCCGTGCAAAAGCTGCGTGGGCTACCTTGGGAGTTAACGGAATGTCACTGGCTGATGCAGCGCCTGAGCGTGATTTCGTTGGTATGCCGCGTCTTACGGTTCCAATGGCCGCAAAGCTGCAAGGTTTCCCGAACGACTGGAAGTTCGTTGGGCGCAAAACGGCCGCCTACCGGCAGGTTGGAAATGCCTTTCCGCCTCCTGTTGCCCAAGCTGTCGGGGAGAAGGTAGTTGCGGCCCTTGCGAACCCCTCATCCGTTAAGCGACGTGCATGACCTTCAACAGTTTCTAACGATGTGATAGCCACCCCTAACAGTTTCGTTGGGGGTGGTTTTGCGCAAGAAGATTCCGGCATCTGCAGTCGTTCCAGGGCATCCTGATTATGCTCTGCTAAACAGCCTTGCCGATGAAATCGAAATCCGGGCGGGCGGGCAAGCCTCTCTGAAAGCTGAGATTCCAATCATGCTTCGGGAGTGCATCGACTCGCTCATCAACACACCGCGCACGGGGCGTCGCGATTTCAACGAGTTGGAGAAGGTCGAAAAGACTTTCATCGGCACTCATGTCGAGATCGTCATTCGTAAGTTTCTTCGCCTCGAAAAAGGTATTCTAGATACCGTCATTCTCGGCCATGACGTGGACATCAAGTTCACGACAGGCGACAATTGGACTATCCCCCCGGAGGCCTACGGGCATCCTTGTCTCGTCATTGCGGCGGATGAAGAGCGTTCCCTCTGTTACATGGGGCTGATCATCATTCGAACTGAGGTTATGCATGGTGGAGCGGGAAATCGTGATGCCAAGCGGGGGATCAGCACGGAAGGTTTCAGCAACATCATGTGGTTGCTTTGCGATCACCCGTATCCGCCAAATTTTTGGCGCACAGTCGAGAAGGCAGCAATTGAACGCATCACATCTGCACGCTCTGGCAACGAACGTGTGTCGGCACTTTTTGAAGAGGTGCAGGGGAGGCCGATTTCTCGCGATGTTATCGACGCAACCGCAAGGCAAAAGGATTTTACCCGCCGCACGCGATCAGATAATGGCCGTGGAAGCAGGGACACGCTGCTGGAGCAAGGAATTCTGCTACTAACCGGCACGAAGCATCCTGCGCTGATTGACGCGCTGGGCCTGCCTTCCTGTCGCCGGGGTGAGTATATTTCCTACGCACCCAAAACCGAAGCGGAGTGGGTCATCGCAGCGGAGCATGGTGTCAACCGGCCGAAGGTGCGATAACGTCTCTTATGATGAATGGCACCAAGTACCTGGACAGATTGCGCAATTTGCTGATATTTTGAGATCTGGCATCAGATAGGGCGTTAGCATTGGACAACCTAAGAAATATCGAGACGGCTTGCGAAGTGCTTGCCCACGGTGCTTGGACCGGTATCGACATTGCATTAGCGCTAAAGATGCCGCGTGGAAGAACGAAGCGATGCCCTGAGTGCCATGGGCAGGTCAGAGCGCATTCTGCAGGCACAAACGGCATGAAAGCACATATGGAGCATTTCACGCGGCATCGCGGTTGTTCCCGTGGTGATTGCTTTGACGGAACGCCTCGACAACATCCCGATGCGATTAAATAGTTCACCCACCGCATGGACAGCGACGATCGCGCAACTCATCCGGGTATAGCGCAGGTCGGATTTGAAATCGCTTCCTACCAAAGTGCCTTTAAAAGGAAACCGCGCAAACCGGACTTCTCCTGCGTTTGGGTCTGGCGTGGGTGAGGGCGGAAATACCTTCCCGCTTTGCCCCAGAACTGGCTAAAAACTTCGCTTTTCGGGGATTGCTTCCAAGGCCTTCGTAATGCGGGGGTCACAGGTTCGAGTCCTGTAAGCGGCACCATTTTCCGGCCCTGACTGCCGGCTTTTCCGAAATTCATCGCTTCATATGCTCACCCGCGCCGGAGCATTTCGCCCCGGCGCAGGCTGCGTGGTCAGAATTTGTAGCCCAAAGTCACGCCATAGGTGCGCGGCGGCAGGTAGGTGACGCCGATGATGCGGCCGGTGGAGATCGCAAAGGTGCTGCTTTCGCGCAGCGTGTTGTTGATATTCTTGATCCACAGCGACGCCGTCACCGTGTCCGTCCGGTCGATCCAGCGCAGGGATGCGTCGAACATCGTATAGGCCCGCGTGCCTTCCACCAGCCGCTTGAACTCGGTGAAATAGACATTGCTCTTGCCCGACAAGTCCCCGCTCAGCGTCAGCGTGCCGGTCTCGGTCAGGACCGGCAGGTCCACCTCAATCCCCGCGCTATAGGCCCATGTCGGCGAATTGCGCGTGGGGTTGCCCGCCAGCTGGATGTTGCACGGTGCATTGGCGTTGAGCGCGCCGGGGCCACATGGCGCGCCAAAGGCCGTCGGGTCGGAATTGGTGACGGGGTTATAGGCGGGCTGCCCCGCCTGTGCGACGTTGACCGGGTTCAGCGGATCGACGGTGATGAAGTCGTCATATTTGCTGTCGGTGTAGGACACGGATCCGCGCAGGCGCACGCCATCGACCGGACGGGCCATCAGGTCCGCCTCGACACCGGTGGCTGACGTCTTGGCCGCATTTTCAAAGATGGTGGTAAAGCCCGCGGGGCCGCCGCCGATCGTCTTGTTGATCTGCAAATCGTCCAGCTTGTAATGATAGGCCGCCAGATTGATCTGCAAGCGCCGGTCGAGCAATTCCGCCTTGATGCCCAGTTCGTGGTTCTTCATCTTTTCCGGCCGCACGATCGTGGTGCTGCCCGCCGCATTCTCGCCCGAACCAGCCTTGAAGCCTTCCGAATAGGTATAATAGAGCAGCAGGTCGCGGTTGGGCTGCCATTGCAGGCCGATTTCCGGGGTGAAATCCTTGAACGTCTTTTCGCGGTAAGTGCCTGCAACCGTCGTCTTGCGCACCTGCGCCACGGCGGGATTGCCGTTGGCGGTCAGGATGATCGACGGGTTGGCGCTGTCCACCTTCTCATGGCTGTAGCGCCCGCCCAGTTTCAGCGACACGCCATTGAGGCCAAACGCCTCGCCCATGTCGAAATTCAGCTGCCCGAACGCGGCATAGGCGCGGGTGCCAAGGCTGGATTTCAGGCAGACGCGGTTGGGCGACGTTCCGGCGGGGAAGTTGCACATCGCCAGCGCTTCGGCCAGCGTCACCGATCCTACGGGCGCTGCGACATTGTCGACGAAGGTCGGCCGCGTCGCCAATACGGTGATGTTGGACGCCAGGTCGTTGGTCGAACTCAGGCCAACCTGATCGCGCGGCCGCTGCCGCTCATGGAAATAATAGAGGCCGACGACGCCCTTCACGATGGCGCTGTCATATTTGAATTGCAGCTCGTTGCTGAACTGCTGCGCATCGATCGTCCGGGTCTGGATCGACGTCGAATTGGGCAGGGTGGCGACCAGCGCCGACCCGTCGAGATCCTGTATGAGCTGCGTCTTGAAATCGCGATAATTGGTGATGTTGCCAATGCTGAAAGCGTCGCTCAGCTCGATATTGAGCGTGCCGGTGACCGAATAGCTTGTGGTATCGACCGAGGGCGGCTCGTCGCTGCCCAGATCGCGCGGGTTGGTGGCAAAGCCGCCGGTGCCGGTCGGGGCCAGCCGGGCGACGCCGGGAAAGGCGGGGCCGCGATAATGGACCGCGCCGCTATTGTCATTCTGACGGAAATATTCGCCCGACAGCAGGAAATCCACCTTGTCCGACGCGATCAGATGGACCTGCCCACGCACCATGTAACGGAACAGGTCATCGACATCGCTGCCGCCCTTGAACGGGTTGCCGCCATAGCCATCGCGCGCCTCGACCTTGCCCGCCAGACGAAAGCGGATGGCATCGACGATCGGGCCACCGACCGCGGCTTCGGCGGTCATGGCATTATAATTGCCATAGCCGATGCGGGCGTAGCCTGCGAATTCAGCAGTCGGCTTGGCGGTGATCAGGTTGATCGAACCGCCAACCGCGTTGCGGCCATAGAGGCTGCCCTGCGGCCCGCGCAGCACTTCGACCCGCTCCAGATCGAACAGGGACGTCAGTTGCGCTTCGGCACGGGCGACATAGGCGCCATCGACATGCAGCGCGACGCCAGTGCTGGACCCGGTCGTGGAGGTATTGGCCCCCACGCCGCGAATGAACACTTTGGCCTGGTTGAAATCATTGCCGAAGGTGACCGATGGCACCAGCTGCTGGATGTCCTGCAAATTGCTGACCCCGGCATTGGCCAGCTGATCCCCGCTGACCGCCGACACCGCGACGCTGACGTCCTGCAAGGATTGGCTGCGTTTCTGCGCGGTGACGATGATGTCCATGCCGTCGGTCTGCGCCTGAACAAGGGGGCTCAGCCCAATGCTGGAAACCGATGCGAACAAGGCGCACATGGCGCGCGCATTGATGGATGCTTTCAAAGCGTCTCTCCCTGGAACCGGACATCGTGAAATTGTGTCCTGGGAATACAATTATCACGGTGTGTTGGTGCGCACAATCGGCCCCATCACCTGTCTTTAGGATCATGTGGCTTATTGGCCACTATCGCCTCCAGCGCCGTCAGGATCGGCGGCATTGCCTGGCTCAACCCTTGCGCACGCGGGCTGAACAACAGGCCGATCGTGCGCCGCGCGCCAAAATCCTTGAGCGCCGCGCGCGCCATGCCCGGCCAGCCATAGCCCATCGGCATCACCGTCACGCCCAGCCCCGCCGCGACCATCTGCATCACCCGCTCGTCATTGGTCGCGCGAAAGGCGAAATGCGGGCGCACGCCGCGATCGACGAAATAGCGGCTGGTCGCCGACAGCGCCTCGCAATGGCGGCGCACGATCATCACCTCGCCCGCCAGCTCCTCCGCCGCGATCATGGCCCGCCCGGCCAGTGCATGGCTGGCGGGCAGGGCCAGGCCATAGCCTTCCTCCGCGATCGGGCGCACCGCATAGCGATCCGTCCCATCGCGCACCAGGGTCAGCGCCACGTCGATCCGCTCCGCGTCCAGCCGCGCCAGCAACTCGCGCTCGGTTCCCGGCACCAGCTCCAGCGCCTGCGCATCGCTGGGCGCGCAACCCGCCACTGCCTGCGCTACCAGCGCGCCGGGAATGCTGGTCAGCAGGCCGATGCGCAGCGGCGCGCCCCGTGCCGATCGCGCGCCTGCCTGCTCGGCCAGGTTGAATTCCCGCTCGATCCGCCGCGCATGGCCCAGCAGCCGCGCCCCCGCGCCGGTCAGCTCGACCCGCTGGTTGCTGCGCAGGAAGAGCGGCGCGCCGACCGTCTGCTCCAGCTTGGCGATGCCCACTGATAGGGTCGGCTGCGACACATGGCAATGCGCCGCCGCACGGGAAAAATTGCCCTGGTCGACCACGGCCAGGAAATAGCGCAGCAAATAGCGTTCGATCATAGATAGAAACTATACACTATGCCGCGCCCTTTCAATTTTTCTCTTGGGCTGCCAACCGCTAGGATGGGGACAATGGAGAGATGCCAATGACCGATTTCGATTTTGCCCTGGGCGAGACTGCGGACATGATCCGCGACACCACCCGCCGCTTCGCCGATGACCGCATCGCCCCGCTGGCTGGGCGGATCGACGCGGAGGACTGGTTCCCCCGCACGCTGTGGCCCGAAATGGGCGAACTTGGCCTGCACGGCATCACCGTCGATGAGGCGGACGGTGGCCTGGGCCTTGGCTATCTGGAGCATGTCGTCGCGCAGGAGGAAGTCGCCCGCGCGTCCGCCTCCATAGGTTTGAGCTATGGCGCCCATTCCAACCTCTGCGTCAACCAGATCCGCCGCTGGGGCAATGCCGAACAGAAGGCGCGCTACCTCCCCAAACTCATTTCCGGTGAGCATGTCGGCAGCCTCGCCATGTCGGAAGCGGGGGCCGGGTCGGACGTCATGGCGATGAAGCTGCGCGCCGACAAAAAGGGCGACCACTATATCCTGAACGGCACCAAATACTGGATCACCAATGCGTCGGAAGCCGACACTCTGGTCGTCTATGCCCGCACCGGGGACGGGTCCAAGGGGATCACCACCTTCCTCATCGAAAAATCCATGCCGGGCTTTTCGATCGGGCAAAAGATCGACAAGGTCGGGATGCGCGGATCGCCCACCGCCGAACTGGTGTTCGACGATTGCGAAGTGCCGGAAGCCAATATCATGGGTCCGCTCAATGGCGGCGCGGGCGTTTTGATGTCGGGCCTCGACTATGAACGCACCGTGCTGGCGGGCATCCAGCTTGGCATCATGCAGGCCTGCCTCGACGTCGTGCTACCCTATGTCCGCGAACGCCAGCAATTCGGCAAACCGATCGGCGCATTCCAGCTGATGCAGGCTAAGATTGCCGATATGTATGTCGCCCTCAACAGCGCGCGCGCTTACGTCTATGCCGTCGCCAAGGCATGTGACGCGGGGCGCACCACCCGCTACGACGCGGCGGGCGCGATCCTGCTGGCCAGCGAAAATGCGGTGAAGGTCGCGCTCGAAGCGGTGCAGGCGCTGGGCGGCGCGGGCTATACCAGGGGCTGGCCGGTCGAACGCTTCATGCGCGACGCCAAGCTGCTCGACATTGGCGCAGGCACCAATGAAATCCGCCGCATGTTGATCGGCCGGGAACTGGTCGGGGCATAGAATATGGTCGAGTTAGGCTGTGACAATCTCGTCCGTTCGTTTCGAGCGAAGTCGAGAAACCCCAGCACAGCGATAACGGCTTCTCGACTTCGCTCGAAGCGAACGGAGGTTGGTTTGACGGATCAGGCCTTACCCACGAACAGGAACGCCACTCCCGCCATGATGCAGGCAAAGGCAGCGAAATGGCGCCATTGCAGCGGTTCGCCCAGCACCACGACCATGAACCCGCCGAAGATCACCAGGGCGATGGCCTCCTGTGCGACTTTGAGTTGCCCCGCCGACCAGCCATGGGCAAAGCCGATGCGATTGGCGGGCACGGCAAAACAATATTCGACCAGCGCGATGCCCCAGCTGATCAGGATGACCAGCACCAACGGCTTGGTCATCCCACCTTTCAAATGCCAGTACCAGGCGACGGTCATGAAGAGGTTTGAAATGACAAGGAGAGCGATGGTGGGCATGAGCGGCCTCGAACAGGGCAGGGCGCACAGATGTGGCACCACCGGGCGCGGGAGCGCAAGGGTGCACGCCTCATCGGCATCCTCCCCTTGCAGGGGATGTGGCTGGCCGCAGGCCAGACGGAGGGGTGTAACCCTCTCGATGGCTCGACACCCCTCCGTCACGCCTTCGGCGCGCCACCTCCCCTTAAAGGGGAGGATTTGAGATGAGTGCGCCGATCCTCGACACCAAAGTCTTCCCAGACAGCGAAGCCTTCCGCAACAACGCCGCGCACAACCGCGCGCTGGCCGAAGACTTGCGCGCCAAGGTCGCTACCGCAGCGGCAGGCGGCTCCGCCAGCGCCCGCGACAAGCACACCGCACGCGGCAAACTCCTGCCCCGCGACCGCGTCGAGCGTCTGCTCGACCCCGGCTCGCCTTTCCTCGAAATCGGCCAGCTTGCCGCCAATGGCCTTTATGGCGATGAAGTCCCCGGCGCGGGCCTGATCGCGGGGATAGGCCGCGTCGCGGGTCGTCAGGTCATGATCGGCTGCAACGACGCCACGGTAAAGGGTGGCACTTACTACCCCGTCACCGTGAAAAAGCATCTGCGCGCGCAGGAAATCGCGCTCGAAAACCGGCTGCCCTGCATCTATCTGGTCGACAGCGGCGGCGCGAACCTGCCCAACCAGGCGGAGGTTTTTCCCGACCGCGACCATTTCGGCCGTATCTTTTATAATCAGGCGAACCTGTCGGCTCAGGGCATCCCCCAGATCGCCTGCGTCATGGGCAGCTGCACCGCGGGCGGCGCTTACGTCCCCGCCATGTCCGACGAAACCGTCATCGTCCGCAATCAGGGGACGATCTTCCTCGCCGGTCCGCCACTGGTGCAGGCCGCGACTGGCGAAGTCATCACGGCGGAGGATCTGGGCGGCGGCGACCTGCATGGCCGCAAGTCGGGCGTGGTCGATCATGTCGCCGACAGCGACGATCATGCGCTGACCATCGTGCGCGACATCGTCTCGACCCTGCAACCCGATCGCAAACCGGACCTGAACCTGCGCGAACCCCGCCCGCCCAAATATGACGCTAGCGACCTGTACGGCATCATCCCTGACGATGTCCGCGCCCCCTATGACGTGCGCGAAATCATCGCGCGGATCGTGGACGGCAGCGAATTTCACGAATTCAAGGCGCTCTACGGCACCACGCTCGTCTGCGGCTTTGCCCATATCTGGGGGATGCCGGTCGCCATCATCGCCAATAATGGCGTCCTGTTCAGCGAAAGCGCGCAGAAAGGCGCGCATTTCATCGAACTCGCCTGTCAGCGGCGTATCCCCTTATTGTTCCTCCAGAATATCTCCGGCTTCATGGTCGGCGGCAAATATGAGGGCGAGGGGATCGCCAAGCATGGTGCCAAGCTGGTCACCGCCGTCGCCACCGCGCAGGTGCCCAAGATCACCGTCCTGATCGGCGGCAGCTTTGGCGCAGGCAATTACGGCATGTGCGGTAGAGCCTATCAACCCCGCTTCCTCTTCACCTGGCCCAATGCCCGCATCAGCGTGATGGGCGGCGAACAGGCCGCGTCCGTGCTGGCCACCGTCCACCGCGACGCGGCCAAATGGAGTGCAGAGGAAGCCGAAGCCTTCAAGGCCCCCGTCCGCCAAAAATATGAAGAAGAAGGCAACCCCTATTACGCCACCGCCCGCCTGTGGGACGACGGCGTCATCGACCCCGCGCAAACCCGCGACGTACTGGGCCTGGCCTTTGCGGCGACGCTGAACGCGCCGGTCGGCGAGAGGGCGCAATTTGGCGTGTTTCGGATGTGATGGGGGTGGGTACGCCCCTAAAATTCCTCCCCCAGCTTGTCTGGGGGAGGGGGACCGTCCGGCGCAGCCGGATGGTGGAGGCGCGCAAGCCTCGTTTCTGGCACACCAAATTGCTCAGCACTTTCGTCATGCTGAACTTGTTTCAGCATCCATCAGGCCGCAAAGGCGGAAGCCCGATCGACGGCGCAAGGTCCACCCAATGCGGATTGTCGCTCTCGATCAGGTTGATCTTCCATTGGCGATGCCAGCGCTTGAGCTGCTTTTCCCGCAGGATCGCCCGCTCCATATCGCCGAACATCTCGAACCTTACCAGATGATGGACATCGTACCGGCTCGTGAAACCCGGAATATTGCCGGTGCGGTGTTGATAAAGGCGACCGATCAGGTCGGATGTCACACCGATGTAAAGCGTCCCATAGGACGCGCTACTCAGAATATAGACGCACGGTTGCTTTTCCATCGCAGCACCGAGCCTGCCGCTAAATGGATGCTGAAACAAGTTCAGCATGACGGATTGGGAGATCCCTGTGCTTGAATCCCTCCTCATCGCCAATCGCGGCGAAATCGCCTGCCGCATCATCCGCACAGCGCGCGCGATGGGCATCCGCACGGTGGCCGTCTATTCGGACGCCGACGCCCAAGCCCTCCACGTCCGCTCCGCCGACGAAGCCGTCCATATCGGCCCGTCCCCGGTGCGCGAATCCTATCTGCTGGGCGACCGCATCATCGCCGCCGCCCTCCAGACCGGCGCGCAGGCGATCCACCCCGGCTACGGCTTCCTGTCCGAAAATGCGGAATTCGCCCAGGCGGTCATCGACGCAGGGCTGATCTGGGTCGGTCCCAACCCCTCCTCCATCACCGCCATGGGCCTGAAGGACGCCGCCAAGCAACTGATGCAGGACGCCGGCGTCCCCACCACGCCCGGCTATCTCGGCGCGGACCAGTCGCCCGCCTTCCTCGCGGCCCAGGCTGACGCCATCGGCTACCCTGTCCTGATCAAGGCGGTCGCGGGCGGCGGCGGCAAGGGTATGCGCAAGGTCGATGCCCCCGCCGATTTCGCCGACGCACTCACCTCTTGCCAGCGCGAAGCCGCGTCGAGCTTCGGCAATGACCATGTGCTGCTCGAAAAATGGGTCACCAACCCGCGCCATATCGAGGTGCAGGTGTTCGGCGACAAGCACGGCAATGTCGTCCACCTGTTCGAGCGCGACTGCTCGCTCCAGCGTCGCCACCAGAAGGTGATCGAGGAAGCCCCCGCACCCGGCATGGACGCCGCCACCCGCGACGCCATCTGTTCCGCCGCCGTCCGCGCCGCCAAAGCGGTCGATTATGTCGGCGCAGGCACGATCGAATTCATCGCCGACGGATCGGAAGGCCTGCGCGCGGATCGGATATGGTTCATGGAAATGAACACCCGGCTTCAGGTCGAACATCCGGTGACCGAAGAAATCACCGGCGTCGATCTGGCCGAATGGCAACTCCGCGTCGCATCGGGCGAACCGCTGCCGCTGGCGCAGGACCAGCTCAGCATCAACGGCCACGCCATGGAAGCGCGGCTTTATGCGGAAGACCCGATCAAGGGCTTCCTGCCCTCCATCGGTCGCCTCGACACGTTCGACCTAGGCGAAGGGTGTCGTATCGACACCGGGGTAGGGCAGGGGGCGGAGATTTCGCCCTTTTACGATCCGATGATCGCCAAGATGATCGCCCATGGCGAGACCCGCAACGACGCGCGCGAAACCCTCGCCGCCGCGCTCGACGATACCGCCATCTGGCCGCTCAAGACCAATGCCGGTTTCCTCGTCAAGGCGCTGGAGCATCCTGATTTCGTCGCTGCCCGGCTCGATACCGGGCTGATCGCGCGCGAAGGCGATGCCCTGATGCCACCCCATCATCCCGATGCCGAAGCGCTAGCCGACGCGGCGGCTGCGCTTACGCCGGGCGGCGTGCTGGCGGGCTTCCGTCTCAACGCGCCGGTGCGGGCGGAGGCACCCTTCTTGCTCGACGGCGAGACCGTCACCATCGCCTTCGACCCACGCGGCGGGGAGGCTGATCCCAACCATGAGGATGTGCTGATTGCACAAGCGGGTCAGGTCTGGCGGTTGGCCCCATGGCGCGCGACCGGCGGCGCAGGCGGCGCAGCCTCCGACGGCGCGATCCTCTCCCCCATGCCCGGTCGCATCATTGCCGTGTCGGTCGCGGCGGGCGACGCGGTGGTCAAGGGCCAGAAACTGCTGACGCTGGAAGCCATGAAGATGGAACACAGCCTCATCGCCCCCTTCGACGGCACGGTCGCTGAACTCAATGCCAGCGAAGGTGGACAGGTGAGCGAAGGCGTCTTGCTGGCAAAGATCGAGAAGGCGGAGGGGTAAGGCGCGCATCACGCCCTCCCGCCGTTCGTTTCGAGCGAAGTCGAGAAACTGTTGAGCGACGTTTCTCGACTTCCCACGAAACGAACGGGCTGTGTGTTCTATTGGGCAGAAAAACGGGGAACCTGCTGTCCTATCGAACTTCCATCCGCTATAACCAACTGTAATCACTAAATTTTCGATTAAATCTCATCGCGCACATGGGCGAAGATCGAAAAGTTAGACCCAAGAGGGGGCAAAAATGGCCGGACGTTATTTCGACCAGTGGACCATCGGCGACACGATCGCCCACGACATCCGCCGCACCGTGACCGAGACGGACAATCTCCTCTTCACGACGATGACCCATAATCCCCAGCCGCTCCACCTCGACGCGGAAGCCGCCAAAGCCTCGGAATTCGGCCAGATTCTCGTCAACGGCACCTTCACCTTCGCGCTGATGATCGGCCTGTCGGTGGGCGACACGACGCTCGGCACGCTGGTCGCGAACCTGGGTTATGACAAGCTCGTCATGCCAAAGCCGGTGTTCATCGGCGACACCATGCGCTGCGAATCCGAAGTCACGGACCTGAAGGAAAGCCGGTCCCGCCCGGACGCTGGAATCGTCACTTTCACCCATCGCCTGATCAATCAGCGCGACGAAATCACCTGCCAATGCCTGCGTATGGCGCTGCTCAAGAAGGCGACGGCCTGAGCGATGATCGGGCGGCCCATGGCCAATATTTTGCGCAAAAGACCGTTGCCAGCCCGATTTCCCTCGCCTATAGCCGCGCACATCGGGGCCTTAGCTCAGCTGGGAGAGCGCGTCGTTCGCAATGACGAGGTCAGCGGTTCGATCCCGCTAGGCTCCACCATCATTCCAGAAAAGCCGGATTTCGCGTTTGAGCGAAGTCCGGCTTTTCCCGTTCGCGCCCGGCTCCAGTCAGGCCACAATGGCTCTTCTTTCGGTCGGCCTGCCGCACTAGACCGGCGGAAATAAGGGGGATCAGTCCATGTCCAACGCGCCTTTCGCGATCACCGCCGACGATGTAGCCGACGCCGCCCGCATCATCACGCCCGCCGCCATCGTCACGCCGCTGCTGGAAAATGCGGCTCTGAACGCTTTGGTTGGCCGCAGAGTTTTCCTGAAGTTCGAGGGCGCCCAACATACCGGATCGTTCAAATTCCGCGGCGCCTATAACCGTCTCGCCCGGCTGAACGCAGCGGAACGCGCGGCGGGTGTCGTCGCCTGGTCATCGGGCAATCATGCGCAGGGCGTGGCCGCCGCCGCCCGGCTGCTCGGCATCCCCGCGATCATCGTGATGCCCGCTGACGCGCCCGCGATCAAGCTGGCCAACACCCGCGCGCTGGGCGCTGATGTCGTGACCTATGACCGCCATCGCGACAGCCGCGAAGCCATAGCGGCCGAATTGGCGGGCGAGCGCGGCGCGACCATCGTGCCGTCCTTCGACGATCCTTTCATTATCGCCGGGCAGGGGACAGCGGGACTGGAAATCATGGCGCAGGCGCAAGCCGCAGGCGCATCGGTCGGGCAGATACTCGTCTGCTGCGGCGGTGGCGGGCTGACCGCCGGGATCGCAACGGCGGTGAAAGCGCGGTCACCCGACACCGCGATCTACAGCGTCGAACCAAGCGACTTTGACGACACCGCCCGGTCGCTGCGCAGCGGCGAGCGCGAACAGGTTGCCCCCGGCGCAAGATCGATCTGCGACGCTTTGCTGTCGCCCAGCCCTGGCGAACTGACCCTGCCGATCATGCGGGCGCTGGTGACCGATGGCCTGACCGTCAGCGACGATCAGGTGCGCGACGCGATGCGCTTTGCCTTCTCCACGCTCAAGCTGGTGGTGGAGCCAGGCGGCGCCGTCGCGCTGGCGGCGATGCTGGCGGGGCTTGCGCCGCCGTGCGATGGGGCGAGCGTCGTCGTCATGTCGGGCAGCAATGTCGATCCGGCGATGTTTGCGCAGATCATCGCCCAATGATCGACCCGCGCGCCATCCGCACCTTCCTGGCCGTTGTGCGCAGCAATTCGATCAGCGGTGGCGCGCGCCTGCTCAACATATCGCAGCCGTCCGTATCCAACGCCATCGCCCAGCTGGAACAGACGCTGGGCGTGTCCCTGTTCGAACGGTCGCGCAGCGGCATCCTGCTGACCCCGGAAGGAGAGGCGCTGCTGCGGCGCGCGGAATCGATCGACAGCCTGTTGCGCGATGCGGAGGCGGAGGTGAAGCTGGCGAGTGCGGGGGTCGCCGGGCCGTTGCGCGTGGGTGGTACGCCCGGCGCGCTGGTCAGCCTGTTGCCCGATGCGGTCCGGCGGCTGGAGGAGCAATTCGGCCAGTTTGCGCTCCATGTGGTGGAACGGCCCGACCATGATCTTGCGGCCATGCTGCACCGGGGGGAGATTGAACTGGCCTTCGTCACGACGGGGATAGAGGAGCCGCCGGAGGGGATAGAGGAACGCACCTTCTCACGCGATCCCTTCGCGCTGATCGTCGGGCGACAGAATGATCATCTGCCCGCGCGGGTTTCGCTGCGCGAGATGAAGGCGATGCGCTGGGTGCTGCCCGAAGCGCGCGGCGCATTCCGGCGGCAGATCGATGCTTTGTTCATGGCTGCCAACGTACCCGCGCCGCAGGACATCATCCGCTGCGATTCCCTGCTTACGACCAAGGCGCTGGTGCGGGGCAGCCGCCGCGTGACGATATTGCCCATGCAGGTCGCGTCTGCCGAACTGTCGATCGGGGTGCTGCGCGCTATTCCGATCGAGGAAGCGCAATTTCCCCGCGCCATCGGTGTCCGGCAGGTGGCCGGGCGTCGCTTGTCGCGACTGGGCACGGCACTACTCGACGTGCTTATCCATAGCTCCAAGCTATGACATTGCCAAAAATCATTATTTTTCTTGTGGATCAAATCGCGTCATAAGAAACGCCAACAGAGAGGCTTTCGGGAGAGCGCGCCGTGCGGCAACTGATCCGCAACATCAGCATATTCGACGGCACCGGCAGCGCCCCCGCGCCCGGCGCGGTCCTGATCGACGGCGACCGCATCGCCGCGGTGCTGCGCGACGACGCTGACATTGTGCAGCTCACTGTCGACAAGGTGATCGACGGGCAGGGCGGCACGCTGATGCCGGGCATGGTTGATGCCCACACTCACCTGACCTGGGGCAGCTCGGTCGAAAAAATCTACCACCAGTTCATCCTGCCCGCCAACGAACTCAAGGTCGCGGCATGGCGCAATGCCCGCGTGCTGCTCGACCATGGTTTTACCAGCGCCTATTCGGCGGGCGCGCTGGGCGATCATATCGAACCCGAACTGGCCCGCGCCATTGCAGCGGGTGAAACCCCCGGCCCGCGCCTTGTCCCCTCGACGCTGGAACGCAGCCCGGAAGGCGAAGAGGGGGTGGAGACCGGGGACGTGTTCAACGGTCGTGGCGCACAGTCGATGCGCGACTTCGTCGCCTATTGCGCGGACCAGGGCGTCCAGTCGCTCAAGCTGGTGATTTCGGGTGAGGATGCGTTGAAGCCGGGTTCGTCGGGCGATATCCTCTACACTGACGATGAAATGCAGGCAGCGGGCGAAGCCGCGAGGCAAGCGGGCCTGTGGATCGCCACCCACGCTTACTCGCCCCGCGCCATCCAACTGGCGCTCGAAGCAGGGGCAAGGATTCTCTACCATTGCTCCTTCGCTGATGAAGCCGCGATCGACGCCATGGTCGCGCACAAGGACCAGATTTTCTACGCCCCCGGTCCCGGCGTGTCCGTCGCCGCGCTGGAGGCGACCCCGCCGCCCCATATCAACATGGCGTCGATGAAGGCCAGCGCGGCACAGCGGCTGGAGTTGGAGGCGAAGCTGGTGCCAGAACTCAAGCGTCGCGGCGTGCGTGTGTTGATCGGCGGGGACTATGGCTTTCCGTTCAACCCCAATGGCCGCAACGCCCGCGACCTTGAACATTTCGTGACCCGCTTCGGCTTCACCCCGGCAGAGGCGCTGAGCGCTGCGACGATGCTGGGCGGGCAGCTGATGGGGCTGGATGTGGGCCAGGTGAAGGCCGGTTATCTCGCCGACCTATTGCTGGTGGATGGTGATCCGACGCAGGACGTCACCATTCTGCAAGATGCCAGCCGCCTCAAGATGATCATGCAGGGCGGTAAATTGCACAAAGCCCCCGCGCCCCAGCCGGTAACGGCCTGATAGGGCCCCAAGAAAGACGATCATGTTCGATGTTGCGATTATCGGCTGCGGGCCGGTAGGGGCCTTTGCGGCCAATTTACTGGGCAAAAGCGGCCTGTCGGTCCTGGTGATCGAGAAGGAAGCCAACCCCTATCCGCTGCCCCGCGCGGTGCATCTGGATCATGAGATGATGCGCCTGTTCCAGTCGGCTTGTGTCATTGACCGGGTCGCGGGCGACATGCGCGATACTGAGGGACATCTGCATGTCGGCGCGGACCACGGCGTCATTCGATATATGGGGACGGTTGGCCTGGCACGCCCGTTCAGCTGGTCCAACGACTATTTCTTCTACCAGCCCGAACTGGAACAGCATCTGCGCGACGCGCTGGCGGCCCATAGAAATGTGGCTGTCCAGCTTGGTGTCGGGTTTGAAGGATTGGCGCAGGATGCCGATGGCGTAACCCTGCACCTGTCGGGCGGAGACACTGCGCGGGCGCGCTATGTCATCGCCTGCGACGGGTCGCGTAGCGCCGTGCGCAAGGCGCTAGGGATCGCGCTCGACGATCTGGACTTCGAGGAACCCTGGCTGGTGGTCGATGCCGAAGTCGATGGCCCTGTCCGCTTTCCTGACCTGTGGGGCGTGCCTGAAGCCGCCGACCTGCAAAAATTGTCGGTGATGATGTGCGACCCCAAGCGCCCGGCAACGATCGTGCCGGGGCGTGGCAATCACCGCCGCTGGGAATTCATGTTGCTGCCGGGTGAAGATGACCGGGCGATGATGGAACCGCAAAATGTCGCTGCCCTGGTTGCGCCCTACCTCTCCGGGGTGCCGCACAAAGTGGTGCGCGCGGCGACCTATCGCTTTCATGGCCTGGTCGCCGAACAGTGGCGGCAGGGCGGTGTCTTTCTGGCTGGCGACGCTGCGCACCAGACGCCGCCCTTTTTCGGGCAGGGCATGTGCCACGGCCTGCGCGATGTCGCCAATCTGGCCTGGAAGCTGGCGGCGGTGGTCAAGGGCAACGCGCCCGATGCGCTGCTCGACACCTATCAGCCCGAACGTGACCCCCATGTTCGCGCCGTGATTTCTGCCGCTGTAGGTGCTGGCCGTTACATCTGCGTGCTGGACCCGCAGGCCGCCGCTGCCCGTGACGCCGAGATGCGCGAAGCGGCCAAAGTGACGCAGCAAGGCACGGCTGCCGACCTGATCCCCGCCATTTCGGCTGGCATCGTGGCGCTCGGCACGCCGGGCGCTGGCGAACGCTTCATCCAGCCGCGCGTTGGCGACCAATTGCTGGACGATGTGACCGGCCATGGCTGGCGGTTGTTCGCACGCCACGCCGTCCCGGCGCCCGGCGATTTGACCGTGGTCGCGCTCGACAGGCTGGACGATGGCGGCGCGATCGCCGCCTGGCTCGACGCGAGGGGCGCGAACGCGCTGCTGCTGCGTCCCGACCATTATGTTTTCGGCACCGGCGAACCGGCGGACCTGATCGCGCTGCGCGATGCGCTGATCGCCGGAGCCGTTGCTCAGGAGATTGCGGCATGACGTTGACCCTTGCCCAGGCACGGACGATTATCGACACGGCTTTGGCGCAACCGCGCGGCGACAATCCACCGGCGCTTGCCGTCGTCGTGCTTGACGCGGGCGCACATCCCGTCGCCTTCGCACGGGAAGATGGTGCCAGCCTGTTCCGCTTCGACATTGCCAGGGCCAAGGCCACGGGCGCGCTGGGGATGGGCGCGGACACCCGCGTCATTGCCGGGCGTGCTGCCAACAATCCGGCCTTCTTTCAGAGCGTGGTGGCCGTCACGGGCGGTCAGCTTGCTCTGTCACCCGGCGGCGTCCTGATCCGTGAGTTGGAAGGTGCGGTGATTGGCGCCGTCGGGATCAGCGGCGACACCGGCGATTGCGATGAGGCTTGCTGCATTGCGGGCATATTGGCCGCTGGTCTGACCCATGGAGACGCAAAATGAAGTTGCGCAGCATCGAATTGTTGCTGCCCGGCGCGGCACATGCGGCAGCCTTCCTGACCGACATCTGGGGCATGGCGCCTGCGACAGTCGAAGGCGAAACCCACTATCTGCGCGGGTCGGGCAGCTTTCCCTATCTGATCGCGCTGGAGGAATCGGCGGACTGCTATGTGCGCTCGACGACTTTCGTCTGCACCGCCGATCGGCTGGATCATCTCAAGCGATCGGTGACCGCAGCAGGTCTGAACGCCGCGCCGGTCGTGTCCCAAGATCCGGGCGGCGGCCATGGCATCATCGTCGAACTGGCCGAGGGTGAATTGCTGCGCTTTCTGGTCGATGCGCAGGAAGTCGCCCCGATCGAAGGGCATGATCTGCCGGTCAAGCTGACCCATGTGGTGTTCAACAGCATCGACGCTGAAATGACCGGCCATCTGGTCGAGGATGCGCTGGGCTTCCGCGTGTCCGACCGGACCAAAGGCATGGTGTTCGTGCGCTGCAATGACTCGCACCATTCGACGGCCTTTGCCCGCGCGGGCATTTCCAGCCTGAACCATATCGCGTTCGAGATGGAAGATCTGGACGCGGTGATGCGCGGCATCGGTCGCCTGCGTGATCAGAATATGGCCCCGGCCTGGGGTCCGGGTCGCCATGGTCCGGGCGCCAATGTGTTCGCCTATTTCATTGCCCCGTTTGGCCCGGTCATCGAATTTTCGACCGCCGTGAACAAGGTGCCCGACGATTATCCAGTGGGCGGCCCGGACGACTGGACCTGGCCTGCCAAACGGATCGACCAGTGGGGCATGTCCGACAAGGATTTCGATGGCCTGCGCGCCGCCGAGGAAAAATTCCGCCATCGCCGCGACTGGGAAGCCCGGTCGCTGGACGTCCTGACAGAGGGAAATATCTAATGCGTTACGTCAGCTTCCGCCGCCCCGACGGTACTGCCAGCTTCGGTCGTCTGGACCGCGAAACCATCGTCGAACTGGCGAGCAATGCCGTGCCGAGCCTGAAGGCCGCACTGACCGACGGCAGCCTTGCTGCGCTGGCCGATGGCGCGTCCTTTGCCGCTGCCGATGTCGTGCTGCTGCCGGTCATACCCGATCCCGCCAAAATCCTGTGCGTCGGCCTCAACTATGCCGAGCATGTCAAGGAAACCGGTCGTGAGCAGAAGGCGCATCCCGCCATTTTCGTGCGTTATGCCGACAGCCTGGTTGCCGATGGCCAGCCGATGGTGAAACCCGCCGTGACCGAGCGTTTCGATTATGAAGGTGAGCTTGCGGTCGTGATCGGCAAGCCCTGCCACAAGGTCGCCGCTGCTGACGCCATAGCCTATGTGGCAGGTTATAGTGCGTTCAACGACGGGTCCGCCCGCGATTGGCAGCGCCACAATATCCAGTTCACACCGGGCAAGACCTTCCCCGGCACCGGCGGCTTTGGCCCGGCGCTGGTGACGCCGGACGAGATTGCCGATCTGGGCGCGCTGCGTGTCCAGACCCGGTTGAACGGCGACATTGTGCAGGACCAGCCGGTCAGCGACATGATCTGGGATGTCCCCACGGTCATCGAATATATTTCCACCTTCACCCCGCTCAGCCCCGGCGATGTCATCGCCACGGGTACGCCCGGCGGTGTCGGCGATAAGCGCACCCCGCCGCTCTACATGAAGGCCGGGGACAAGGTGGAGGTCGACATCGGCACCATCGGCACGCTGACCCACCGCATCATCGACGAAGCCTGAATATCTACGGACGACCCAATTAAAAGAAGGGGAGGAGTTACCATGCGTAAACTGACTATTTCGATCGCGGCGCTCGCCAGCGCGAGTGTCTTTGCTCTGGCTGCACCGGCCATGGCGCAGGATGGTGCGCCGCAGGCGGCAGCTGAAACCGCTAACGGCGTCGACATCGTCGTCACCGCCACCCGCCGCGCCGAACGCTTGCAGGATGTGCCGCTCGCCGTATCTGCGATTGGTGCCGATCAGTTGGCCGCGACCGGGTTCAAGGATCTGACCAATATCGCCTACACATTTTCCGGCGTGCAGTTCGGCACGACGCCTAACGATGCTGGCTTTCGCGTCCGCGGTGTTGGCACACTGGGCGGTTTCACCAGCGCATCCGAAGCGCCGGTCGGTCTGGTCGTCGATAACGTCGTTGTCGGCTTCGGTAGCCCGGTAAACAGCCTCGGCGATCTGGAGCGGATCGAAGTGTTGAAAGGTCCGCAGGGTACCCAGTTCGGCAAGAACGCCTCGTCGGGTGTCATCAACATCACGACCAAGCGGCCGGAACTCGGCCAATTTGGCGGCAGTGCTTTCGCGTCCTACGGTTCGCTGAATGAGCGCGACATCCATGGTGCCGTGAACGTGCCGCTGGGTCAGAAGGCAGCGCTCAACATATACGCTTTCGACCGCGCCTATGATGGCTTTATCAAGAACACAGTCCGCAACGAAGAGTGGGGCGGTCAGCATTTCTACGGCACCCGCGCGAAGCTGCTGGTCGAGCCGACCGATGGTTTGTCCATCTATGTGATCGGCGACTATTCGCGCCAGAAGCAGAAGGGGCCGGGCCAGACCTGGACGCTCAACAAGCTGTCAGCCGCGCAGACCGCACCGGGTGGCATTGCCGGTCTGCCCTTCGTCAACCTTGCTGCACTGGGCGTGACGCCGGGCCTTCACAACAATGTGTCGATCGAGAACGGCCAGGGTTTCTATGACGTCGAAAATTACGGCGCGTCGCTTCAGGCCGATCTGGTAATGGGCGATTTTACCCTGTCGTCGATCACCGCCTATCGTGAGTTCAACGAGGCCCCCTATGTCTATTCGATCGACGGCCTGCCTTACTCCAAATTTGCCGCAAAATCGAAGGGCGAAACCAAGCGCTTCTATTCGCAGGAACTGCGCCTGACGTCGCCATCGGGTCAGCCGCTCGAATATATTGCGGGTCTGTATGTGTCGCGGCAAAAGACCGGCCTTGGCGGCGGTCAGAGCGCCACGCTCAGCCCGGCCTTGCCCTATTCGGCATTCCCGACCATCTCTATCACCGGCGGCTATAACGTTACGCGCACGACATCGGACAGCGCCGCGCTGTTCTTCGATGGCAAATATCACATCACCGACACGCTCAGCCTGATCGGCGGCGGTCGCCTAACCCGTGACAAGGTCAAGGCCAGCAACTTCTCCTACGCCGATCCGGCCCTTGCACCGTTCGTGCCGCCGATGCCGTCCAACGGCTTCACCCCGTCTGGCACTTTGCCTTACACGGCACGCGCGCTCCAGACTGGTGTTGCGAAAAAGACGGATATTTCCGGCCGTGCAGGTCTGGAATATAAGCCTGACCGCGACCTGCTGTTCTACGCGACCTATGCCCGTGGTTATCTCGGCCCTACCGTCACTTTCTCCGGGCTGTCCGGCACGCGCAGCTCGGTCGCGCCGCAGACGGTGAACGACATTACGGCGGGTGCCAAGATGCAGTTCCTGAACCGCACCCTGACGCTGAACCTCAATGCGTTCTGGGACAAATATAAGGATCTTCAGACGTCCGTGTTCGATGGTCAGGAATTCCTGACCGAAAACGCCGGTGGCGCGGAAGTGAAAGGCTTTGAGGTCGAGGCGGTGGTGCGTCCGGGCCAGGGCTTCAGCTTCAACACCTCGCTCACCTATTCGGACGCGAAGTTTACCGATTACATCACGGCCTGTCCGGGCGTGATCGTGCGCGCGGGTAATGCAGCGACGCAATGTACCGCGCCCGGTTCGACCGCAGCGACACCGCTTTATCAGGCGGCGGGCAACGTCCTGCCCGGTTCGCCCAAGATCAGCGTCGTCATGGGTGCCAACTGGGAACGCCCGATCACCGACACGCTGACCTTCGATGCATCGGCCAACATCTCGTTCCGCAGCAAGACGCAGAATGCGGTGGCCGACAAGAACACGTTGCAGCCCGCCTATGAGGTGGTGAACCTCAATGTCGGTCTGGGCGATGCGGATGGTGCATGGCGGATCGGTGCGTTCGTTCGCAACCTGTTCGACACCGACTTTAACTCGGCGATACTGGGCCTGCCCTTCTCCGACGGTGGCTATGTGAACTGGCGGACGCGCGAAGCCGAGCGTACCTTCGGCGTATCGCTCGAAGGCCGTTTCTAAAGCATGAGCGGGTCGTCGTCCGGCATGGACGACGACCCCTTCGCATGAATGGCCGCAAAAGCGGTTTGGGCAAGAGGATGAAGCTGCGTGCAACCCATCGACATCAGAGACGCGGTCGCTGCTATGGGGACAGGCCTTGGTCCCGACATTCTGACGCAATGCCGTGCGCTGTTCGATACGGAACAGTCCGCCATTCAGGCCGCCGTGCCGGTGACGCACCACGACATTGCCTATGGCCCGCATGATCGGCACCGGCTGGATATCTACGCACCGCTGGACGCGACCGGCCCCGCTCCGGTGCTTGTCTTTGTCCATGGTGGTGGGTTTCTGAAAGGCGACAAGGGCGGGGCGGATGCCTGGCCCAGTGCCAATGTCGGGCGGATGGCGGCGCAGGCGGGCTTTGTCGGCGTGGTCATCAACTACCGGCTCGCACCCGATCATATGTGGCCTGCCGGGTCGCAGGATGTTGCGGCGGTCGTCGCATGGCTCAAGGCGAATGTTGCGCAGCATGGCGGCGATGCTGACCGGATCGTGCTGGCTGGCACATCGGCGGGAGCCGTGCATGTTGCGGGCTATCTCAAGCTGACGGGCGACGCGGACATTTGCGGCGCGGTGCTGCTGTCGGGCCTCTATGGCTACACCCCGCTGGATGAGCGGGATTTGCTCTATTATGGCGACGCGGCGCTCTATCCAGAGCGGATGCCGATGGAGGCGGTTGCCGCCACCACATTGCCGCTGCTGGTCGCCTGTGCGCAATATGATCCGCCGCGCTTTCAGGCTGAATTTCTGGGGCTGATGCAGGACCGGCTGGCCCGTCACGGCGCGATGCCGCGCTCGGTCATCATGACCGGCCACAATCATTACACGATGCCGATGCATCTGGGCACCGCCGACCGGCGGCTGGCCGACGAGATATGCGCCTTCGTGCGCGACATAAGCCAATGAAGTTGGAGGCGATATGATGTTGGACCGCAGGACGATGCTGGCAGCTGGAATGGCGGTTGCTGGCACAATGGCAGCGCCCGCGATCGGTGCGCGCAAGGCGGCGGCGAACCCGGCTTTTCCCAAAGGCTTTCTATGGGGCGTGGCGACTGCGCCGCACCAGATTGAGGGCAATAATGTCGCCAGCGATTTATGGTTTCTCGAAAATCAGCAGCCCACCATATTTGCCGAACCCTCGCGCGACGCCTGCAACAGCTTTGCGCTGTGGGAAACTGATCTCGACATCGTCAAGACCATGGGTCTCAACTGCTATCGTTTCGGCATCGAATGGGCGCGCATCGAGCCGGAGAAGGGCTTGTTCAGCCAGGCGATGCTGGACCATTATCGGGCGCTGATCGAGGGTTGCCGCGCACGTGGCCTCGCCCCGGTGGTGACGATGAGCCATTTCACCGCGCCGCGCTGGTTCAGTGCGCAGGGTGGCTGGACCAACCCGGAAAGCGCGGACCTGTTCGCGCGCTATTGCGACCGGGCGATGCGGGCGCTGGGCGCTGGCATCCACAGCGTCATCACCTTTAACGAACCCAATATCCTGTTGCTGCTCAAACCCATGCTGCCGCCACAGGTTTGGGAAATTCAGAAACTGACGCTGGAAACCGCGGCCAAGCGCCTGGGCGTGCCGAAATTCCTGTCCGCCAATGTTGCGGGGGTCGACGATCTGCCTGCGCTGCAAAAGGGGCTGCTTGCCGCGCACAAAGCAGGGAAAGCTGCAATCAAGGCGGTGCGGTCGGACCTGCCTGTCGGCTTTTCGCTGGCGATGATGGACGATCAGGCGGTGGGCAGGAACAGCCTGCGCGACGCGATGCGGCAGGAACTTTATGGCGCATGGCTGGACGTCGCCAAGGCCGACGATTTCATGGGCGTCCAGAATTACGAACGCGCGCTGTGGACCGACAAGGGCCGTCTGCCCGCGCCCAAGGGATCGATCGTCAACTGGGGCGGCACCGAAGTGTGGGCGCCTTCGCTGGCGGGCGCAGTGCGTTATGCCCATGAAGCCACGGGCGTATCGATTTTGGTGTCGGAACATGGCGTTGGCACCACCGACGACAGCATCCGCCAAAGCTTCATTCCGGCAGCGCTGGCTGACCTTAAAAAAGTGATCGATGATGGCGTGCCGGTGCAGGGTTATTGCCACTGGTCGCTGCTCGACAATTTCGAGTGGATTTTCGGCTATAAGGTCAAGTTCGGCCTGCACAGCGTCGATCCGCTGACCTTTGCCCGGACGGCCAAGCCAAGCGCGGCGGTCTATGGCGCGATCGCGCGCCGCAACGCGGTCTAAATGCGTGCGCCTGTCCTGTCGATCCCGCGTGAGGCGGGGATCAGCTTTGCCATCAATGCGGCGCTGAGCCTTGCCTGTTTCCTGGCAGTGTTCGGGTTGGATGGACGTTCCTTGTCCTGGGCTATGCCCGATGCGTTGGCGTTCGACTTCGTGCCGCAAAGCATCGCGGTGTCGCTGATGAGCGCGCTGGTTCCTGCGTTGATCGCCCGCAAGCGCCTTGCCATGGCTATCGGGCTGAGACCAATTGTGCTGCGTGCCACTGGCTTCGCGATGGCGGGGGCAGCGATGGGTGGACTGATCGCTTTTCTGATGGGCAGAGGCGCTTTTTCTCCGATCGGCTGGCACGCTGCACTCGCCACGAAGCTGACCTATGGCGGGTCGCTCGGCGCACTTATAACCAGCCTGACATTGCAGAGGATGACCCGATGAAATTGCTTCCCCTGGCCCTGACGCTGGCCGTCGCTACACCTGCTTTTGCCCAGTCCAATGTGCGGATGGAGAGCATAGCTGCACCCGACCACAGCAAGGCGATCGCCCTTTATCCCGACCAGCCAGCTGCCGCAGCGGGGCAGGACGAGCAATGGTCGCATATGCAGGTGACGATCGGCACCAATGCAATGGACAACATCATGGTCCGCAATGTCGTGCGACCCACCATCACCCCCTATTTGCCCGATCCGGCCAAGGCGACCGGCGCCGCCGTGATCGTTGCGCCGGGTGGTGCCTTCATGTCGCTTTCGATGACGAGCGAGGGCGCCGATGTCGCGCGCTGGCTGGCTGACCATGGCGTCGCAGCCTTTGTCCTTAAATATCGGCTGAACCCAACGCCACGCGACGACAAGGCGTTTCTGGGCGCGATGGGCGCACGGTTCGCCGACGCGGCCAAGCCCGGTGCTGTCCGCACAATCGAAGAACCGCGCGCGACGCAGGACGCGCTCAAGGCGCTGGAGATCGTGCGCAGTCGCGCGGCGACCTGGGGCATCGATCCCGCCCGGACCGGCATGATCGGCTTTTCGGCAGGCGCAATGACGACGCTTAACGCCACGCTTGAGGGCAAGGGCGATCAAAGGCCCGCCTTTATCGGCTACATTTACGGGCCGATGACCGACGTAGCCGTCCCCGCCGACGCACCACCAATGTTCAATGCGATCGCGATGGATGATGGCCTGTTCAAGGGCCAGGGTTTCGCCATTGTGGAAGGCTGGCGCAAGGCGGGCCGTCCGGTCGAACTCCACGCCTATGAACGCGGCGACCATGGCTTTGGCGCGGGCAAGCCCGGCACCACGACCATGGGCCTTATGCCCCAATTTTTCGCCTGGATGGAGGCGCGCGGCCTTCTGTCCAAGCGTCCATAATCCAGGGAATCAGTCCATGTCCAAAGCCCTCCGCCTCGCCGCGCTGCTGGCCTGCACCGCCTCTGCGACCCCGCTTCGCGCTGATGATCTGGCCGATGGTTTCCGCAATCCGCCGCAGTCGGCGCGTCCGCGTGTCTGGTGGCACTGGGTGAACGGCAATGTGACCAAGGAGGGGATTTCCAAGGATCTCGACTGGATGGCGCGCATGGGGATTGGCGGGGTCCAGAATTTCGACGCCAGCCTCAAGACGCTGCAGATCGTGCCGGAACGGCTGGTCTATATGACCGATGGCTGGAAGGATGCGTTCCGCCATGCGGTCAGGACAGCGGATGCCAAGGGGTTGGAATTTGCCATAGCGGCCTCGCCCGGTTGGAGCGAGACGGGCGGTCCGTGGGTGAAGCCGCAGGACGCGATGAAGAAGCTGGTCTGGTCCGAAACGCTGCTGGCTGGTGGCCAGCGGGTCAAGGGCGTGCTGGCATCGCCGCCATCGGTGACCGGGGGCTTCCAGAGCGCGAAATTCGTCGATCCATTGGCGATGGGCGCTGAGGTGGCGCAGCAACCCGCTTTCTATCGGGACGCTCTGGTGCTGGCTTATCCAGTGGCGGCAGAGCGGCCGCCTGTCCCGACGATCAGCCAGAGCGATGGCCGACCTGTCGATGCTGCGCCGCTACTCGACACTGAGCTGGACAGTGTTGTGCAAGTTTCAAAAGGCGATCCGGCCAAGCCCGGCACGCTCGTGCTGGACTATGGCAAAGCTGTCATAGTGCGGTCGGCCAGCCTGTTCATACCCCATGCGCGACCGCCCTTTGGCGACCCGGAATATCTGCCGGTGCTGGAGGTGGAGAAAGACGGCGCATGGCAACGCATCGGCGCATTTCCGCTGACCGAGGCGACGACGACGATCGGCTTTGCGCCCGTGACCGCGCGTCGCTTCCGTCTGGTTCTGGCCCCCAACAACGGGGTGAAGGCACCGAGCCTTGGCGATGGTGCGCCCGGTGCGATGAAGTTTGATGTCTTTGCCCAGCCTCCCAAGCCGACGCTGGCGATCGGCGACCTGAGGCTATTTGCCGAAGCGAAGATCGACCAGTATGAGGCCAAGGCAGGCTTTGCGATCGTCGCCGACTATAACAGGCTGAGCGATGGCGCGGCGCAGGGCGGCCCGGCTGTCGATCCGGCCCGCGTTATCGACCTGACCAGTCATTTGCGGCCCGATGGCACGCTCGACTGGACTGCGCCAAAGGGGAGCCAATGGCGCATCGTCCGCATGGGCTATTCGCTGACCGGCAAGACCAACCATCCCGCAACCCCCGAAGCGACGGGGCTGGAAGTCGACAAATATGATGCCGCCGCCGTGCGCCGCTATCTGGAAACCTATCTGTCCATGTATCGCGATACGGTTGGTCCCGAATGGATTGGCGACAAGGGCATCCGCGCGCTGCTGACTGACAGTATCGAGGTCGGGGCGTCCAACTGGACACCGCGCATGGTCGAGGAATTCAGGGCGCGGCGCGGCTATGATCCGGTGCCGTTCCTGCCGACGCTGACCGGGACGATCATCGGATCGGCTGCGCAAAGCGACGCCTTTCTGCATGATTATCGCCAGACGCTGGCCGACCTGCTGGCCGACGCCCATTATGGCACGGTGGCAAAGGTTGCGCATGAGCAGGGGCTGACAGTCTATGGCGAGGCGCTGGAAAATGCGCGACCGGTGCTGGGTGACGATCTGGCGATGCGGTCCCATACCGACGTGCCGATGGCGGCGATGTGGACCTTCAATCGCGGCGGCGCGCCGCGCCCGACGCTGATCGGCGACATGAAAGGGGCCGCGTCGGTCGCCCATATCTATGGCCAGAATATCGTGTCGGCTGAATCGATGACGTCGGCCTTCTCGCCCTGGGCCTTTGCGCCTTCGGACCTGAAGCGGGTGATCGATCTGGAGTTTGCGTCGGGCGTCAACCGGCCGATCGTCCACACCTCGGTCCACCAGCCGGTCGATGACAAACTGCCGGGGCTTAGCCTGATGATATTCGGGCAATATTTCAACCGGCATGAAAGCTGGGCGGAAATGGCCAAGCCGTGGGTCGATTATATGGCGCGCACCGGCTTCCTGCTTCAGCAGGGTCGCGACAGCGCGGACGTTGCCTATTTCTACGGCGAGGATACGCCGATCACGTCGCTGTTCGAACATGGCGTGCCAACCGATCTGCCGACGCGCCATGCCTATGATTTCATCAATGCCGACATAGTGGCGAAGAAATTGACGGTTGAGGGCGGGGAACTGGTCGTGGGCAGCGGTGCGCGCTACCGGGCGCTCTATCTGGGCGGCACGAGCCGGGTGATGACGCTGGCCACGCTCCAGCGGATTGCCGCGCTGGTCGATGCCGGGGCGACGCTGATCGGCATGGTCCCTGAGCGTGCGCCGGGGCTGAAGGATGATGCGACGGCATTCAAGGCGCTGGTCGACAAGTTGTGGAGCGGCGGCCCGACCGGCAAGGGCCAGGTGATCGCCAGCCGCGATGTCGAAGCAGCGCTGGCCAGCGCCGGTGTCGGTCCCGATTTCCGGGTGACGCAGGGTGGGGCGGATAAAGATTATCGCTTCGTCCATCGCAAGCTGACCGATGGCGACCTTTATTTCGTCAACAACCGCACCGACCGGGCAGGGCCGATCGAGGCGCGCTTCCGCGTGACCGGCAAGCAACCGGAAATCTGGCGCGCGACTCATGGCAAGGCAGAGCCTGTTTCCTATCGCACCGAAGGGGGCGAGACGGTGATTCCGATCGACGTTGCGGCGGAGGATGCCTTCTTGATCCTCTTCCGCACGCCTGCCGCTGCGCCGTCGATGACGGTTCCGGCGAAGGTTGCACAGACGGTCGGGACGATAGCCACCCCATGGAGCGTGCGTTTCCAGCCGGGGCGCGGCGCGCCCGTGGGTGTCGAGATGCCGACCCTGACGCCGCTGGAGGCCAGCGCCGATACGGGGGTCAAATATTTCTCCGGCACTGCAACTTACACCACCCGCTTCACCCTGCCCAAGGGCGTCAAGCCGGGCGCGCCATTATGGATTGACCTCGGCAAGGTGGGCGATCTGGCGCAGGTCAGCGTCAATGGACAGGCGGCGGGCACGGTGTGGCTGGCCCCTTATCGGCTTGACATTGGCAAGCTGGTCAAGCGCGGCGCTAATGCACTGGAAGTCAAGGTCGCCAATCTGTGGGTCAATCGCCTGATCGGCGATCAGCAGCCCGGCGCGCAGAAGCTGACCTTTACCGCGGCACCAACCTATATGCCTGACGCGCCGTTGCGGCCTTCGGGGTTGATCGGGCCGGTGACGTTGATGGCGCAATAGAGGTTACATGCGCCGGGCGATCGCGCCCGCCGCCCACCCCATGCCCACCGCCAGAGCAATGGCGGTCAGGCCATAGAGGAAGGACCATTGTTCAGCCGCCGTCGCCATAAATTGTTCAAAGCCCGACTTGCGCACGGTGATGTCGCGGACGGCGGCGGCGACCACGCGGCCATCCTGCACCAGAAACGTCTCGGCAGTATAGTCGCCCACGATGACGCGCGCCGATAGCGGCAGGCGCGCCCGGTAAAGTACATCGTCGCTGATTTCGACGGTGCCGGGGCGCTCGACGAACAGGCCGGATCGTTCGCGCAGGTCCACCAGTCCCTGCTGAAACCGGCTGAGTTCGGCGCTTTCGTTGAGCGAGGAGGGAGATAATTGCAGCTTGTCGACCCCCAGTTCGTAGATGGCGGCGGTGCGTTCATCGACGATGCGGTCGATCGGGCGGGACGACGCCATGGCATAGAAACTGGGCGCTGAACGAAAACTGGCACGATCGGCATTGACCCAGATGCCCGCGACCTTCTGTTTTTCGCGCATCGTGATCGACTGTTCCGGTCCCTTCAGCACGACGACGATGTCGGCGGCTTTTTCCGGGCGCGTGCCATCGGGATAGACGATCGCGCCGAACAGCAGCAGGTCCGCGCCGGTAAAGCTATACTGGATTTCGATGTCCCGCTGCGACACGTCCGGCACCAGTTGCGGCGCGGCGGCCGCGCCCAGCAGCAACAGGGGGGCCAGTCGCCAAAGGTCGCGCCGCTGCATCAGCTGAGTTCTATCGTGAAGATTTCATCGGGGCGCCATGCCAGACCCAGCGCCATCCGCGCGGCAACCAGCAGGACGATGAGCGCCAGCAGCACACGCAGATATTCGGGCCGGATCGTCATCGACAGGCGCGTGCCGACCTGCGCGCCGGTGACGCTGCCGATCAGCAGCAGCATCGCCAGCACCAGATCGACGGCCTTGGTCGTCATCGCGTGCATCATCGTCGTCGCCATGGTGACGAACAATATCTGGAACAAAGACGTGCCGACGACGGACTGGGTGGTCATGCCCAGTAGATAGAGCATGGCGGGTACAAGGATGAAGCCGCCGCCCACGCCCAGCAGCATCGTCAATATGCCGGTCGCCATGCCCAGCAAAAGCGGCGCGAGCGGCGAGATATAGAGACCTGAGCGATAGAAGCGCCAGCGCATCGGCAGCGCGGCGACGAGGGGATGGTGCCGCCGCTTGCGGGCCTGCACCCGCTTGCCGGTCTTGAGCGTGACCAGCGCCTGGATCGATTCCTTGGCCATCAGCAGGCCTATGCCGCCCAGCATCAGCACATAGAGGATGCCGATGACGGTATCGATCTGCCCCAGATATTGCAGCAGGCGGAAGATCAGCACGCCCAGCCCCGCGCCGACCACGCCGCCAGCGATCAGCACGCCGCCCATGCGGAAATCGACCGTGCCGCGCGATATGTGGGTGAATACGCCCGAAACGCTGGCCCCGGTGACCTGCGAGGCGGCGGATGCGGCTGCGACGGTCGGGGGGATGCCGTAGAAGATCAGCAACGGGGTCGTCAGAAATCCGCCGCCCACGCCGAACATGCCCGACAACAGGCCGACGACGCCGCCCAGGCCAATAATGACCAGCGCGTTCACCGAGAGATTGGCGATGGGCAGGTAAAGATCCATGGCTCGTCCGGGGGTAGTGGTAAAATGTGTCGAGTGAAAGCGGCGCGACGCCCCGCGCGTCAAAAATCTGCGGCCAGGGTGATGGCAAAGCCGGAGGCAGGGGCTGCGCGACCGGCAATACGCTCCCGCCATTCGATCGCGATGCGGGCGGGGACGTTGGGCAGGGGCAGGTGGATCTGCATTTCCGGGCCGATGTCGAGCCGCTCGATGCCGGGCTGTGCGCCGCCGGACAGGGCCGCGCCGATGCGCAGCCTTGATGTGCTGACTGGCGAGAGCAGGGAGAATTTGCCGTCAATGAAGGCGTCGCGCCGGTTGAAGCCGACCATGCCTGCCTGCGCATAGGCTTCCGCCTCCAGCCCGTGGCCTACTGGTGTGGGGCCGAAACCGCCGACGGCCATCACGGCATTGGCGTTGCGCGCGCCCTCGCCGAGTGCGATGCGGCGTTCGATGGCCAGGCTGACGGGGATGGTGCGGACGGGCTGGATGGCGAGGCCGATGGCGGCTTCTGGCGCAGCCGGGCGCTGAAGCGCACTGGTTGCGCGGGCATAGGCGACGGTGCGGCTTGGGGCGGCGGGTGTCAGGTCATAATCGAAGCGCAGCCCGGCTTGCGATGCGCCCAGTCGGCCGATGGCGGCGTCGGTCGGGGACGTGCCATTGTCCCGCCACAACATCCAGGCGCTACCATGCCAGCGATCCGTGTGGCTCTGGGTGGACAGGAGCAGCGGCGCGGGGGAGGGGGACGGGCTGCCACGATTATAGTCGGGGTCGGTCGCATAATGGCGGTTGGCGAACGCCATGGAGAAGGCGATGAAATCCAGTAGGCTCACCGGCATGGCGGCTTGGGCCTTGGTGGGAGGGGCGGTTGTCACAGCCGGGGTAGCCGGAGAGATGAGGGACGCCATAGGGGTGGCCCATTGCCTGTGCGGCGAAGGGCTGGCTTTTCCATGGGCATCCACCGACACCGCTGGCGATGGCATGGGCAGGCGCGACGCAACCACTGCCGCGATTTTTTGGGGCGCTATCAATGCCAATGGCGGTCCCGGCTGGCTCCACAGGCGCATCGCTACCCAGCCGACCATCACCAGGCCGAAGAAGCGGAGCGGGCGGCCACTGGCGGACGTGATCATGGGTCGGACCGCATGTCGGGAAAGCGATGCTGGGTCTTGTCCCAGACGAGCGGGCGACCGAGCAATGAGCGGACATATTGGAAGATGGCGCGCCGCGCCGCGAGTATGGCGATGAGGTTGGCGATGAAGGTACGCGGCACCGCGCCCAGCCCGTAGCGCCAGCCATAGGCCTGCCCCACGAACAGCGCCCGCATCAGGCCACGCCAGCTCATCAGCCCGACATTGACCCACAGCAGAGCCACAATCGTAGGGGACAGCGGGCGGGGCGGGATCGGCAGGAAAAGGCCGGTCAGCCAGAGCATCCCCCATAAGGCCACAGTCATATAGGCCGCGAACAGGACGAAGGCGGACAGGGCGGCGCGCCGGTCGCGCAGCCGCATCCACCATTCCGCCGGGCCGCCGCGCCAGCCCATCCGGTCCCATCCGGCCAGCGAAATGCCCACGATCCAGCGGGCCTTCTGCTTGACTGCGCTGTCGATCGTGTCGGGGAAATATTCGCGGGTTGCGACCAGGTCACCGTCGGCGTCGCGCATCCGTACGAATATGCCGCGCCCGCCATTGTCGCGGATGCGCAGCCCGGCTTCATAGTCCTCGGTCAGCGATGACGGGTCGAACGGGCCATGGGCAGGATCGTCGGCCAGCGCTGCCAGCGTGTCCCGCTCGAACGCGCAGGCGACCCCGGCTGAGGGGACCGACGCGCCCAGCGCTTCACGCACGGTCAGATATTTTCCATGGCTCTCCGCAAATTCATCGCAATAATGATTGGCGATCGCGCGGGACAGCCATGTGCCTCGACCGGTAAGCGGCAGCACCGGCAATTGCACCAGCTGGAACCGGTCGATCAGGACGTCGAACAGGCGGATTTCATCGGCATGGACGACATCTTCTGCGTCATGCAAAACGACGGCCTTATAGCGGAATCCGTCCCGCGCCTCCTCGTCCAGCATGGCGCGCCACAGGACATTGAGGCAATCGGCCTTGGTCGTGGGGCCGGGATGCGGGTTGATACCCAGCAGGATGCGGGGTTCGCCCTGCGCCACGGCGGCGATGGCCTCAATCGTAGCGGCATCATTGGGATAGGCACCGACGAAGATGCGATAGTCGGCCGACCCCCAGCGACCCAGTGCAAGGCGCAGCATCGGTCCGATCACATCCGCCTCCCGCCAGGCCGGGACGAAGATGGCGATGCGGCCGGGCGTTGAAGATGGTGGTAGCGTCGCCGTCGTCATCCGGGCATGGCGGCCATAGATGAACAGGTCGCGCCACGCCTTGCGCGCCAGAAACAGCAGGTCGATCAGAAAATCGTCGATCCCGCCAATGGCAAGGCCCACCACGGCAAACAGCAGGATTTCATGATGAAGGATGGCAAGGCTTGCAACCAGCATGTCCCCCAAAGCCTTGACCCCCATGCCTCGACAAGGGAAAGGATGGCATTGGTGTCAGCAGCTTCCAAGTCTTTTGCGCAATTTATGCAAAAGGGCCGCGATAAAACAGGATGAACCGAAGAATGACAAAGCCACGCCCATCAGTATTGCGCGAATTTCTGGCGGGACAGGCAGGCAGCGCGGTATTGCTGATGATCGCGGCGGCATTGGCTATGCTGATCGCCAATCTGCCGGGCGGCGGCGGGCATTTCTATCATGACATCATCCATGCAGAAATCGGGCCGGTCCTGACCCCGAAGCTGGGACCGATGACGGTGCATCTGTGGATCAATGACGGGCTGATGGCGATTTTCTTCCTGCTGGTCGGGCTGGAGATCAAGCGGGAGTTTCTGGACGGGGGGCTGTCCACCTGGGAACGGCGGCGGCTGCCGATCATTGCGGCGATCGCGGGCATGGGGGTTCCGGCGCTGGTCTATCTGGCGGTCACCGGCGGGCAGGCGGAACTGGCCAATGGCTGGGCGATTCCCGCCGCGACCGACATTGCCTTTGCCATCGGCGTGCTGGCGTTGCTGGGCGATCGTGCGCCAGCCTCGCTCAAATTGTTCCTGACGGCTGTGGCGATTGTCGACGATATGGGTGCGGTTGCCATCATCGCGCTTGTCTATACGCAGGGACTGGACTTGGCGGCGCTTGGCGGTGCGGCGGCGGTGCTGGCGGTGATGGTCGGCATGAACCGGGCGGGAGTGAAGGCGCTGATCCCCTATCTCATCGGCTTTGCGCTGCTCTGGTATCTGATGCTCTTGTCGGGGGTCCATGCGACGGTAGCTGGCGTGCTCGCTGCGATGACGATCCCCATCCGCTGCACACCTGGCGCGCCTGATGCGGTCGATAGTCCGCTGCACAAGCTGGAGCATGGCGTGCATCCCTGGAGCGCCTATTTGATCGTACCATTGTTCGGCTTTGCCAATGCCGGGCTGACATTGAACGCGCAGGTGTTCGGCGCGCTGCTGGCTCCGTTACCGCTGGGCGTCGCGCTCGGCCTGTTTTTGGGCAAGCAGATCGGCATATTCGGCAGTGTCTGGATTGCGACGCGGTTGGGCATTGCGGAGCGGCCGACAGGTGCCAACTGGACCCAGGTTTATGGCATGGCGATGCTGTGCGGCATTGGCTTTACCATGAGCCTGTTTATCGGGGCGCTGGCCTTCCCCGGATCGGCGCTGCTGATCGAAGAGGCCAAGGGCGGCATATTGATGGGGTCGCTGGCATCGGCGCTGGCGGGCTATATCGTCCTGCGCTGGGTTGCGCCATCAAAGCGTTAGGCGGGTTCGCCAAGGCGCGATTCCTATGGTATAACCCTACTGCTTTCTTGGATGTGTCGAGCGCGAGGGAGCCAATAATCGACCAATTCTTCTAGGCAAGATACCGGAGGAGGGCGAAATGACTATGGAGACGGACGTTAATTATCTGCTGCATCGTCAGCAGATGTCGCTGATCAAGGCGCAGGCCAGCCCCTCACAGGAGGGGCGGAGCGCATACGAGCATCTGGCGCAGCGCTATATCGAGCAGATCGACGCTTACCGGCAGGAAAATGCAAAGCTGATCGTCCGCGCCCATTGAGTGGGGCGGGCGTCAGCGGCGCTCCAGCAACCGCGCGATCGCCAGATGATGGGCGGCGTCGTCGCCACATTCCTTTTCCAGCACCGCCTTGATCCGTTGCAATTCATCTTCGGTCAGATGTTCGATGCCGATAAAATCGTTGCGGGCATTGTCCACGGCGCGGATCAGTTCGTCCAGTTTCGCCTGGATCGCTGATCCATCGCGATTTTGCGCATTCTGGATCAGGAACACCATCAGGAAGGTGACGATGGTGGTGCCGGTATTGATGACCAGTTGCCAAGTATCAGAATAGTCGAAGATCGGCCCGGTCGTTATCCAGACCAGCACGACGGCGCTTGCCAATATGAAGGCCAGCGGCTGCCCGGCCCAACTGGCGACCCGGTGCGACAGGGCTGCGAAAAATTTGTCCATGATGCTGCCATCCTCTGCGCACCGCGCTGCGGCGCATTTATGCTGCGTTCAGGCATGTGTTGCCATGAAGGGTCCATGACAGCCATCGCTTTCCGTGCCGCCGCCTGCGGCCTTACTGCATCCCTGCTGGCCTCCTGCGCCACCGTCTCCCCCGAATCGCGTCTACGCACGGGGTTGCTGGAAGCTGGATTGTCGCCCCGGATGGCGGGCTGCATGGCCGAACGCATGGTCGATCGGCTGAGCCTGATGCAGTTCCGGCGGCTCCAGTCGCTCGCCTCGCTCCGCAAGTCTCACATGGGCGAGATGAGCGTCGATCGCTTCCTCTACAAGGTGCGTGCGCTGGAGGATCCAGAGATTTTCCTGGTCACCAGCAAGGCAGCGATTGGCTGCGCTTTTTAAGCCCTATTTTGCAATAATCCGGGCCAGCGCTTCGCAAGGGTTTTGCAATTTTGCAAAGTCGTTTTGCGAAATCATACTGGCCCTGCAATCCTGTCTGTGCTTTAGCCGTCGCCATCACGGTTCGACGGAAAAGGACGGCACGCTCCATGAATATTCATGAATATCAGGCGAAAGAACTGCTCGCGAAATATGGCGCGCCGATCGCCGCCGGCTATGCCGCCTTCTCGGTCGAGGAAGCTGTCGAGGCTGCCAAGAAGCTGCCCGGACCGCTCTATGTCGTGAAGTCGCAGATCCACGCCGGTGGCCGCGGCAAGGGCAAGTTCAAGGAACTGCCCGCCGAAGCCAAGGGCGGCGTTCGCCTCGCCTTCAATCTGGATGAGGTCAAGGCCCACTCGACCGACATGCTGGGCAACACGCTGGTGACGATCCAGACCGGCGACGCTGGCAAGCAGGTCAACCGCCTGTACATCACCGACGGCGCCGACATCGACAAGGAATTCTACCTGGCTCTGCTGGTCGATCGTGGCAGCAGCGAAGTCGCGTTCGTCGTGTCGACCGAAGGCGGCATGGACATTGAGGAAGTCGCCCATTCGACGCCTGAAAAGATCCACAGCTTCTCGGTCGATCCCGCGACCGGCTTCATGCCGCACCATGGCCGTTCGATCGCCGCTGCGCTGGGCCTGACCGGTGATCTCGCCAAGCAGGCGTCCAAGGTTGCCTCGTCGCTTTATGCCGCGTTCCTCGACACCGATGCCGAGCAGATTGAAGTCAATCCGCTGGCGCTGACCAAGCAGGGCAATCTGCTGGTGCTGGACGCGAAGGTCGGTTTCGACGGCAACGCGATGTTCCGTCATAAGGACATCGCCGAACTGCGCGACCTGACCGAGGAAGATGCAGCCGAAGTCGAAGCGTCCAAATATGACCTCGCCTATATCAAGCTGGACGGTAACATTGGCTGCATGGTCAACGGCGCTGGCCTGGCCATGGCGACGATGGACATCATCAAGCTGAACGGCGAATTCCCCGCGAACTTCCTGGACGTCGGCGGCGGCGCTACGACCGAGAAGGTGACGGCTGCGTTCAAGATCATTTTGCAGGACCCGGCGGTCAAGGGCATCCTGGTCAACATCTTCGGCGGCATCATGAAGTGCGACATCATCGCCGATGGTATCGTTGCGGCGGCCAAGGAAGTGAACCTGTCGGTTCCGCTGGTGGTTCGCCTGGAAGGCACCAATGTCCAGCAGGGCAAGGATATTCTCGCGGCTTCGGGCCTAGCCATCGTCCCAGCGGACGATCTGGGCGATGCAGCGCGCAAGATCGTGGCAGAAGTGAGGAAGGCAGCCTGAGGCCGCTTTTCACCTGAACTGACACCAAAAGGGGTGCGGGTAGTCCGGTTACGGGCTGCCCGCGCCCGTGTTGGCATTTACAGTGGAGGATGTTGAAATGAAGATCCTTGTCCCCGTGAAGCGGGTGATCGATTATAACGTAAAACCGCGCGTCAAGGCCGACGGAACGGGTGTTGATCTGGCGAACGTCAAGATGAGCATGAACCCGTTTGACGAGATCGCGGTCGAGGAAGCCATCCGTCTGAAGGAAAAGGGCGTGGCGACCGAAGTGATCGCTGTGTCGATCGGCGTCGCCAAGGCGCAGGAAACGCTGCGCACGTCGCTGGCGATGGGCGCTGACCGGGCGATCCTGATCCAGACCGATGATGAGGTCGAGCCGCTGGGCGTCGCGAAATTGCTTGCCAAGGTGCAGGAAGAGGAAGGCGCCGGCCTGATCATCCTGGGCAAGCAGGCAATCGACGATGACAGCAACCAGACCGGCCAGATGCTGGCCGCGCTGCTGAACCTGCCGCAGGGCACGTTCGCATCGAAGGTCGAGGTTGAGGGCGACAGCGTGTCGGTGACCCGCGAAGTCGATGGCGGGCTGGAGACGGTCAAGCTGTCCACCCCTGCGATCATCACCACCGACCTGCGCCTGAACGAACCGCGCTATGCTTCGCTGCCCAACATCATGAAGGCGAAGAGCAAGCCGTTGGCGCAGAAGACGCCTGCCGATTATGGCGTCGATATCAGCGCGCGGCTGGAGACGCTCAAGGTCGTCGAACCGCCCAAACGCACCGCCGGCGTCAAGGTCGCCGATGTCGATGAACTGGTTGCCAAGCTCAAGGCCATGGGAGTTGCCGCATGAAAACGCTCGTCTGGGTTGAACATGAGGGCGGGGCCGTCAAGGACGCCACCCTGTCTGCCGTCACCGCCGCTGCCAAGCTGGGTGAAGTCCATCTGCTGGTCGTTGGCGAAGGCGTCAGCGCCGTTGCCGATGCGGCGGCGAAGATTGCAGGCGTGGGCAAGGTCCATGTCGCTGACGACGCGGCTTTTGGCCATGCGCTGGCCGAAAATGTCGCGCCGCTGATCGTGGAACTGATGGGGCATCATGACGCCTTCATCGCGCCCGCCACCAGCAACGGCAAAAATATCGCCCCGCGTGTCGCGGCTCTGCTCGACGTGATGCAGATCAGCGACATCCTGTCGGTCGAAAGCGAGGACACGTTCACGCGGCCGATCTATGCCGGCAACGCGATCGCGACGGTCAAGAGCAAGGACGCCAAGAAGGTCATCACCGTTCGCGGTACGGCGTTCGAAAAGGCTGAACGCGATGGCGGTTCGGGGACGGTGGAAGCCGTGGCCTCGACCGGCGACAAGGGGCTGTCGTCCTTCGTCGGTGCCGAAATCGCCAAGCTGGAGCGTCCCGAACTGACCAGCGCCAAGATCATCGTGTCGGGTGGTCGTGCACTCAAGGACGGGCCGACGTTCGAGGAAGTGATCTTCCCGCTGGCTGACAAGCTGGGTGCAGCTGTGGGCGCAAGCCGTGCGGCTGTCGATGCGGGCTATGTCCCCAACGACTATCAGGTCGGGCAGACCGGCAAGATCGTAGCACCCGAAGTCTATGTCGCGGTCGGCATTTCCGGGGCGATCCAGCATCTGGCGGGCATGAAGGACAGCAAGACCATCATCGCGATCAACAAGGATGAGGACGCGCCAATCTTCCAGGTGGCCGACATCGGTCTGGTGGGCGATCTGTTCAAGGTCGTGCCGGAACTGACCGGCAAGCTGTAATTCAGCGTCATGCAATAGAAGGGGCGCGGGATCGAAATCCCGCGCCCTTTTTTTGCGTCATTCGCAGTTGACGTCATTCCTGTCGATGGCCCGGCCAGCCAGTGCGCCGGCACCGCCGCCCAAGATCGTGCCGAGGGTTTTGGAGCCTCCCGGAGCGATGACATTGCCCAGCACGCCGCCAGCGATGGCGCCGACGATCGTGCCGGTCGTGCCGTCGTCACGCTTGCAATAATAGCGGCCGTCGCGATCACGATAAATCTGTTCATCGTCGCGGATGGGGCGGCGTTGGTAGCGGGGCGGGCCGCGACGATCATTGGGGCGGTCATAGCCATAGCCACGATTGCCGCCACCGTCGGAGACGCAGGCTCCCAGCGGGAGCATAGCGACCAGGGCAACCGCCAGAAGGGGCTTGCGCATCAGGACACCAGCGGCGTGGCGGTGTGGCTCACCGGCGTAGAGACTTTGGTGTCGGCTGCGCGCTGGTCGGACAGGTCGGCCTTGGCCTGGTTATAGCGGCTGACGAGATCGTCGCGAAACTGGTCCAGCTTGCCGTCGTCATACAGCTTCTTGCCGACATAACCGGCGATAGCGCCGAAAATCAGGGTGCGGATCATGGGGTGGCTCCTTTGTTGGTGTCCAAGATGTCGGCCAGTCAACGGGCGGCGACGCCATGGGTTCCGGCAGAGCGGACAACAAAGAGAGCGGATGAATTACTCGGCGGCGTCGGCCAGCCGTTCGGCGCGGGCGTCGGCAGCGGCGGTTTCGCGGCGGGCGCGGGCGGTGTCGGTCAGGTCCTGGCGCTGGGCCATGGCCAGCCAGGCGGCTTCGGCGCGGAGGCAGCGATCACGGACATTGGCCAGGGTCGCGGCGTCGGCGTCGGTGCGGGCCTGCGCGGCGAGGCTGTGATAGTCGGTAACGGCCATGAGGCTCTCCTCAAAATCAAAAGGATGAATGGGCCGGGCGCGAAGGATGACCCCCGCGCCCGATCCGGCCGTCTGAATTATTCAGCGTGGGCGATGTTCACCGCAGCCATCTTGCCGCGCTTGTCCTGCTCCAGATCATAGGACACGCGGTCCTTTTCACGCAGGGTAGCCAGGCCAGCGCGCTCGACGGCGCTGATGTGAACGAATGCGTCTGCACCGCCATTGTCGGGGGCAATGAAGCCATAGCCCTTGTCGGCGTTGAAGAACTTGACGACGCCAGTGATGCTGCTCATTTGGTATTCCTTCTTTCTGTGCGGCGAACCCCGTGTGGACGCGCCGGGTTGCTAAGGGGCAGGGAAAGAAGGAAGTAGGTGCCGCAAAGCGCCGAAAACCGTCGATTTGCGACTGTAGCCACGCCTATGTAGGGCAGGCAGTGGCAAATAGCAAATCGCATGACGGGATGTGCCGTTCCGGGCAACGCGATTTACGTGGTTGGGTGTGCGGCTCTCGTCTCGCGCAGGTATCCGCAATCAGGCTGATCCGGCCGCAATCGACGCGGCAAAGCTGGCGGCTCAGGCGGCGAAGATGGTGACGGCTGAATATAGGAAAAATGGTAGCGGAGGAACGCTCCCGACGGAAAGATACCTATCCAGCGTTCTTTGCTAGGTTGATGATGTTGGCCATGCGGCCAGTGACTTGGATTTCCACGCCGCGACCTTCGGCATTGGGGGTCAGGGTTATGGTGTCGATCAATTCGCGAATGGCGGATGCGGCGCGCTCTCTGGCGGTGCCTTCGGTTGCAAGGGCTGCGTCCAGTTCGGCGATGTAGAGGCGGTAGCGGTCAGCCAGATCGCTCGACAATTCGAGCGGCACCGCTTCATCCATCGTCGCAAGCTGGCGCTGGACGTCTGCTAGATCGGCGCGGGCTGTGCGCAGGCGATCCTTCACCTCGTGAAATTCGCCCGCGCCGTCCGCAATTGCATCGACCAAGCGCGTGATTTTGCTTTTGAGGTCTGCCGCTTTGCGTTCCAACGGCGCGCGATTCGCGCCGGCTTCTGCCTGACGTTTGCGGATCCCGATGTTGTAGCGGTCTACAAAGAGCGCGACGGCTTCGGGATCTAGCAGGATGTGCTTGATCTGGCCCAACACACGCTGCTCATAGAGCCGCGTGGATATGGTGCGGGTATTGGTGCAGATGCCCTTGGCCTTGCGCGCAGAGCAGCCCCATTTGTCAGGGCCGATAACGGTCCATGTGCCGCCGCATTCGCCACATTTGCCGAGCTTCGACAGGAGGCGCTTGGGTCGCTTTTCCAGCTTGCGAATATCGCCGTCAAAGGCGGAATAGCGTTCCTCGATCGTCGCCCATTGTTCGTCGCTGACGATGCGGAGATGCGGCACTTCCATGAAGCGCCATTCGCTCACCGGGTTGACGCGCGCCACATATCGGCGGGTTTTGGGATGATAGACGCGGCGTGTGCGGCCATAAACCATGACACCACGATAGATATTGTTTCGCAGGATGCCGTTCGCCCGTATGCGGTCGCCGTGGATCACGTTTGTCGCCCATAGCTTCCCGCTGGGAGAGGGGACGCCCTCTTCGTTCAGCGCCTTGACGATCGCGCGGGCGGATACGCCTGCGATCGTGTCGTCAAATATGCGGCGCACGATCGCCGCTTCTTCCTCATTCACTTCCAAGATACCGCGCACAATCTCCCCATCGTCGCCGATTTTTTTGACGACGTTATAGCCGTAGGCGAGGCCGCCAGCATTGAAGCCGCGCCCATGCTGGCCGCGTTGGCCGCGCTTAATTTTCTCGGCCAGATCCTTCAGGAATCGTGCATCCATCAAACCTTTGATGGTGCCGGTGATTTCATCGACATAGCCGTCGCTGAGCGTGAACAGACGCGCGCCGAAATGCTCCAAATGCTCACGGATGGCGTGCGCGTCGCCGATGTGCCGGGCGATCCGGTCTGTTGCTTCGGCGAGGATTTGATCGACGTCGCCGCGCTCGACGCGCGCGAGCATGGCATTCAAGCCTGGGCGCTGCATTTCGCTGATGCCTGCGCGACCGCTGACCTCATCATCGAAATAGGTGTCGATGACGGTCCAGCCTTCGCGGGCGGCGCGTTCCTGCATCGACGCCAGCTGGTCGGCGGTCGAGAGTGGGTTTTGCAGATCCGATGAAAAGCGGGCGTAGAGGATGGTCCGCATGCTCTAGCGTGCGCCCTTCATCGATGCAGACCTGCTTTTGCGAGGCGGTGCCGCTATAAACATGGCGAACTGCCGGCCCTCATTGGGGTGCGCACGATCCAGTGTCCGACATGTCGGACAGTCGCAGATCGAGGGCAGACCGGGCTTCATTGATCAATCGTGGTCGCCGCGCGCTGGGCGGCGGGGGTGGGCGTGGCGGCGCGCAGGCGCGTGATGTCGCGATCGACCATCAGGTCGGCGAGGGCTTCCACTATGCGCGCGACGGCTGGGTCGAGGGGGCGGTGTTGTCCCATGGGACGGTATTCCTTATGCGGGTGGCGCGCGGTCAACTCCGCGCAGTTGGACGGACGCCCGGCAGGATGCCGGGCGTTGCACATCACTCCATGCCGAGGGCGGCCAGATAGGTTTGGAGTATGGCTTCCATTTCCTGCCGGTCGTGCGGAGCCATCTTCCGCAGGGCGACGATCTGGCGCATGATTTTCGGATCGTAGCCGGTCGATTTGCCCTCCAAGTAGACATCCTTAATGTCGTCGCCGATGCCCTTCTTTTCCTCTTCCAGGCGTTCGATGCGCTCGATCAGCAGGCGCAGCTGATCCGCTGCGACGTTCTTTTCCGACATGTCAGTTTCCCTTCTGGTTGGTGAGCGCCCAGGCGATGATGAAGGGCGCGGCGAGTATGCAGGCTATGATCAGGATGACGCGGACAAAGCGGCTCACGCGGCGGCCTGCTGTTCGCAGCGGGTGCAGATGGCTTCGTCTTCGCGCGACCAAGTGATGTAGCCGTCGCGATCATCAGGCAGGGTGCTATGGTCGTCCCACCCGCAGTGCAGGCACAGTCGCGGATGCTGATGCGGGGGCAGGTCGGCCAGTTGGCGATAGACGTCTGCGCTGAACGGCAGTGCCACGTTCAGATCTGCAAGGATGCGGACGCGAATGTTCGGGGTTTCAAGCAGGCGCAGATGGCGTTCATAGGCTCGACCGCCCAGCGCCTGCGCGACTTGTTCGATGGACAGTCCAGCGGCCTTCCGGCGCATGGCAACATAGTCCCACGGCTGGACGACCGGCGTCGATGCGACGGAGCGGGACAAGGTGGCGTGACGCATGTTTGAAACTCCCGAAAATAGAGGGCAAGGAAAGGGCGTTTCCGGCAGCGGGGGTGCCGAATGGATTGGCTTGAGACAGGGAGCGCGGGCGCTTACGCCCGCGTCGGCCTAGCTGAGTATCGTTTGAGCGACGGGATGCGAGGGCGGGCCATCATCGTCATTTGCAGCGCGGTCGTTGGCAGCGGCGTGCCATTGGGTGATCGGCAGGGCAATGAGCGGCTTGGGGAAGCGGCTGACCTTGATCGTGCGGACAGCCTCCATCGACACCACAAACTCGTGCGCGCAGGCGTCGGGGTTGCGGCAATGATAATAGAGTTCGCGATAGGTCGCACTGCGCTTACCGATGGCGCGCGCAAAGGCGCGTCCGCCACAGGCAGGGCAGGTCACATGAGGCATTTGATTAGGTCGTCCCGACATTCTTAGCGTCCCCCGCTATATTCCTGCGCGACCCCATTGCCGGGCAAGAAGGATTTGAGTCGACCCAGAAGGCGGGTCAAGCGGACCCCGGCTTCTTCCGTTTCGGCGATGGCGCGATGCACAGCGGTCGGGGACGCACCGGGCTGAATGATCTGAATGCTGGCGCCTATTGCGTCGGCGGTTTCGCGGGAGGCTGCCGCAATGTCTTCGCCGAGGGCTGCGCGGCAGGCCAAGGATGCAGCGAGGGTGACGTCGAGTTGCAGGGCATAGCTTTCGAGGATCGGCGCATAGTCGCCGCCAGCCGCGATAAAGGCGCGGTCCAAGGCGATGGCCTGATCGAGCGTCGGGGTGCCCTTGCGGTCGCTTTCGCTCCAATGGCGCAGAGTCCGATTGGCGCGACGCGTGATGCGTCCAGCATCTGCCCAGCCCACCACGCCGATAACGGTCGTGATGGCGAGAGAGAATGATAGAGGCGCACGGATCTTGGTCACCAGCCCCAATCTCCCTCGCTGCAGCTTTCGCAGATATCGCCTTCATCGGCAGACGTGCCGCAACCGTGGCAGGGGGCGATTTCCTGTTGGCCTTCGATCAGACGGAAGGCCGCCATATTGGGCAAATCGATCTGATTGGCGCGGCAGTCTTCCAAAACAGTGCCGGTGGGATCGACCGTCATCAGACGGGCGTCGCTCGTCAGATTGGGCAGGGCGAATCGATCGACACACACCATGCGATAGGCGTCGATGAAGGTGTCGAGCGGCATGGCGATGCCGTCGTGTCGAACAAGAGCGGACATCATGCCCCTGGCCTCCCGATGGCGCACATGGCGAATAGGGTGCTGCTGCTTATGAGGAGAAAGCAGGCGAGGCTGTACCAGCGCGGCAGTTCGACAGCCGGGGCGGGTTCATCGCGCGCCGTCAGTTCCTCCGGCACCTCGAATGTCTGTTCCGCGGCGAAGCGACCGCGCAGGCGATAGGCGTTGCGCATCATGCTGCCACCGCCGCTGCACCGGCAAAGCTGCGCGCCGCGATGGCGATATGTCCCGATTTAGTCAGTTCCACCGGTTGACCCCGACGCACGTTGCCGAGCCGGTATTGCGCGGTGATGGCGCGGAACAGGTCGCGGCGGGTGCAGCGCAGCTTCATCTCAAGATCGCTGGGGATCATGGGGCGTGCCGCATCGAACAATACATTGAACAGCGCGACTTCGAGATGTTCGGCATGGGTGAAAGATTTTCCGCATTGGCGCGCGGACATGGCGATGACGTGCATCAGGCAGCATCCTTTCGTTGCGTTTTGCTTTCCTGTTCGCAAGCGACGGTGACGAGGCGCGCGGGTATGATGCCGCCACAGTCTTCGCCGGGGTCGATGCCCTGCGGTGCTTTAGAAAGGGGATAGATATCGGGGCGAAGGAGGAGGCGAGATACGCCTGTCGCGGCTTCGACCGCCAAAACATGTTCAGCGGGAAGCCTTTTGCCAGATTGCAGCCATTTCCAGACTGCGGTGGATGACACACCGCAAACACGCGCCATTTTTCCTTGGGAACCCAAGGTGTTGGTAGCTAGGCGCAGTGCCTCGAAGGGGGTGAGTGGAGCAACCATAGTAGCCTTATGGCAACCTTGGTTGCTGTCGTCAACCACTATTCTCTCATGTCATAGTGGCAACCTAAGTTGTAAGTGGTCAGGATGGTGATCATCCCTGATCGACTGATACAAATCATGGCGGTGCGAGGCTTATCGCAAACCCGCTTGGCTCAGGATGTTGGCGTTTCCTCATCCATGATCGGAAAGCTGGCACGGGGAGAATCGAGGGGATCAACGCATCTTTTCAAAATCGCGAAAGCGCTTCGGACGTCGCCAGAATATCTGATCGGCGAAAGCGACGATCCTGATAGAGATGCGATAATTACCCCTTCCAGAGAAGATATTGCGGAAGAGATGGGCCTCATCAAGATCGAGGAGGTGGATCTCGCAATTGGCATGGGATCAGCATATTCGGATGAATTACCGGTCCATGCCGCGTCCCAGTGGATGCCTGAATCATGGGTCCGCCAATTTACCGACGCTCCAGCGAAGTTCCTGACGATCGCCCGGCCGCGCGGTGATTCGATGTATCCGACGATCAACGATCGCGACATCGTCATCATCGACCGTTCACGCAGATCCATTGATGAGCAGGAAGGCATATGGGCGCTGTTCTATGGCGGTCTGGGCACAATCAAGCGTGTGCGCGCTCTGCCCGATGGCAACTATAAGTTGATGGCCGACAATCAGCAGGTTAGCGATGAAATGGCGGTCGATGGTGAAATGTCTGTTTTCGGCCGCGTGGTCGGTGTGATTCGGCGCACCTGACCGCAATTGCCTTGGGGGACAAGTGAGAGACGTAATCGCATTCTGCACGCTGCTGGCGTGCTTAGTTGTGTTCTGTGCATCGGTGGTTGCGCTGATCCGACCGATGCCAAAACTACGAATGGGAACGCGCAAGCGGGCGCTGAGCGGTTTCGGCGTCGCTCTGGCGCTATTCGTAGTAACTGGCATTGTCATTCCCGTGCCCGAGAAGGGCAAAGGCGACACTAAAAAGCCGTCCGCGCCACAACTACAAACCGAAGTAAAAGCAGATGAGGCCAACGCAGAGCAATATCGCTCGGTGAACAGCACCTTTTTCCGAGGTTATTGGACGAATATATTAGCACATGGGAAAAATTGCGACGAGGCAAGCAGCAAGGCTGTCAGTTCTTTAGGGGAAGTAGCAAAGGGTACAGCAACGACTGTAGATGCATATGCTGCCGCACGCGAGAGCCAGAAAGAGTGCGCGAATTCGGCAGACATGATGACCCGCCTCAATGTTCCCCCATCTTTGTCAGATCAAGACCAAGATGCGGCGAAAGAGGCTGCATCAGCGTGCGAATCCAGTTACCGTCTAAAAGCCGCTGCGCTGCAAACCATGATGGAAGTTATAGACGGCGACACCCGTCCATCGAAAATTCAGTCATATAAGGACGGTTTGCAACAAGCGACGGCAATGACGATTTCATGCGTTGCGGGCTTTTACACCTTGGGCCAAAAATTTGGCCTCGACCTCAGCAAATAGTCGAAATCGACTCCACGCGGCTGACAGATCAGTGCCGCCCTTCAATCTCATTGCGGGCGGCCTGCGTCACAAAGGCGCTACGGGTCAGCTTGCGCATAGCAGCGGCACTGTCGATCGCATCGAGCATGGCGCGATCCATGGACAGGTTGACCTTCGCCAGCTTGCCGGTGTTGCGAATATAGGGGACCATCACGACGAACGCGCCTTCAGGCGGGATCGGCATGTTCGCCATATGAATGCTGTCCAGGGTTTCGGGTGGCATGGGTACATCTTCAAAGAAGAGTGACAAGGCCTCGATCGCGTTGGGTACAATATCACTTTTGTCATCGGCCGCCGAAAAGCAGCCTGGAACATCGGGAAACTCAACGCCATAGGCGCTATCATCGTCCTTATGCACGATGGCGTAGAAATAATGCATATTCGGCCCTCCTTGGCCCTTAATCGATCCAGCCCGCCATCTTAGCTATGCTGCGCGCGGTGCCAGTTGGCAGATCTTTTTTCGGGTGCGGCACGATTACGGTGATAGTGCCCTTGCGAAATTTGTGGTGCGATCCGGCGATACTCACCAGTTCAAACCCGTCCGCGACAAGGCGCTTCACGATCTTCTTACTGTCCCGTTCCATGCGCAATTATTTGCACATTGCCCTGTAAAAGTCAAACGGAATGCGCAAATAGATACGTAACTCTAAGGCGCAATCTCCATCTTCACGTCGGTTGTGTAGCCGCCCGCCTTATCGAGCCGATGCGTCACCTCCGCAATTAGCCACGTCGCCGCGTCGATCTGATCCTTGTAGCCGCTGACCTTCACGCGGGCTTCGGGGATGGTGTCGGCGCGGCCCAGCGCCAGTTTCATGTCCAGGGTTTCCGGTGCCCGCTTGAGTCGGTCCCATTCCGCCCTTGCCGCGCGCTTTGCCGATGCTTCATCGGCATGGACCTTGCGGAGCGTCTTTGCCCCATCTGCCTTGCCCACGGTGAAGGTCTGACGTTTCGCCCCCTTTTTGTCGTGCCAGCTGGCCGTCACGCCCTCCTGCCCGTCGCGCTTCTGCCGCTGCCAATTGTGACGATCGCCATCGGCGCGGCGGATCGTCAACGTGGGCAATGCTTTGCCGCTGGTGGTCGCGCCTGCGCCCTTGCGCGCAAAGATCAGGCGCTTGTCCTTGATGGTGGCCACCGCGTCATTCTCCCGCCCCAGACGCCGCAGGAAGGCGATATCGCTTTCGCGGCTCTGGCTGATCGAGGGCAGCGCGATCGATGCCAGATCGGCGGCGATCTTCAGCGTCAGGTCATTGCGCCCGGCGACGTCCTTTAGCACCGCGCCCAGCGTCGTGTTCTTCCAGCTTTGCTGGTGGCGGTTGCGGATCTGGCTGGTGAAGTCGGCCGCGCGCGCCTTGATTGTGATCTGATCGGGCGGTCCGCTATGCGACACATCGTCCACTTTGAAGCTACCCTTGTCTATCAGACCCACGGTCACGTTGCAGCCCTGTTTCCAGCCAAGCTGCACGTGCAGGACCGCCCCTTCCTTCGGGATGCCCAATTGGCCGTCCGTGTCATTCAGCACAATATCCAGCTGGTCGGCTTCGTCGCCGCGCTTTTCGGATATGGACAGAGAGACCAGGCGCGGGCGCAGGCGGTCCGAAAGATCCTTGCCGTCCATCGTTACGCGCCAGTCGGCGATGTTGCTGATCTTTTCGCTCATCCCGTCGCCTGGACGCTGTTACGGGCCGCCGGATCATCTACCCGCAGAAGGTCGATGCCAAAATCGATGCGCCGCGCGCGGCCATCGGCCATCATAAAGGCATGGCGTTCATCAATCGCGGTGATGACGAAGTTGCCATAGACGGTGCCGGTGCCGTCGACCAAGGGCAGCGCCTCGCCATCGTCGGCCATGGACCGCAGATCATCGAGTGACACGCGGCCATCAGCGATTTCGGCATAGACCGTACCCGACAGGCTGATCGTTTCATCGCCGGGGCCGGTGAATTGCGTGGCATCGCGCGCGCCGACGCGGGCAGACCGAGCGTGTTGCCAGTCGGTTTTGCGCTGCATTTCATCGTGGGCCAGCGTTCCGATTTCGAACAGGAACATGCCCAAAGCCATCAGGTGCATAGTCGCTAATCCGCCATCCATGCCATCTTTGACGTTGCCGTTTCGGCGTCGTCGCCTTTATGAAACTGGCCGTATCGCGTAGCCTTTTCCGCCATGTTAGCGATATTGGTGCGGTCTGCCGGAGTGAGTTCAACAGCGATTGGGCGTCCCGGCGCACATTCGAACCACTGATTTCCTACTTTCACGCGCATAGTCTTTGTCCTCGTGTCAGGCCGCTCATTCGTCGCCGAAGCCGCGACCGCGCCGATCGCGCTCGATCTTTTCCAGGGCTTCACGGACTGCGTCGGCGATGTCCTGCGGATCACCGGTGACGCCGTGGAAATGCAGGTTGTAGGTCCGGGGTGGCGCTTGCGGCGCACCAGCGGCAGCGCTGCCCGGCAACTGCGCAGCTGCTGGCGATGCTGTTGCCATGGCCGTCCCGACAGCCCCAATGCTCAACGCCCGCGTCATCTGCCCCGACAGATCGCTAATTCGCGAAAGCGGCCCGGACGTATTCGCCGCCAGTCCCTGATCCAGCCCGGCCATGACGAAGCCGCCCAGCCCGGCGAAGACGCGGGACGGCGAATGAATACCCAGCTTTTCCTTGAACCAATTGGCGACGGAATTGGCCGCGTTGACGATGGTGGATTTGAGCGCGGCGAGCCTGCTGGTGATGCCCCGGATCAAGCCGTCGATCAGGTTGCGGCCGAAACCGGCGAAATCGAGATTGCGCAGATAGCCCAGCGCGGGCGCGAACGCCCCGATCAGGAGGCCAAGCGGGGTGAAGGTCAGGAAAGCGTCGATCAGGAAGCTGATCGCCCCGCTGACCACAGCCTTGACGCCTTCCCACAGGTCGCCAAACCACGCGGAGATCGCGCCCCAATTGTCGTAAATCAGATAGGCGGCAGCGGCGACGGCGGCGATGGCTGCGACGATCAGCAGCAACGGCCCCAAGGCGATGCCCAGGGGCGCGGCAGCAGCAGTCAAGGCGGCGAATGCAAGCGCAAGGCCGCCCAGCAGGATCAGGAGCGCCGACCCGGCCCCCATGAAGATCATGATGCCCTTTGCCAGCATCGGGTGTTCCTGCGCCCAGCCACGCATGGCGGCAGAGGCCGAACTGATGTAGCTCGCCACCTTCACGACGGTAGGCAGGAGAAATTGCCCCATGGTGATATTGAGCGCCGACAGTCCGTTGGTCGCAAGCCCGGTCGCGCCTTCGCTGGTGGCGATGGCCGACAGAAATTCCTTGTTCATCGACCCGGCGTATTTGCTGCGGTCACCGACCATGCCGAAGTTTGTTTTCAGCTGATCGAGGCTGGTCAGCATCGGCGCGATGGCGGCAACGCTTTCCGACCCGAACAATTCGGTGAGCAGTCCGGCCTGCGCTTCCTTTGGCAGTTTCTGGATACGCTCGAGGACATTGGTGATCGCGCCGCCCGCGTCCTTCTGCATGTCCTTCGACATCTGCACGGCGTCCAAGCCTAGTTCCTTGAAAGCCGCCTGCTGCGATTTCGTCGCCGATGTCCCCTTGGTCAGCGCCAGCATCATGTTCTTGATACCGGTAGCGCCTATCTCCGATTCCACGCCGACGCTGGACAAGACCTGACTCATCGCCGCGATCTGCGAGGCGGCAAGGCCGCCGACCTTGCCCAGCGGGCCGATCCGCGTCACCATTTCGGTCACTGCGCCGACATTGCCGCCATAGCTGTTGGTGAGCGCGTTGATCTGATCGGCGAGATCCACCACGCCGCTTTGCGGCAGGCCAAACGCCGTGCGCCATTTGGCCATGGCTTCGCCCGCCTGTTCGGCCGTGCTGTCGAACGCCACGCCCATTTTGGCCGCATCTTCGGCAAAGCGCATCAGTTCGTCACGTGGGACGTTCGCGCGCCCAGCAGCGGCAACGATCTGGGCAATCCCTTCCGCCGCCATTGGGATCCGCGTACTCATGTCCAATATGTCGTTGGACATCTGGTTGAACGCTTCGGGGGTCGGGAAGTCCACGACCTTACGGACGTCCGCCATGGCGCTTTCCAGCGTCATTGCCTGCCTCGTCGCCATCACGATCGGCGCACCGGCGGCGGTCCCAGCGGCGACCATGCCCAGCCCCATGCCGGTGGCCTTCTGGCTGACATCGTTCAGCTTTTGCGTGTTGCGGGTGGCCTGCGCCACCTTCTCAAGCTGGGCAGTCTGCTGACGGAGCGCCTGATTGGCATCGGCGGTTCGATCGGCAAGACGGCTTTCATGGGTGGCAAGGTCGGCAACGTCGATCCCAGCGGCCGACAGCTTACCCGACAGCTGCTGCAGTTCAGCGCCGCCGGTGTCGATTCGCGCGGTCAATTGGGCGGCCTGCTTCTCCGTGCGAGAGAACTCATCGCGCAGCTTCTTTGTCGGCTTTTCCGTTGCCTCCAGCTGTTCGCGCAGGGAGGCAAGCCGTGTCTGGGTTTCCTTATATTTCCGGCTGTCATCGGCGAAGCGGGTTTCGGTCGCCTTATATTTGCCGACCTGCTGCTGCAGGGCATCAAGCGATTTCAGTTCGGCTTGCGTCTTCGCCAGATCCCGACGCGCGGCGGACGACGCGCCGGTGATATTTTTGAGCGGTGATGTGACCTTGTCCAACGCTTCAAGGATGATCTGAAGACGAAGATTCCTGTCCGCCATTATCGCTTTCCAGTTTTCTCAGGGGGTTTGGAGCGGCGCGCGGCCTGTTCGCGCCAGCCCATCAGTTCGGACAAGCCCATTTTATCCATGGCGGCGGGCGGCCAGTGAAAGATGATCGCCACGTCCGCCATCGCGTCATCTACTGAGCGGGGACATCCATGCGCTGCGACTTCTGCAACAAAAAACTGCCGATCTCCGCACCGCAGGCGAGCAGGTCTGCCGGTTCCATGTTCCCGACTTCTGCTTCAGTCAGCGGCGGCACGGTAATGCGGGGCAGCACCTTGGTCAGGGCGTCCACCTTCAGCTGACCCAGATCGACCAGCGACAGGCCGCGCAGTTCGCCGGAACGGGGCTTGCGCAACTGCAGCTTGTCGATCGTGGTTTCGCCGCGCTGGATTGGGCTGTCGAGGGTGACGGTGCGGAAAAGGGGATCGGTGGGTTCGCTCATGATGCTCTCTCTAATTTCAGGTGGGTGGTCGGCCCGGCGACTTGCGCGGGGCTGCAGGGATCAGAAGATGCCGATGGAGGCGCGCTGTTGCGCGGTCCGGTCCACGCCGCCGACGATCTCGACCAGATTGAGGGGGTCAATCTCGATTTCCGTGCGCCCGTTCCAGACCAGCTTGTAATAGGCAACCGCCATGGTGATGCCGAATTCGCCCGGCTCGCCCACTTCCTGATCACCCATTTCGACTTCGGAATAGCGCCCCCGCACGATGACCTCGATCGTATCGACGGCGCTGGTATCGTCCTGCTGATAGGAACCGGCAAAGCGCAGATAGACGCCATCGATGGTCGGCGCGCCCCACTGACGTAGGACATCACGGACCGGGCCGCCGAAGGTGGCGGACAGCTCCATGGCTTCCATGCCCATATCGATCTGGACTTCGCCACTCATGCCGCCACCGCGATAGCCCTCCATCTTGCGGGTGAGCGTCGGCAGCGTGACGGTCTTGGCTTCACCGCCATAGGCAAAGCCCTCGTTGTAAAAATTCATGTTCTTGAGGATGCGGGGCAGTCCCATCGCTGGCTCCTATGCAAATAGAGGGATGTCGGGGTGTGTCGCGTCAGACGACTTCGGTCAGCTGCTTGGCGAAATCGGCGAAATAGCTGTCGGTGATGCGCTGGTTGAAGCCCAGATCCTCCAGCGGCGGCGGGACCGTGTAATCATAGTCGATGCGCAGCTTGCCCGCCTTGAGGTTGGCGACGCTGTTGGCGGCTTCATCGAACCATGCGTTCGCGCCCAGGATGACGCCTGCGCCCTTTAGCTGGCGGAAGAAGCCGTTGATGGTTTCGATGATGTCCTTGGCCAATGCCGGGGTCAGCGGCTTGTCGATCGCCCACATCATGCCGTTGACGATCGTGTCAGCCAGCAACTGGGCCACGCGCACGGTGCTTTCGAAGACGAACTGGCTGTCAGGTTCGGCGGTGGTGCGGTTGCCCCAGAAGCGATAGCCGCTGTCGGTGCGGATCAGCGCCGTGATTTCCTTGGCATTGAGCAGCCCGGCTTCGCTCGCCTGATCCTCGATATCCCAATGGATATCCTTGGTGAGGCCAACGACGCCTTCCACCACGACGTTCGACAGCGTCTTGTGCGGGCCGGTCTGGGTATCGATCAGGGCGCGCAGGCCCATCGCGCGGGCGGCGGCATAGCTGGTGACGGCCGCGTCGGCCGCCGTATCCCACGCGAGAAAATCGGGCATCAGCAGCATGAGTTCGCGCGCGCTGAAATTGGCGCGGTAGGCGATGGCCGCGCCGACCGTTTCGCCGATGGCGCGCGCGTAGCCGAAGCCGCGCAGCTTCTTCGCCACGACGCCCAGCGCCGTGGTGACGGCCTGCGTTTCGAGGCCGGGAGTGCCGAGAATCTTGGGTTTGACGCCAACCTGCGCCTGCGCGGCCAGCAAGGCCTGCATCCCGGTCTTGAGGCCATTGGCATCCGTGGTGCCGATGACATTGCTGGCGGTCTCCGCCGCGTCATCGCCTTCGGCCACGCGCACCACGACGATCATCGGGCGCGCATGATCGGCGATGGCGCGCAGGGACAGGGCCAGCGTGCCGTCCACACCGGCCTTGCCGATCGCGCTTTCCACGTCGGTTATGAGCGCGGGGCGGTCGAGCGGGAAGACGGCGGGATCAGCGTCGGCCGCGATGGCGACCAGACCGATGATGGAAGTGGATACGGCAGTCAGCGTGCGCGGCCCATCGGCCACTTCGATAAGGGTGATACCATGTTTGAAAGCCATGATCGTTTCCTTGGTTCAGAGGGAGAGAGGCAGGACGAGGCGGGTGCGCGCGTTGGCCGGGGCCACATCGGTCCGGTCTGCAACGAGGGTGAGAACAGCAGCACCGGGGCGCTCGCCCGCGGCTATGCCGACCTGTCGCAGCCGAATGCGGTCTTCATGGCGCGACAGGGCGACAGCGGTCGCCGCGTAGATCCGCAGGATGTTTGCCGCCGTCATGGGCTGGTCGATCAAGTCAGGAATCAGCGAGCCATATTCGCGGCGGCCGAGGCGCGTGCCGATCGGGGTGGACAGGATGTCGGCGATCGACTGCCTGATATGATCGATGCCAGCGAGGGCAGCGCCGGAAAGGCGGGACATGCCAGCCATCAGACCGGCGCTCCGGTTTGGGCGGCGCCTGCCTGAACGTCGCTATGCTTGTGGCCTTTGAGACTCTTGCCGCCGCCGACGACGTCATCGGTCGCGGTAGCGGTGCCATTGACCGTCACATCGTCATTGACGGTCAGCAAGCCATTGATGGTGACGGGACCATTGATGACCGCACCGCCGGGTGCTTCGATCGTTGCCATGCCGCCTGCGGGCAGGATCGCGACGAGAGCATGGGTCGAATGATTGTAGCTGATCGTGGCCCCGTCGTGCATGTCGAGCCGAACGACGTAAGGATCATTTGACGGCGGCGGGTTGGCGTCGGAATAGAGGCCCAGCACGACAAAGCCGTTTTCCAGATCGCCTTCGGGGGCTAGCACGACGCACTGTTCGCCCACAGAGGGCGGCGACCAGCAGCGCATCGCACCCGCGCGCTGGGCGATCCAAGGCAATTCTCCGGTGGTCAGATCGCCCAGCGTGACGGTGCAGGTCGCATTGGCATGATCGACAGACGCGATGACGCCATATTGAATGGCATCGCCAAGTTGCTGCTGTGGATCGGAGGTATAGGCCATGGGGCGACCATGGCGCGGGCGGGATCAGCTTTCGCGCCCCTGCATTTGGACAGGCAGCTATCCAAATGCAGGGCGTTGGCGTTTATCCTGCGGCAGGAACGGTGTCGCCCGGCATTGCGCCGGTGCGGTACTGCACAACGGTGGCGTCAATTTCCATGACGTCCAATTCCGTCAGTCCCAGAGCGGTGGCATTGTCGGCGTAGAGATCCCGCCACGCGGCATGAAAGGCGATCATAGATGGCGAGACATGCTGGTTTTCCGCGTCCGCGATCATACGCGCCATAGTCAGCATGTCTTCGCGTATGGTCGTGGTAGCCAATCGCATCGCGCCGGTGGGGTCGAGGTTATCGATGTCGGACGCGGCCAGTCCCAGAAGCTGGGCATGGCCTACGAGGAAGCGCCGATACTGGTCGCGGATCTCTGCAATCCGATCGGCATCGTGCGCCAGTATGATGGTCGCGATTTTCGACAGCAGGGCAAGGGCTGCGGTGGCCAAGGTCATGATGATATCTCCTGTTAAGCGATGAGGATGGCGGGCGGCGTCCAGGCGTCGCCATGCAGGACGCCCCCGGTCGCGGTGTCGCGCGCAAAAATTTCCCGGTGCTGCTCTTCAAATTCAGCATAGCTGCGGCGCGAATGCAGGCCTTCTTCGATCACGGCATCATAGAAGATATGACTGGCCGCCTTGTTCTGCGCCAAGGACGCGAAGTTGGCAGGGCCGCCCCAGATGCAGAGCAGCGCCTGAAAGCCCGCGATGGCACCGGGCAGATTATTGGCAAAGCGCCAGCTGCCCGACGTGATAAGGAAGGGTATCCCCTCCTGATTGCGGGACGATGCGAAAGAGCCGAGCAGATCCTGTGGCTGCGTGGATCCGCGCTCGATCCCGCCATCGTCGCCCATCAGGAACATCGTGAACATGTCGTTGGTGGTGCTGCCCATCATGGCGAGCAGCGGCAGCGCCTGACCGTTGTAGAGCGCTTCGCGGGTGATGAGGCCGCGCAAGGCGAAATAATAGCGCCAGCGCGGATTAGCGATCATGCTAGCCTTGATCGGGTCAGGCAGCGTGATGACCGAACTGCGCCCCGCGTTCATATTGACGCGCGAACATGCGCCCTGAATCCCCAGATTGGCGGAACGCTCAAAGACGATGTCAGTAGGCAGGAAATTGTTGACGATACGGGCCGACAGGCTTTGTGCATCGCCGGATCCGATGATCGCAGCCGCCTGCCGCCATGCCAAATTGTCAATCAGCTGAATGCCGCCCTGCGTTGGCAACAACAGACGCTGCTCCGCCGACATCGAACTATGCACGGCGCTGGCCAGCATCAGGACGCCGTCATTCAGCCGCTCGTCCATCCAGCTATGTCGCGGAAGAGAAAGCGCTTCACCGGCGATGGCACGGCTTGAAAGATTGATGATGCCCATGGACGAAACTCCGGTTTAGAAATTGAGCGCATGCAGCTGAGCGCGGCCGAGCCACCCCACGACGGCATGACCAAAGCTGTTGAAATGCAGGCCGTCGCCGCGCAGCGACGCGGGCACGCGGTCGGCCGCGATGTCGCCAGCATCCTGTGCATGTGGCGCGTATGACAGCCCGAACGGCGCGAAGTAGCCTCTGGCATCGAGCCATGCCGCGATGTCCTGACCGTCATCGACCAACAAGCGATGCACGTCCATGAATCGGGGGCCGTAGATAGCGGCAAGACGGTCGATCGTGCGGCGCAGTTGCGCGTGGCCGGGCGTCCCGCTGCCTTCGTCGGCATAGGCGGATGGTGCGCCGCTGGGATTGACGACTGATGCGTTGGTCGGCCCCATCACCAGCGTATGGCGCAAGGCTGACTGCTGGCGACGCTCGATCGCCTGAATGTTCGCCAGCAGCGTGTAAAATTCAAAGCCTGCGTCGTTGCGGCCGGCAAAGATGATCTGGGTCCGCGTAGGGGCTATGTCGAGCGACAAGGGCGCGTTAGCAGGGACGTTGACCGCTGGCCCATCCATTGCCCGGACGAAACTGCGCGTGCCGTCGTTTGCCCGAAGCAACATCCCAGCAACCCCGGCAATCTTCACGGCGAACAGCTGATCTGACGTAGCGGTCAGAAAGTCAGGCGTGATCGTCGTAACCGCTACCGGAGTGCCATCGGTCGGGATGATGCCGCCTGCTACCGTGACTGCAATGGGGACAGCATCCATTCGGGCGGCGATCTGGCTGCTATTTTGGCCGCCTGCGCCGCGACTCTGGATTTGTCGCTGATCGCCATCAGCCTGCAGAAAATCGCGCAGCCACTGCCACCATTGGTAAACAGGCTGGCCGGTCTCCGTGGGATAGCCCTGCGTCTGGCTATCGCCCCAGCAATCAATGTCCCTGCTAGGGTAAAGCTGGACCATGCGGTCACCCAATCGGCCTCGCAGCGAACGCTGATCGACCGGCATGGCCGCAAAGCCATCATGGCGCAGGATCGGGAGCGTCCGTCCCGCCACCTGCGCCGACAACGCGGCGCGGCCTTCACGGGGAAGCGTGTCGGCAAGGGTGAGCCGAGAGCCGCACAGGCCGCCCGACCGGTCAAGAATAGGGAGCATATGGTCCCCAGCTACGACGCCGAAGGCAAAACCTCCTTCACGCGCCAATGGGCGATCGAAGGCGAGACTGTGAACCTGATGCGCGCCGTCCTCGCGGATCGCGACGATCACGCGACCGTCGGCGTCTCCCTCGGCCGCAACGAAGCAGCTTTCGCGGCTTAATGCGCGGGCGGTGTATTCAGCGCCGCCAAGTCCGCCCATCGGGCTGGTATAGGTGCGCATGGCCGACAGAATGTCTTCCACGCTCTCCCCATCCAGATTGACGCGGTCCGCGCCCAGACCAGCGCCGTCCATAGCTTCGCGCAGGGTGCCGCGCGCAGTTTCGCCATCCTGTTCCAGGATCAGCATTTCCCCGCCGCTGATCGCACCAATGGAAGGCAGGTCGATAATTTTGGGCATAGGTCAGACCTCCGGCCAATAGGGGTGCGCTGCGATGTCGAGCGCCACCAGCTGCGCCGCATCCGCGGTTGCCACTTCGGCCTCGATCCGTTCGGATGCGGCCCGGATCGCGTCGATCGCGACGAAACGCGCAGCGCCATCGCTCGACGGCGCGCGCTGGTCGTTGATCTGACGCCAAAGCGGAGACACCGTCTCGATCCGGCGCGCGGCTTCGCGTTTGATCCGGCGGACGGCCTGTGCGCGCTGGTCGGTGAGCGTCGCGCGGGGGCGATGCAGGCGCGGACGCCCATCATCGCCAGCGACGATCGTGCCGCCCTTCGCTTGGCCTGCCAGCAACTCGCGATGGCGGGCGGCGCTGACAGGCACGACGTCGGCGGGCATCGCGTCGCCGTGGATAGCTGTCGAGAAGAAACCGGCGGCAGAAGCGGAATAGAAAATGTTCATATCAATATCCGATCGCGATCCAGTCGAAGCCGTCGAGCCGGTTATCGGCGCTGTCGGGAGCCTGCACATAGACGGTGAAGGACGATGCAGATCGTTCGCGCATCTGAACAAACATGTCGCGCAAGTTGTCGGCGGCGGCGATGTAACCAATCGGTCCCGCGTAGAGGCAGGCATTGGGGAAGGTGAACGGCAGAGTGATGCTGACCGACTGTTCGGCCGTGTAGAACGCGCGATGCTCGCCGATCTGGACGATGGCGGGCGTGCCGGGGATCTTGAAAACGATCGGCGAGAGGGACCAGCCACCCAGATTGGCGAGTGCGCCAGCCAGACTTGCAGGCGTCACGGCCTTGTCGGCGATGGCCCCTGCCTCGACTTCGGCTACGCTGGCCGCCGCGACCCCCAGCGTCCTGCTGGCGGTCAGGTCGCCGCCGCCCGTCACCAGTCCATCGCCGGTGATGGTCCGAGCGAGCAATGCAGCAAGGGCTGAGGCAAAATCGGATGCGCCCGGCGCGATCAGCTGGCCCAGCGCGTCGAGGATCTGGCGCAGCTTTTTGGGCGAGATGATCCGCTGGTCATCTTCGCCCGCTGCGGCTTCCTGCGCCGTGGCGATTTCCGCCACGCCCTTCATCGTCTCACTGGCGGGCGGCAACAGGAAGCTGGTGTCCCCAAAGCTGATGTCGCCTGCCACCCCATTGGAAAAAGCGATGTCGAGCGCCAGCAGGAAGAAGGCGATGGAAACCTTGCGGAAGAACGGGTCGGGCTGGCTATAGACCGCGAACAACCGCCCATCGCCCAGATACAGGGCGATGCCGCGCAGATCGTAGATATCCTCGCTGACATCCTGCGCGGTCATATGGATGACCGTTTCGCTCACCGACTGGCCGGATACAGCGCTGATGCGCTTGAATTCGCCGGGCAGCGCCGTCAGCGTCGGCGCGACCACGAAATGCGACTGCGTCAGGCCCACTTCGGTAATGATGATCGGTTCGGTTGAGCCTTCCTGCGCGTTGACCAGAGCGTCGAGGCCGCTGATCGTGATCATAAGTTTGATCGGATCCATTTATGCCTCCAGAAATTGCGAACTGGCCGACAGGATCGGTTCGCCGTTGTTGGTTTGCAGGTAGCTGTCCCAGACCGGGTTGGTGGCGGACGCCATGTCGGCATCGCTGTCGAGGCGAGTGAGGCCGCCCGATTGCGCTGCCGAGAGCAGCCATGCATTTGCATCCGCACGCAGCCGATGGACGGCGAACATGTGGGAACGCACGGGCTTGATCTGCGCGATGTCGCGAAGGATCTGGGCGACCGTCTCTTCGTCATAGATGACGCCGCTTTCAGCCAGCAGAGGCAGTTCCAGGCGGAAACAATATGGGTCGAGATTTTCGCGATCCTCGAACCATTCAACCAGCCCGATCAGCGGATCGAAACGATCCAGCACGGTGCGCAGGGACGCAGGCGACCCCTTGCGCCGCTGGAAGGCGATGGCATCTGCGACGGCGGCGCGTTTCGTTGCCTCGCTCCAGCGGGAATCCCACACGTCGATGGAAAGACCCCATGCCAGCCAAGGCAGCAGCGCGGTCGGGCATGTCTGTGGCGACCAGACGTCGCGGATCGGCGTCGGCAGATCCGTGAGGCCAAGGGCGACCTGTTCAAGCGCTTTTTCCAGCGGCGTCGATGCGGGTGGCAGAAGGGTGGGATAGATCATTCATCTGTCCCCGCATGGACGACGGCAATGCCGGTGCAGTATGGCGCCTGGGTGCGCGAGACGACGATGTCAGCGGCGGGTGAGGCAAGGACGACATTCTGGACGCCGGGGACGTGCAGCGCAGCGAAGATGCCGGAACGTGTAATGTCGCGGCCGAGCTTGTGACTGGCCGCCACATAGGCATCGAGACCAGCGCGCGCGGACTGAAGTACGACGGCACCATCGGGTCCGCTGAATGTCGTGATTGATGCGACAACCGCATATTCAAGGATTTCAGCGGACTGGACGGTGACAAAATCGGTGAGCGGGCGGCGGGTCTGATCCGATGAAAATTCCAGCACGGCGGCGATGAGCGCCGGAGATGCCTGCCCAGATCCGGTGCGCGACAGGACAGAAATCAGCACTTCGCCTGGATTGGGGCTGGTCGCGCTGGCGTCCAGCACGTCGGGATCGGCCGAAAGGGCGTGGAAGATATAAGCGCCTTCCGGCCCAGCGACCGAATAGCCCTCCGGTGCCAACACCATGCGCCGACGGAAATCCGCATCACTTTCCATGACCGCCGGAATCCCCAGCGCTACGTCAGCAGGCGTGATGGTCAGACGAACAATGCCGAACAGAGCCGCGATATTGTCGAGATCGCCCCCGACAGCATATGCGGGCATGACGGCGCGGACCGCATCGTTGACGCGTTGGCGCAGCATCTGAGCGGCATAGGAGAAGAGTTGCAGCAGCTTGGTCGCCGGGTCGCTGTCGCGGTTTTCGAAATCCGGCATGATTGCCCGCATCCGCGTGACCGCGTCCGACAGGATCGTCTCGAAATCCAGCGCCTCGATAATGTCGGGCGCAGGCAGTTCGGACAGATTGACGGCGGTGTAAGGGGTTTCGGCCATGCGGGCCATGTCGTTGCAGCGTAGGGGGCAATACCAGTCCCCGCATTTGGACAGGGGCTAGTCCAAATGCGGGGGCGGCGTCAGGCTTCAGCAATATGGCTGTATAGCAGATCCAGCAGGCTATCACGGTCGGGCCCCGTCATGCCCAGCAGTTCGCGCCGTGCATAAGGGACCGCCTGCGCCCGCAACGACGGCTTGTCGCGTAGGCCATATTGGTGAACGCCCGCGATCTGCGACAGCTTGCCCGAAAAGCCGACCCAAAAGCCCTGATCGTCAACGCCCGTGCGCAGGAATCGTGCGCTTGCCAAGCGCCTGAACATGGCGCGGCGGCGCAGGCCACCCCGGCGGCGCAGCTTGCCGCTGCCCGCGTTTCGATGCTCTTCCGGCACAGGAAGCCATTTGACGACTTTGTCGAACTCGAATGAGCGGATCGCGCCCGCCTCGATATCGAAACCGGTCATCATGCGGCCTGTTGTCCAGGCGAAGCTTTTCATGATGACCTTGCGCGGCTCCCCGCCGCCACCGGCAGGATAGAGGAAGCAGGTCGCGCCCCGGCCCGTCACTGGCGGGGCTTTTTCCTTACGTGCTTCAAACTTGCTGCCATCGGGCTGGCGCTGGGAGGCGACGCGGTCGCGCTGGCTCTGGGCCAAGGTGCGGGCCATGCGGCGCATGAGAGTGCGGCGCTGACCTGACGACAAGCTGCGGATCAGCGCCCCGGCAATGCGTTCGACTTCGGCAAGATCGTCCGTCACGACGCCGGATCCGGGAAGACAGGCTGATCGCCTGCCAGAACCTCTGTGAAGGTCGCACCGCCGTCGCCAAAGCCGCCTGAGTAATCAGGCTCTAGCGGGTGCTGGACGTCGTAACCGCTGCCATCTTCGCGGGGCAGGACCAAGACGGGTTCGGTCAGTTCGATCGAAATCACGATGTCCGACACGTCGCTATCGAGCAATTCGGCTTCGAAGCCAAAGGGCTGCGAATCGGAACGATGCAGCAGCTGGGGCTGTTCCTTTTCGATCCACGCCAGCATCGGCACCATGATCGTGTCGGCGTCCCCGGCAAACTCCCAGATACCGACCTTGAGCGTATAGGCATAGGCAAACGACAGGGTGCGAGACTTGCGCGTACCGATCTGGCCGCCTTCTACCCAGATGTGGAGGCGGTCGGGATGGGTTTTCAAATCCGGCAAGAAGGCGGTGAGCCATTGCCGCAGGCTGTCGGCCTTGCGCATCGTCAGTTCCCTTGCGCGTTCGCCATGCGGGCCTGTGCTTGCAATTCGATCAGGGTGGCGCGGATCTGCCCGGCGACGTCATAGAGGGCCGTCAGGCTCCCCATGCATTGCGCGCCGGTCATGCTGCCCGCGTCAGTCCGCTGGACGGTCGGCAATCGGGCGGGTGTCGCCAGATATGCCCCAGAGATCTTCGCTGTTGGCCGTGGCTGCGGCGCGGTCGAGCAGGCCGACGCCATCAGCATCGACACAGACATTGCGATAGACCGGACGTTCGATAACATGTTGCGTCTCATTATGGATTTCCCTGACACTGCCCTGCCGGGCATATTCGGCCGTCTGCGCGCGGATAGTGGAAGCGTCGATCTGACCTTGCAGCTTTTCAGTCGCGGCCCGGCGCGCATCGTCTGCGCGCTTCTGCGCGGCCTGTTCCTGTGTGACGCCAACCCCGGTTCCATAGAGGATGCCGCCCATTCCTGCGGCGCAGGCGGCCAGTGCGGCGGCCAGGACGAGGTGCGATCTACCGATCATGCCAGCAGCCCCTTGAAATAGGCGCGGCGCGAATAGGTCAGCACATCCTTGCGCAGCCGACCATCGCGATAGCTGACGTGAATCCACCCGCTGTTGGGCTGGCCGCGCACATAGTTTTCAAGGATCAGCTGATCGAAAGGCAGACGATCGCGGATGAAGGTGGCGACGGTGACATTGTCGATGCCGGGGATTTCGAAGTCGGCGGCCTCGCCCTTGGCGTGCTGACTGGTAACGGTCGAGCCGATGGCGAGGCACAATTTGGGCGACCGGAAACCGGAGGTGAGGCGGATCGGCTTGCCGAAATGCGCGCGCAGTGGCTCCAGCACTTTGGTGCAGAGCAGCTTCATCGCCACGATTTGCGCGGCGCTGGGCGTGTTATCGATACGCTGGGCAACGGCGGTCGCCGACGCGGTGAATTCGGCCAGGCTAAAATTGGGGGACAGCTGCATGGTCAGTCCTTCTTGGGGAGGAAGCGGTCAGCGATGCGGCCCGGCACGCTGGTCAGCGTGTCGATCGCGGCCTTGGCGATGCGGGGGGTGGCGTCGAAGGCCAGAAGCGCGACGGCAAAGGCGATCGACTGCGCAGCGAAGTGGCTCCATCCAGTCACCGCAATGACGGCGATCGTCGCATAATAGCTGACGGTCGAGCCGACCACCCACTGGAGGAAGCGCTGCCGGAAGGACAGAGCGGGCTTCCAAGCCTGCGCCACGGCTGAACCGATCAGCGACGGGGTAAGGGAGCCGACGACGTCGGCCGATGTTTCGAGGAAGGTGCGCAAATCCATGAATCAATCCCAAAGCTGAATGAGCGGTAGCGCGCGGCGCGCGCGAGTGTCGGCGGTGGCAGGCACGGTGACGACGGTGCCGAGCGGCAGAATGGAGCCAAGGTCAGCAAGGCCGGGATTGGCGTCGCAGACGCGCGAGATCTCGTCGGGGCCAAGCCCCGCGTCACGCCACAGCAGCTGATCCAGCTTGTCCCCGGAGCGGGCAACAAGGCGCTGCTGCGTCGCCATCAGATCAGATCCACACAGGTGCGGTTTTGGCCCAATATGTCGCGGACAGCATGCATGGCGTCGCGGCGCAGTTCTCCGATGGTCGGGGTGAGTTCGTCAGCCTGACTGCCGCCCGCCGCCGTGGTGTCGAAATCCCGGTGGCGGTCGATCAGTTCGGCTTTGGCATAGAGAGCGACGGCGCGATGATAGCGGATCAGCTGCACGCTCTGGCTGTCCAGCTGGGGCGCGGGGACAGCGGCCAGCGATGCATAACCGGCGGCGATCGACGTCGCGGCGAACGCGCGCAGGTCGATTTCCACGGTCATGATCGCGCCAAGGATGGCAGCGCGCAGGCGGGCGGTCGTAATGCTGTTTGGGATACGAGCAGCTTCACGCACAGCCGCTGGGTCGATATCGGGGAAAAAGCCGTCGTTGATAACGTCGGTTTCTTCTGCCGGAGGCTGCTCGATCTCGGACGCGGGCGGGCGCGCAACGAAACTCATGCCGCCATTACCAGACGCGCCATCTGACAGGCGAGCAGGAAGGCAAGCGCCAGCCAAAGGAGAAGGGCCAGCGCTTTCCCGATCGGGAAACCAATCCAGGCATATTGCTGCCACAGCAGCCGACGGATCGACGCGGGCAATTCAGGCGATAGGCGACGATGAAATGCGATCACGTCAGCCATGACCGCGCGAGCATCGGTCGCGAGAGCAAACAATATGGCTGCAAGAACAATGGCGGTGATGAGGCTTTGCATCATTAGATCCTTGGCAACCGGCCCGCCGGCTTACAGGGGTGAGGATCGGGGAGAGTGCGGCCCTGTGGCCCGAAGGCCTTCCCGCATCGCGCGATCCGCCCCTGAGCGCCGGGGGCGAGCTTGTCAGGCGGCGGTGTCGTCGCCCTGTTTTTCATTCTGTTCGGCAATGGCCTTTTCGCGGGCGGCGGTGATGGCCGCCATCAGCTTGAGGCCGCGCTTGATCCGGTCTTTGACGCCTACCCGTTCATGGAGGCGCTGGGCTTCATTGAGGGTGGACACCGCAGCCGTCAGGGCGGCCATGCCTTCATCGGCGGGAAGATCCTCAGCCTCTTGCAACTGCTCGACGCCGATGGCTTTGAGCAGCTTGGCACGCACTTCGTCATGAATGTCGAGATGGCTGGTCAGATCGGCGACGCGATCGAGGATAGCGATCGGGAAGGATGCGCCTACGCCCTGCGCCTTTAGCGCGGCGGTCGCGATTTCTTCCACGACGATCGTCGCCGCGTCACGCTGATAGCGCGACGGCATAGCGACGCGGTGCTTGAACATGAACGGCACGAGGTCGAGCGCTTCGGCATAGCAGCCGGTGTCGATCAGCCAAACCATGCAGGTCGGCAGGACTTCTGCGGCAACGCCGGTGCCGACGCCAGCATCGGCGGCCAAGATTCCAGCGACCCAATTGCGATATTCCGGCAGGATTTCCCGTTTCACTTCGATCTTCTTGTCGATCGATCGGACTTCCTTCAGACGGCGCAGATCGTGTGTGTAGCGCAGGGCGATCTGCGCGGCGGCGCGGTCTGCCGGGGAGGCGTTGACCGCCCCCGCTGCCGGGAGAGGGGCAGCAGCGGGGGCGGCATCCGCTCCATCATCGGGAGCAGACGCAACAGTTTTTGCAGCAAGGATACGGTCCCTGTGACGGCGAGCGAGGCTCATGTGCGTGTCCTGTCAGGTGGAGGGGATCAGGGGGCGGTGGGCGCTACCGGCGATCAGGCCGGTTTCTTGCCCATCACGACATTTTCAACCAGCGCGCAGCGGCCATAGTCTTCGACAACATAGGCTTCGTTGACGCTCTCGTAGTTTTCGATCTGGTCGAGCGCCGGTTCGTCCTTGATCTGACGGCGGCGGGTTTCTTCCTGCCAATAGATCGAGAGGTTATCGAGGCTGGTGATGAGCATCGCGTCTTCGGGGAAGAAGGGCACGATAACGGCGCGCTTGCCTGCCAGCTGCTTGGGCAGGGTCAGAATGCGGTGCGCGGCTTCATGTTCGGTCGCGGTGTCGCCCGATGCCTGGAGCAGATTGGAATATTTGTCCTTCACCAGCTTCCAGCCAACGATGACCACCAGATCGGTGTCGCTGCGGTGCCATGGGTCGAGCAGATCCAGCGCATCGAAGGCTAGCGCGTCGAGATTGGCGAAATCGGCCTCTGCGGTATCGACATTGGTGGCGTCACCGTCGACCACTTCGACGCCGGATGCGACATAGATCGCCTTCGTAGCGCCAGCAGTCAGCGCGCCGTCGTCAAGGACGCGCTCTTCGGCATGGGTGCGGATCTTGTGCAGCCAGCCCTCATTGACGTCCTGCAACAGCGGGTTGTTACCGACATTGGTCGCAGCGGCGGCGGACGTGCCGTTGAAACCGATCATGATGCGGTCACGGCCCTGCTGTTTCAGGATCACGTCGCGCAGCAAGGTCTGGAATTCGGGGCGGTGGCGCCATGCGTCCAGCTTCGCATATTTGATCGCATGATCGAAATTGGTCTGCTTGCAGGTATAGCCGCCGTCGTCCGTGGTGTCGGTCGGATCAGCCGGGGTTCGGCGCTGGCCGCCTGCGGTGTTGGTGCGGCTTGCCAGCGGGCGCGTGACGGTAACACCGACCTTTTCGCCAGTCTGGTTCGGCACCCCGACCACATTGATCTGGCTCAGAAACTCGCTCGATTCCTGAATTTTCTCTTCCAGCTTCTGCTCGACCGCCGGGGCGACGCTGAATTTGACAGTGGCATCGGCAACGCCGCTCAGCATCGCAATCTGGCTGACATAGGCGGTGAAGAGCAGGCGGGTTTCGTTACGCATGGATGGCTCCTGACGGAATAGGTGCGGGCGGTAGGCGGATAGGCTGGGGTGGTGAGGATCAGCAGTCGGTCTGGATGGAACCGTTGCCGCCGGTCGCGGGGGTGCGCTTGAATTTCTGCGGCTCTTCCGTATTGCCCAGCTTCGCCTCCAGCGCATCAAAGCGGGTGTTGAAGGCGGCGACGGCATCATTGGCCGGCTTCACTGCCGCTGCGATCTCGCTGCCGATGATGCTGGCGAATTTGGCGACGTCAAAGCTGTTGTCGTTCGCAGGGGCGGGCGGCGTCACCGGCTCTTCCTTTTGCTTTTCCGGTACCTTGAACAGGGTAGCGAATGCGCTGATGATGCCTGACTTCGCGGCTTCGGCGATGGTCGCGCCGTCTGTTGACGGCAGGATCTCGATGGCGGTTTCGTGCGCAGCGCTGAAGACGTTCGGGCGCGACATAGCTGCGAATTTCAGGGGTTCGGTGCCGAGCGATGCGGGCATGTCGGTGACAGCCAGGCCAACCAGATAGGCTTTGCCCGCGCCCGCGAAATTCGGGTGGATTTCACAGCTTGTGAACAGTTTCTGCCCGGCCTTGTTGATCGCGACCAGCTGATCGTTGGCGTCGATCTCGGCGTAAAGGCCCAGAAGTTCCTTCTTTTCGCCGTTGATCGTGAGTTCGACCAGTTCGGTCTTGAGCGAGAGAACCGACCCATAGGCGTTGAACGGTTTGTCCGGGCTGTAACCGGCAATATGCTCGCAGTTGATGCGCGCGGTGTAGGTCGCCGGGGCATAGCTGGCCGCCATTTGTTCCAGCCATTCGCGCTCGATGACGCGGCCATCGACGGTTGCCCCTTCGACTGCGACGCGGAAAAATTTGGTCTTTGCCATGATCGGTCCGGTTCCCTTGATTTGACGGCGGTGGCCTTGATGACCGCAGAAAGGGGCTGTCGGGCCGACAGTCTCAAGAGCCTGCACTTGGACAGGCGGCTATCCAAATGCAGGGCGTGGCGCGCCGTCATGCTCTGCCCCGACATGTCTCCACTGGCCCCTGCCGCCCCGGAGACATGAACAATGGCGAAGAGCTTACCCGACATTCAGATCACGCATGAATGGCAGGATCTGACGACACTGTCGGACTATGCGGAAATTGCTGGCCAGGCGGTCACGCTGCAGGCGAAGGATGGAAAGTTCAATCATGTCTATTTCGGTGGTTCGGCTGCCCCCGATCCCCGCGATGGTCTGGTGCTGCCCGCCATTGTCAGCGTGACCGGGACATCCGATCATGTCTGGGTGCGCGGCACGGGTCGCATCGCCATCCTGCTGGAAGACTGACGTGGCGACCAGCAACAGCATTAATGGCAGCGGCGGCAAGATCAGCGAAGCGAAGCTGGATGCGCTGATCGCGGCGAAGAGCGCCGACATGACCACCAGCGCAGCCGCGTTCAAGGCGGATGCACTGGTGCTCGGCTTGTACCGAGGCAGCGCGGCGACTCCAAGGCCGTCAAGCTGGCAGATTATCGGCCAATATAATGACACCGGCATCGGCCCGCAGGTCACGAACAGCATCACCATCCGCGCGCTGACCGTGTCGAAGGCGAAGCTGGCGGCGGACAATGTCACGGCGCTACGATGCTTGGGGCAAGCCTATTATGTCGGCGGGTCGGGCGGGCTGGAAGTCGGCGTCGGCAACGATATACCGAGCCGGGCCGCCGCGATGCACGGTTCGACCCTGCTGGGCATGTCACCATCCCATGTGTCGATCCCCAATGGTGCGGGCGCGGCGCTGGTCGCGGAATTCACTGGCCTGTCGCTAACTGTCGGCGACATTGTAACGCTGCAAAAGGAACGCGTGCTGACGGCGGGACAGCAGTCCGTCCAAACCATTCCCTATGTGGCAGGTTCGTTGCTGCCGGGCGTGGGGCGAAAAGCCGATGACGGGACGGCGGCAAGTGCGCTGGGGACGGCCAACCCAGCGGGCTTGGCAGCAGGCACATTGGAGGGCGGTCTCTGGATCGCCCATGGCGAACATCCGGCCTACACCTTTGGCGCGCTGCTCGACAGCATCGGCTATGGCACTGGCGATGCCGCTTTGGGCGATGGTGGCCTGATCGGGGCTGATGGGCGCACCGCAGAGGGCGGCGGCATGTACCGTCGCGGTTTCAGGGCCGCCGCGCTTGCCACCGGCATCGAAACGCCGTTGCTGATGATGGGCAAGCCTTCCGCGCAGCTGGCCGTCTATCATGCCAACAATGCTGCACGGCGGCAGAAATACCCATTTTTCAACACGCTGATCATCCAGCCCTGCACCAACGATTTTGACACCAGCGCCGGTAACAAGACCGTCGACCAGGTGAGAATGTTGGCCGAGGCAGTGGCCGCAGACCATCGCGCGGCATGGGCGGCAGGTCCAAATGGCGCATTGCCTAGCCATGTCGTCATCGTGACGCCGTTGCCGCGTGGCGCGAATGTCGGCGCGCTGACCACCATGCAGCAGCGCATTGCCGACTTCGTCGCGCTCATCAAAGCCGGTGGCGTCGCCAATATCGACGGCTATTGGGACATTAACAGCCTTTTCTCCATTCCTGGCGAACCGGGGCGGATCGCCAATACAGCGCAGTATAATGGCGATCTGCTGCATCCCTCGCCGATGGGGCATGGGGACGGTCAGGCCTATATCTCGACCATGCTGCAGCAGCCTGTCCCATGGATTGCGCTGTGACGGCCGCCGCATCCCTCAACCGCGCGCTGGCTGGACTCAAGCCGGGCGACACATTCCAGTTGCCAGATCGCGACATCATCGGGAACATCGTGCTGCCGCGCGGCCTGTCAGGCGCACAAGGCAAGCCGATCATCATCCGGGGCGGCCCTGCCACCCGGATCATCGCTACTGACAGGGGCAGGGCGGCGATCGGTGGCGGCGGCTGCAAATGGCTGCGGCTGATGGACTTTGACACCTTGGGTGGGCGGAATGGTGTCCATATCGGGCAGAATGGCGACGACTATGATCCGGCGACAATGATTGCCCATATCTATGTCGTGCGGGTCAACGCATCAGGCCACGCCGAGGATGGGATCAAACTCAACGGGGGCATCGAGGCGCACGTCCACAGTTGCGGCATCGATGGCGGCAAGGATCAGGGGATTGATCTCCTGGGCATCAACCGTGGCAGCGTGCGGAAGAACCTGATCACGCGGTCGCCATGCGCGATCGTCGCCAAGGGTGGCTGCCTCGACATCGATATCATTGGCAACCAGATCAGCGACTGCGTCGATGGTGTGCATATCGGGGAGCGCACGGCCCCGCGCTGGCAGGCGCCCTGGACCGATCGCAACACCGTCCGGGTCCGGCTGCGCGGAAACAAGATCAGCGTGAGCGGCAACCCGGTCTCCGTCGCGCAGTCCGATGAGTGGGAAGTGGACGCATCCAACAGGCTGTGGACCAGCAAGCGTGCCAGGGGCGATATGGCACCGCTGATCGAGACGTTCGGACAAAGAATAGGCTGACAGGTGCCTCCGCCGATCAGCCACCACGCGCTCAATGCCAGCGATCCACTGTCGTCTCTAGCGCGGTTCGATCCGCGCCGCCATGCGCGTAGCCTTTATTGGCGCGGGTGGGGCATCACCCAGATCGCCGACGAATTCGCGCTGCATGGCATCGTCAACGACAAGGGCGCAGCCATCGCCCGCCCGACGATCGAGTCATGGAAACAGCGCGACCGCTGGGATGATGCGCCATCTATCCGCAAGATCGAAGATGGGCTGGAAATCCGGCTTCTGACCCTGATCGCCAAGGAAAAGAAGACCGGTGGCGACTATGTCGAGATGGACGCGCTGTCGCGTCAGATCGAGAGCCTTGCCAAGGTCCGCCGCTATTCCGAGCCGGGCGGCCATGCAGGCGATTTGAACGACAAGGTTGCCAATCGGAACAGCGGCCCGCGCAAGAAGCCCAAAAAGAACCATTTTACGGCCGAACAGGCGGAAGAACTCAAGCGCATCTTCCTCGACGGACTGTATGATTATCAGCACCGCTGGTGGCAGGCGAAGGATCAGCGCACTCGCATGATTCTCAAGTCGCGCCAGATCGGCGCGACCTATTATTTCGCGTTCGAGGCGCTGATCGACGCGATCGAGACGGGCCGCAACCAGATCTTCCTGTCGGCATCAAAAGCCCAGGCGCATCAGTTCCGGTCCTATATCGTCAGCGTCGCAAAGCTGGTCGGGGTGGCGCTGACCGGCGACCCCATGCTGATTACGTCGGATCTGCGTCCCGAAGAGGAAGCTGCAGCCGAGATGCACTTCCTGGGCACCAATTTCCGCACCGCGCAGGGCCGCCACGGCAATTTCTATTTTGACGAATTCTTCTGGGTCCATTCATTCGAGGAACTGAACAAGGTCGCCTCCGGCATGGCGACCCATACGAAGTGGCGGAAGACCTACTTTTCAACGCCGTCCAGCATCGCTCATCCGGCTCACCCCTATTGGACCGGCGAGCGGCGCAACCGGCGGCGCAAAAAAGAAGAGCAGATCAAGATTGACGTCAGCCATGCAGCGTTGGCGATCGGCAGCGTCGGCCCCGACCGGATCTGGCGCAACATCGTCAATGTCCGCGACGCCGAGGCGGGCGGGTGCGACCTGTTCGACATCGCGGAACTGGAAGACGAGTACGCGCCCGACGAATTCGCCAATCTGTTCATGTGCGATTTCGTGGACGACACGCTGTCAGCCTTCAAATTCAACGACATGATCGCCTGCGGGTGCGACAGTCTGATCGACTGGCCCGACTTCAATCCCGAAGCGGCGCGGCCCTATGGCAGCCGGTCGGTCTGGGCCGGGTATGACCCGCAGAACAGCGAGAATGGCGACAATGCCGCGCTGGTCATCATGGCCCCGCCGCTGGTCGAAGGGGGGACATTCCGCGTCCTGGAGCGTCACCAGCTGCGCGGCCTCGATTTCGAGCAGCAAACGGAATTCATCAAGGCGATATTGAGCCGCTACACCTGCACATATCTGGGCATTGACGCCACCGGCGTAGGCAACGGTGTCTATCAGCTACTCGCCAAGCCGGGGGCTTTGCCGGGATGTTCGGTCGCCAAGATCGAATATTCGCTGGAGGTGAAAACCGGCATGATCATGAAGGCGCAGAATGTCATCCGCCGGGGCCGCTTGGCTTTCGATAGCGGGATGCTCGACATCGTGTCGGCCTTCGTTTCGATCAAGAAAACCATGACCAGCAGCGGTCGCAGCGTCACCTTCCAAGCGGGGCGCGGTGGCGCTGACGGCCATGCCGATCTGGCGTGGGCTGCCATGCACGTCCTGATGAACGAGCCGCTAGACGGCAAGGAACAGCCCAAGGGCACAATGGAGATTATCGAATGAGCAAGCGCGCACGCCGTATGAACCGCCGGGAATCGGCCGCCGCGTCTGCTGGTGCGATCGTCGCGGCCAACGATAATCGGTCGCAGGCCGTCGAAGCTTTCACGTTCGGGGATCCTGAGCCAGTGCTGAGCCGGGCGACGATGCTGGACATGCTGGAATGCTGGCACAATCAGCGCTGGTATGAGCCGCCGGTGTCGCTGGACGGGCTGGCGCGAGCGTTTCGCGCATCGCCGCATCATTCGAGCGCGATCATCCTCAAGCGCAACATGCTGGCCGCCAGCCTCGACCCGACGCCATATTTGTCGCGCCGCGCTTTTTCGGGGCTGGTGCAGGACTATCTGGTCATGGGCAACGCCTATGTGCAGGAGGTCCGCAACCGACTTGGCGGGGTGATGCGCCTGGATCATTGTCTGGCGAAATACACGCGGCGCGGCGTCATGCCGGGCAGCTTCTGGTGGGTGCCGGGTTATCGTAATGAGGTCGAGTTCGACGCGGGCACTATTCACCAGCTGATGGCCCCGGACATCAATCAGGAAATCTATGGTCTCCCGGAATATCTGTCGGCGCTGCAGTCTGCCTTGCTCAATGAGAACGCGACGCTGTTCCGCCGCCGCTATTTCGAGAATGGCAGCCATGCGGGCTACATCCTCTACGCCACCGGACAGTTCGCCAACAATGACATCGACAAGATGCGGGAAGCGCTTAAACGCGCCAAGGGACCGGGCAACTTCCGCAACATGTTCGTCCACTCGCCCGAAGGGAAAGAGAGCGGCATCAAGATCATCCCGATCGCCGAGGTCGGAGCCAAGGATGAGTTCCTGGGCATCAAGAACACGACTCGCGATGATGTGCTGGCCGCGCACCGTGTCCCGCCTCAGTTGCTGGGCATTATCCCGGCCAACGCAGGCGGCTTTGGCGATCCGGCAAAGGCGCTCGACAGCTTCTTCGAACTGGAAATCCTGCCATTGCAGTCCGTGTTTCTGGAATTGAACGACCAGCTGGGCTTTGAAGCCGTGCGATTCGGCCAGCGGGTGCGCGCGGCAGAATAACCCTATTTCCGTGAGAACGGGGATGACCGCGCTGCAACGCGGCCACCGACGAGGATCACTCTCGCCACTACCAATCGGCCACCCCGGCCGCCCCGCCCCCTCACCGGGGCGGTGGATCAATTGAGCGAGAAAATCCTACATGTCACTAGAAAATGTTCTCCCTGTGTTCCCGGCTGCTGGATATATCGGCGGCAAGCGCAATCTGGCGCGTCGCCTCATTTCGATCATCGGCCAAGTGCCGCACAGCAGCTATGCCGAACCGTTCGTTGGGATGGGCGGCATCTTCCTGCGGCGGCCGACGCGGCCGAGGGCGGAGGCGATCAACGACATCAGCGGCGACGTCGCGACCTTCTTCCGCATCCTTCAGGAGCATTACCCCTATTTCATCGACATGCTGCGCTGGCGCGTAACGAGTCGCGCCGAGTTCGACCGGCTGCGCGCTCTGCCCGCTGACCGGCTGACGGATCTGCAACGGGCGGCGCGGTTCCTATATCTGCAACGGCTTGCGTTCGGCGGGAAGGTGTCGGGCAGAAATTTCGGTGTCGATCGCGTCGGCGGCGGGCGGTTCAATGTGACGAAGCTGGAGCCGATGCTCGCGGACATCCACGAACGATTGGCGGGCGTCGTCATCGAGCAGCTGACCTATAGCGACTTCATCCGGCGCTATGATCGGGACGGCGCACTGTTCTATCTCGACCCGCCCTATTGGGGATGCGAGACAGACTATGGCCAGGACGTCTTTTCCCGCGACGACTTCGCCCAGCTGGCCGATCAGCTAGCGGGGATCAAGGGCAAGTTCCTGCTATCGATCAACGCTACGCCGGGCGCGCGCGATACGTTCGCTCGGTTCCATGTCTCCGAAGTCCCGACCACCTACACAGTCGGGGCGCAGGCCAAGCCGGTCGCCGAACTGATCGTGAGCAACTTCCCGCTGCCCGGCTGATACTTCGCCAATGCTGAGATGATGAAAGGGTGGTCCGCATAGCGCGGGCCGCCCTTTCTTTTGGCGCGTAACAATATGTCGTCGCCTGCCGGGCCGGTCTGCTGTCATCTTCGACCGTCGAGGCCCGCGGCGACCCCTGACCCCCGGCCACGGCGGCCCTATCGGGCAGGCAGGGGGTGCTGCCCTCGAAAGCGCGCTTTTCCCCCCGCCTCGCCCGCGCGCTTTTTATGTCCCTTTTGATGCAGTGACGGCATGGGCCGCGAGCCGGGGCAAGTCCTAGGCGGATCTAGGTTCCGGTAGGCCGGTCGGCTGATGCGAATAGATGCACCTGAACGCGCTGATCGCGCGGCAATCTCGACGAGGAAGATTTAGGCTCGTTTCGACCTGGGCGCCCCCTGGGAAGCCCCCGGTGGCGCGTAAGCGACACCGGCCCCCGACGGTGCGTCGGGAGTGCTTCTTGGCCCAATTGGACGACGGTGATGGGGTTCCCCTCAAATTAACGTCTCGCGGAGCGAGTCCATTTCCCCTTTTATATTCCTACCCCTGGATAGTGTCGGGACTCCCGACTAGCGCTATCCCGATCATCGAGCGTGTTTTCGAGAGAATTCAAAGCGGCGAGAAGTACCGGATCATCGACCCGTGAGGCCGCCTGCATGCCCTCTGGAGCCTTGCCGCGTCGCTTGATGACCTTGCGCCGTAGTGCCGCTTTGAATGTCGCCCAGACCCGCTTGGGGGCAGAACTGAGATCGAAGAAAAATGCGTTGCTGATCTGCTCACGTTGCGGACCAGCGAGGCCCACCGTCTCTGCGACGACGGTGCGCCTGACCCAGCGAAGGCCGAGCCATTTCGCGAATCGCTTGCAGGCCTCGATAGCGGTGGCGCGATGGCAGCCCGCGCGGTCCGCCAGTTCCTGATAGCTGGGGTCAAGCTGGCCCGTCTTGAAATCGATCAGCTTCAGGAAGCTGAGCAAGATTCGGCGGTCGCCATCCTGAAGCCGGTCGCCTTCCTTATAGCGGCTGACTCGCTGGTCATGCAGCAGTTCATCAAATGCCTGGAGGACAGCGCCGATCCAGTCCCAACCATGATGCACTGGTTGGAAGACCTGCGCTCGCTGATCGTCAATATCATAGCTGTTGCGGCGGGGGGTCCGCTTGCGATCAGGATCTTTGCGATCGGTAAAAGCACCAGCGATGTCACCAAAGGACAGCGCGGTCATGCGCGCGATCCTTCACAATGTGCGGAAAAGTGGAGTTGCGTCTTGCGTTCGGCGAGCACAGTATGCCCCTTAGAAACGCAAAGATCTGGATAGGTATCTTATCGTTGGTAGCGGAGGAGGGACTTGAACCCCCGACACGCGGATTATGATTCCGCTGCTCTAACCAGCTGAGCTACTCCGCCCCATGGGGCCGCGCGGGGCGTGTCGCCCTGCGGTGAGGCGGCGCTATACGCAGCGGGGGCGGGTCGGTCAACGGGGGTAATGCGGGTGGCACGCAACTTATTTGCGGCGTACGCTCCAGCCTGTGGGCAGCGCCGTGGGATAGGCCGCCATTGCGCCCGAATCGATCGCGCCCACGGCTTCGCTCACCAGCGGGCCAAGCTGGCTCATGTCGGGATTATGGCCTGCGCCCGGTACGGTCAGCAGGGTGGCGGGCTTGCCCGCGGCGGCGAACAGCGCGTCGGCCTGGCTCAGCTCAACCCGGTCATCGGCGGTGCCAAGCATCATGACGAGCGGCGCATGAATCTTGGTCGCCGCGTCCAGATTGTTCCATTTGTCCGGCAGCAGTAGTCCGACACCACCGGATGCCGATTCCTCCAGCTTGTCGAACGTGGAAAGTGTGACCACGCCTGTCACTGGCACGGTCGCCCCGACATGCAGCGCCACTGCACCGCCCAGCGAATGGCCGACCAGAAAGACATGCACGCCCGGTCCGATGAGTTCTCGCGCCCGCGCCACGAAGGCGCGGCCATCGGCCATCAGCCCGGCCTGCGTAGGACTGCCCGGATTGCCGCCAAAGCCGCGATAGGACACGACGATGACATGATCGCCGCGCCCGGTCAGATGTTCGGCATAGCGGGCCGCGACCCCCTGGTTCGATCCGCGGCCGTGAAAGAAGAGGATGATGTCGGGATCGCCCGGATCACCCGGCCAATAATAGCCGGTCAGCGCCAGCCCATCCTCGGTCCGCACCGGCAGCGATTGGGGCGGTGCCTTGGTCCATTGCGCGACGCTGATCGGCGTGGCGTCGGCTTTATAAATCTGTTCCCGCACGCCCGAAGCGCAGGAGGCCAGCATCAGTGCCGCCGCAATAAAAGCCGTTTTCCCGCCCCGCATCATCGTCCCCGTGCCGTTCTGTGCCAAGAATAGCGCAATCACGGGGGTCTGCGTCATTTTTCTGTTGCAATCCGTTTTGGGCCAAGTCCTAATGCTGCAATGCACAACCGGCCATGATGGCTGAGGGAGGATCGACAACTTGCCCTTCCATGAAATGTTTGAGCCTGATGGTTCGATACGCCCCTGCTACGCTGAAGTGCAGAAATGGGTGGAGCGAACGGGCATTTCCGGGCTTAACCGTCGACTGGACGAGGCAGAGGCGATTTTCCGCCGCATCGGCATCACCTTCGCCGTCTATGGCGAGGGGGGCGACCCGGAACGGCTGATCCCCTTCGACCTGCTACCGCGCATCTTCACCGCGCAGGAATGGCGCGTGCTGGACAAGGGCATCCGCCAGCGCGCCCGTGCGCTCAACGCCTTTCTGCACGATATCTATCATCGCGGCGAAATCGTGAAGGCCGGCATCATGCCCGCCGACATCATCTATCAGAACAGCGCCTATCTGGCGGAAATGGCCGACTTCTCGCCACCCGGCAAAGTCTATAGCCATATCGTGGGCATCGACATCGTCCGCACCGGGCCGGGCAGTTTCGAGGTGCTGGAGGATAATTGCCGCACCCCGTCCGGCGTGTCCTACATGCTCGAAAATCGCGACATCATGACGCGCATGTTCCCCGAACTGTTTGCGCAGGGGATCGTAGCGCCGGTCGATGATTATCCCGCCGAACTCTTGAAAAGCCTCAAGGAAGTCGCGCCGCCCGCGTGCAAGGGCGATCCGGTCGTCGTCGTCCTCACTCCCGGTTCGCTCAACAGCGCTTATTATGAGCATAGTTTCCTCGCCGACCTGATGGGCGTCGAGCTGGTCGAACCGGCGGACCTGTTCGTCGATGAAGGCCGGGTGTGGATGAAAACCACGCTGGGACCAAAGGTGGTCGACGTCATCTATCGCCGCATCGATGATGAATATCTCGATCCGTTGGTGTTCCGCCCCGACAGTTTGCTGGGTGTGCCGGGCATCTTCAACGTCTATCGCAGCGGCGGTGTCACGCTGGCGTCGGCACCCGGTTCGGGCATTGCCGATGACAAGGCGGTTTATATCTATGTGCCGGAAATGATCCGCTTCTATCTGGGCGAAGCGCCGATCCTGGACAATATCCAGACCTGGCAGTGCAGCAAGCCCGACGAATGTGCCTATGTGCTGGAAAATCTGCACGATCTGGTCGCCAAGGAAGTCCATGGATCGGGCGGCTATGGCATGTTGATCGGGCCGAAATCGTCGAAGGATGAGGTGGAGGCCTATGCCGCCCGCATCCGCGCCGATCCGGGCAAGTTCATCGCCCAGCCGACGCTGGACCTGTCCACCGTGCCAACGCTCGGTCCGGCCAGCGTCGTCGGTCGCCACGCCGATTTCCGTCCCTACTGCCTGGTCGGTAAGCAATTGCGGCTGGTCCCCGGCGGCCTCACCCGCGTCGCGCTGACCGAAGGATCGCTGGTGGTCAACTCCAGCCAGGGCGGCGGGGTGAAGGACACATGGGTCATGCAGGATTGATGATGGCTCGCCACACACACTCACATCCGTTCGGGCTGAGCTTGTCGAAGCCTTCGCCTGAGCGTCAGCGAAGGCACCTCGCTTCGCTCGGTGTAGTCCTTCGACTTCGCTCAGGACGAACGGAATATGGGATAGTCACATGCTGAGCCGGACCGCCGAAAATCTCTACTGGATGGCGCGCTATATGGAGCGGGCGGAGGCCACCGCGCGGCTGCTGACCATGGGGCAGCGCATGGCCATCCTGCCCGGCGCGCATCATCGCGACGAATGGCGCTCCGTCGTGCGCGCCACCGGCAGCGGGCACCAGTTCCCCGAAGGGGTGCAGGTGACAGAAAGCGATGTCGTGTCCTTCCTGATGCTGGACCTCGACAATCCCAGCTCGATCCGATCCTGCCTGCTCAAAGCCCGGTCCAACGCCAAATCGGCGCGCACCATGCTGACGCAGGATATGTGGGAAGCACTCAATGATGGCTGGCGCAAGCTGGACAGCTATGATGTCGGCGAAGCGCGGCAACAGCTGCCCGCCCTCATTGACTGGGTCAAGACGCGGGTGATGACCTTCCGTGGAGCCACGCATTCGGGCCAGCTGCGTAATGAAGGCCATGATTTCCTGCGTTGCGGCTCCGCACTGGAGCGGGCGCAGATGACGCTGCGGCTGCTGGACGTCAAATATTATGTCCTGCTGCCCGAAACCGAAGTCATCGGCGGCAATCGGGATCATTATCAATGGACATCGGTGCTGCACGCTTTGTCGGGCAGCCGCGCCTATCATCATGTCTATGGCGGCACCTATACGCCCTGGCAGATCACCGATTTCCTGATGCTCAACCGCATGTTCCCGCGCAGCGTTGCCTATTGCTACGACCAGCTGGCCTATCGCCTGCACCGGCTGGAGGGCTGGCACGGCACGCGCAATCCCTGCCATGACACGGTGCAGCAGATGGTGGCCGCGCTGGAACAGCTCGACAGCGGTGAAATCTTCCGCTTCGGCCTGCACGAAACGGTGCAGCATGGGCTGAAAATGACCAACCAATTGGGCGGGGAAATCGCCCAGGCCTATCATTTCGGCTGAAGCGGGGAAGGGGGGGCTTTCATGAAATTGCTCGTCCGCCACCAGACCGTCTATCGCTATGACGCCTCGGCCGGGCGGGTGGCGATGCGGTTCAAGCTGATGCCGGTTAGCACACCTGCACAAACGGTGCTGGACTGGCAGGTCAGCGTGAACGGTGATGTGCTGACCGGTTTTCGTCCCAACAGCTATGGCGAGATGGAAACCATCTGGATTCGCCACGACCGGCAGGATCATGCCGTGATCGTCGCCGAAGGGCTGGTCGAGACCCGCGAGACTCATGGTGTGGTCGGCGCGCCGGCCAGCCGCGTCAATCCACTATACTATCTGCGCGAAACCGCGCTCACCCGCGCGTCGGATGGCATCGCCGCCATGGCCCGCGCCACGCCCGAAGGCGACGGCCCGCTGTCAAGGCTTCATGCGCTGTCCGCCGCCGTCATCGAGGCCGTGGGCTATCGCGCGGGTGTCACCAATTCCGCCACCACCGCCGCGCAGGCCTTTGCGCTGGGGGCAGGGGTGTGCCAGGACCATGCCCAGATATTTATCGCCGGGGCGCGATCGCTCGGCATTCCGGCGCGCTATGTGTCGGGCTATCTGCTGGCGGGGGATGGCAGCGAATTGCACGAAACCCATGGCTGGGCCGAAGCGCTGGTGCCGGAACTGGGCTGGGTCGGCTTCGATCCGTCCAACCGCGTGTGCGTGACCGAACGCTATCTGCGGGTAGCCAGCGGGCTGGACGCCGACGAGGCCGCGCCGATCCGCGGGACGATCACGGTTGCGGGCGATATCTCGATTGACGCGGACGTTCGTATCGCGCAGGCGGATGACGGCGTCGAGGAACGGCAGTTGCAGCGGCAACAGCAGCAGTCTATCCCGCCGTCCGACGCGCAGCATTGATCTAAGCTTTCGGGGACGGCGACGAATGACCTATTGTGTGGCGGTGCGGGTTGACCAGGGATTGGTCATGCTGTCCGATACCCGCACCAATGCGGGCATGGACAATATCGCCCGCTTTCGTAAGAGCTTTACCTATCTGGTCGAGGGCGAACGGGCCATCACCCTGCTCTGTTCGGGGAACTTGTCCATCACCCAGGGGGTGAAGGCCACGCTCAGCAAGGCGATCAAGGACGCCAAGCTCGACCCCGACGTCGAAACCATCCTTAATTGCAGCACCATGCACCGCGTCGCGCAGATTGTCGGCGATGCGATGCGCGCGATGCAGACCCGATACCGCGAAAGCATCGAAATGGGCGGCTCCGGCGCCAGCGCCTCGATCATGATCGCGGGCCAGCGGCGGGGCGGCAAACCGCGCCTCTACCTCGTCTACAGCGCGGGCAATTTCATCGAAGCGACCGAGGACACGCCCTTCTTCCAGATCGGCGAGCATAAATATGGCAAGCCGATCCTGGACCGCATCATCAAGCGCGAAACCACGCTGGAGGACGCGACCAAGGCGGTGCTGGTATCGATGGATTCAACCCTGCGCTCCAACCTTTCGGTCGGCATGCCGCTCGACCTGACGGTCATCCCGACCGACAGATTCGACTTCCGCGTCCGCACCCGCATCGAAGCCGATAATGAAGAATTCGCCATGATCTCCCAAAGCTGGAGCGCCGCGCTGCGCAAAGGGTTTGAGGATCTGCCCAACGTATTGGATTGAGCCGGGCGGGACATCGACGAAGCCCGTTTCAATGCAGGATTTTCTCCGATTTCTGGCCGCAGATGGATCATCCGGCGTGCCACCAACACCCCCGCTTCCCACGCCCCAAGCAAATCCTTCGCTTGCCTGTGCGCCGTCACGGCCTATCTCTCCCATCAACACGAATCGCAGTTGAAAGCCTGATATGACCGCCACCCACTCGACCCGTATGCTCATCCTCGGTTCCGGCCCGGCCGGGCTTTCCGCCGCCATTTACGGCGCGCGCGCGGGTCTGGCGCCGATCGTTGTGCAGGGGATGCAGCCGGGCGGGCAGCTCACCATCACCACCGACGTCGAAAATTATCCCGGTTTCAAGGATGTGATCCAGGGACCATGGCTGATGGAGCAGATGCAGGCGCAGGCCGAGCATGTCGGCGCGCAGATGATGTATGATCAGATCGTCGATGTGGACCTGTCGCAGCGCCCGTTCCGGCTGACCGGCGACGGCGGCGTGGTCTATGTTGCCGACACTTTGGTGATCTGCACCGGCGCGCAGGCGAAATGGCTGGGCGTTCCGGGCGAGGAGCATTTGCAGGGCAAGGGTGTGAGCGCCTGCGCCACCTGCGACGGTTTCTTCTATCGCGGCAAGAAGGTGGTGGTCATCGGCGGCGGCAATACCGCGGTCGAGGAAGCGCTGTACCTCACCAACCACAGCCATGACGTGACCCTGATCCACCGCCGCGACACGCTGCGCGCCGAAAAGATCCTGCAGGAACGGCTCCACGCCCATCCGAACATCAAGGTGCTGTGGAACAAGGCGGTCGATAAATTCGTCGGCGGTGGCACGCCCGAAGGGCTGGTCGGCGTGGACCTGATTGACACGGTGACCGGCGAAAAATCGCACGAGCCGACCGACGGCGGCTTCGTCGCGATCGGCCATCACCCCGCGACCGAACTGTTCACCGGCAAGCTGCCGATGGATGAAGGCTATCTGCTGGTCGAAAAGGGCACCACCCGCACGTCCATCCCCGGCGTATTCGCGGCGGGCGACGTCACCGACAAAATCTATCGTCAGGCGGTGACGGCAGCGGGCATGGGCTGCATGGCGGCACTGGACGTGGAGAAATTCCTGGCGGAGGCTGATTTCGAGGCGATGGTCGAGGCGTAAGTTACCGCCGTTCGCCCTGAGCGAAGTCGAAGGGGTCCGCCGAGCGTAGCGAGGTGCCTTCGCCTCCGCTCAGGCAAGGGCTTCGACTTCGCTCAGCCCGAACGGTTAAACACGATATTGAGCAGATCAGCCTGCCACCTTGCCCCGCGCAAAAGCCACCAGCGACCCGAATGTTTCGAACGTATCGCCGTCGATATCGTCGTCCTCGATCAATATGTCGAAGCGATCTTCCATTTCGGTCAGCAGTCCCGCGACCGCCATCGAATCCAGTTCCGGCAGCGCGCCGAACAAGGGTGTGTCGGCGTTGAAACCGTCCACCTGATCCTGCGAAAGGCCCAGCACGTCGCGCAACAGCGCCCGTGTCAGAAGTTCGATGTCGTCGGCCTCTCCGACCGGCTGAGGATTTTGCGCCCGCATGATGGGCGATGTCCTAGTGGCTCGCGGCCTATCCGACAAGCGCGGAAATGGCGGTACGGGCCGCGGGCAGCCAGTTGGACGCATGACGCGGGTTGAAGGCATCGATGCGATGGAGCGGCACCCGTTCCTCCATCCAGTCGGCCTTATAGGCATTGTCGCCGGTGCCATAGTCGATCATCGCCACGCCATCGCCATCAATCGCCTGCGCAAACATCGCATGGCTCAGCAGCGTGCCGGGCGACCCGGCGTCATGGGCGCGATCATGGGAGAGTTTGTGAATGAGGGCCACGTCCTTCTCGACCGTCCACAATTGAGTGGCGACTGCGCGGCCCCTGTCCCCCACTGCGTCCCGCGCAAAGCCCAGCCGCAAGCGTCCTGCCTCACTCTCCCGGTCGGCCAAAGCGCGCAGGAAATCGAGGCCTGGCTCCGGTTGCTTCCAACTGCGCCCATGCACATCGACATAGTCGCGCCACAGATCGTCAGTCAGGTGATCGCTGATCGACAGGTCATAGCGACTGCCCCGCGCCCGGCGCTTGACCAATGTGCGCAGCCGTCCGGGGCGGCTGGCCCAATAGGTTGCGAAATCGCGCCCCGCTACCCGCAACATATGCCGCCCGCCCATTGGCCGCGACAAAGCGAACCATCCGGTCCGGCGCAGGCTGGCGAGCAGGTCGGCACCTGCTTCGACCGGGTAGAGATCAATCTGGCTGGTGGTGCGCAACAGGTGGCCGCTCAGCGCATCGAGCAACCGCGCCCGTTGCCCGGCATCGGGATCACCCGTAAATTGCGGCGACCAGTTGAAACTATACCAGTTGGCCAGCGCCGACACCCGGCGACTGTCGCGGCCAAGCAGGAACAGCCATGCCTGTACGCCGTCAGATTCTGCCACGACCACCCGAACCGGGACGTCGGCAAAGCAATGACGGTGCAGCAAATCGAACCAGTCGAACCTTCCAAACAGACAGGGCATAGCTTCACGGTCGAGACGGCCATGCAGCGTGTCCCGCACATCTGCGAGGCTGTGATATTCCCTTGTCGTCGGCAACCGACTATCTCCGCATTCGTCAGAGAGCGGTTTAGGGGTAAAGTCTGGAAATGGAGTTAAGCGTGCCCCAAGCAGACCAGCCACCGATGATCCTGCCGATCGACCATCTGCTGCTGCGCGCTGATCCGACCCGCGCGGCGCTGGACGGGCGGTCGGGCAGCTATAATTTCGCTGAACTGGAAGAGACGCTGGGGCGGCTGGCGGGCTGGCTGGCGGGGTTTGGGCTGGAGCCGGGCGCGCGAGTGGCCAGCTGGATCGCCAAGGGACCGGTTGCCGCGCTGATGCCGCTGGCTGCGCCGCGCGCGGGTCTGGTCCATGTGCCGGTGAACCCGCTGCTCAAACACGCGCAGGTTGCGCATATATTGGCGGACAGCGGGGCGGCGCTGCTGATCGGCACGACGGCGCGACTCGCCACGCTGACGCCGGGCGAAGTGCCAGACGGATGCCAGCTGCACCGCGAGGATGACGCCGCCTGCGCCATGAGCGGCGGCACCGCGCTGGGGCCGTCGGAAGGCGCGCCGGACGATCTCGCCGCCATTCTCTACACCAGCGGATCGACCGGACGGCCCAAGGGGGTGATGCTCAGCCATGCCAGTCTCTGGCTGGGCGCGGTCGCGGTGGCCGATTATCTCGGCCTCACGCCACAGGACCGCACCGCCTGCGTCCTGCCGTTCAGCTTCGACTATGGGCAGAATCAGCTATTTTCGACATGGATTGCGGGTGGCTGTGTTTATCCGCTCGATTATCTGACGGCGCGTGACGTCATGAAGCTGGTCGACCGGCGCGACATCACGACGCTGGCAGGCGTCCCGCCGCTCTGGGTGCAGCTGACCGAACTGGACTGGCCGCCGGAGGCCGCGGCCAAGCTCAAACGCCTGACCAACAGCGGCGGTGCGCTCACCCGGCCGCTGGTGGCCAGGCTGCGCGCGATCTTCCCGAAGGCCGACCTCTATCCCATGTATGGCCTGACCGAAGCCTTCCGCTCGACTTATTTGCCGCCAGCACTGGTCGATAGTCATCCCGACTCGATGGGATCGGCGATTCCCTTTGCCGAGATACTCGTGGTCCGTCCCGATGGCAGCATCACCGATGACGACGAGCCGGGCGAACTGGTCCATTGCGGCCCGCTGGTGGCGCAGGGCTATTGGCGTGATGCCGCCCGCACCGCCGAACGCTTCAAACCCGCGCCGCCCGCGTCCCGCTATGGCGGGATGGCGGTCTGGTCGGGTGACACGGTGCGGCGCGACGCTGAAGGCTTGCTCTATTTCGTCGGGCGCGATGATGCGATGATCAAGTCGGCGGGCAACCGTATCAGCCCAACCGAAATCGAGGAGGCCGCCGTCGCCGTGTCGGGCGTGGCCGAAGCGGTGGCGCTGGGGATGAAGGATGAAAGGCTGGGGCAGGCGGTGAAACTCCTGTTGCGAGCCTCCGGCCCGGACGTCGCCCCGGCGGTCGCCGCCCACCTCAAGGCGGAACTGCCCAATTTCATGCAGCCGCGCGAAATCCTTGTGCTGGCCGCTTTTCCCCGCAATCCCAACGGCAAGATTGATCGAGTCGCATTGGCGCGGGAGTATGGCATTTGAAACCGATGGGACCGATCCCGCCTTGGTTTGCGGGCGAAGAGGGGATGTTGCTGGTCGGCGGCTATGGCGCGGCCAGTCTGGTGGACGAGGCGGGGGATACGCCGCTTTTTGCCTATGACATGGATATAGTCGCGGCGCAGATCCGCCGCTTCCGCGAAGCGATGCCCAAAGCGCTGCACCTCCATTATGCGATCAAGGCGAACCCCTATGCGCCGCTGCTGAACGCGATGGCAGGACAGGTGGACGGCTTCGATATCGCGTCGGGCGGTGAACTGGAGATGGCGCTGGCGGCGGGGATGGACCCGGCGCGGATCAGCTTTGCCGGGCCGGGCAAGCGCAATGACGAACTGGAAGCGGCGATCTTTGCCGGGGTGACGCTCAACCTCGAATCCGAAGGGGAGGGGCGGCGCGCGCTCGCCATCGGCAGGCGGATCGGCAAGACCCCGCGCGTCGCGGTGCGGGTGAACCCTGACTTTGATCTTAAGGGATCAGGGATGCGGATGGGCGGCGGTGCCAAGCCCTTTGGCGTCGATGCCGACCGTGCCGCCGCTCTCGCCCGCGCGATGATAGACGGCGGCGCGGACTGGCGCGGCTGGCATATCTTTGCGGGCAGCCAAAATCTGGACGCGATGGCGATCATCGAAACGCAGGCAGCGACGATCGCTCTGGCTGCTCGCCTGTCCGAAGCGGTTGGCCTTACCCCGCCGCTGGTCAACCTGGGCGGCGGCTTTGGCCTTGCCTATTTCCCCGGCGATGTGTCGCTCGATATTCGCCCGATCGGCGTCGCGCTCGATACCGCGCTCGAATCGCTGCCGGATAGTCTCAAGGGCAGCGCCTTTGCGATCGAACTGGGCCGCTGGCTGGTCGGGGAGGCGGGGGTTTACCTGACCCGCGTGGTCGATGTGAAGGTCAGCCAGGGCGAAACCTTTGTCATCGTCGATGGCGGACTGCATCATCAACTGGCGGCCAGCGGCAATTTCGGCACCGTGGTCCGCCGCAACTATCCGATCGCACTCGCCAACCATTTTGGCGCAGCACCCGCGGGCGATCCGGTCACGGTGGTGGGCTGCCTCTGCACGCCGATCGACCGGCTGGGCGACAAGATCGCGCTGCCGCCGGTGCAGGAGGGCGACCTGATCGCCATTTTCCTTGCCGGAGCCTATGGCGCATCGGCCAGTCCCGCAGCATTTCTTGGCCATCCAAGTCCTCGCGAAGTTTTACTTGGATGAGTTGTTGGTGACTTAACTCCTAACGGTATCTTTACCCTTTCCCGGCAAGAAGAGGTCGGAAGCCCTGTGCTGACCGACCCGCCTTGCCCTCTTTGGCGGCTGGTCGCGCATGGCCGCACAAAGAGGTGAGATTATGCGTTTCGTGTCGGTTTCCAGGCTCCTGATCGGTGCATCGCTGCCCGCTTTTGTCCTGTCAGGCTGCGCTTCGGGTGGTGCCAGCGGACCGCAACTGCCGCCAGCCTCCTTCGTTTCGACGCGCGAAGGGCCGGGCGAGGAATATATTATCGGCCCATTGGACGACCTCACCATCTTCGTGTGGCGCAATCCTGAATTGGGCGCGAAGGTTCAGGTGCGCCCTGATGGCCGCATCACCACGCCGCTGATCACCGACATGCCAGCCGTGGGCAAGACGCCCAAGATGCTGGCGGACGACATCAAGCTGGCGCTGACCCAATATATTGAAAATCCGCTGGTTTCGGTGATCGTCAATAATTTCAGCGGCACGTTCAGCCAGCAGGTGCGGATTGTCGGCGCGACTGAAAAGCCCGCTTCCATCCCCTATCGCGCGAACATGACTTTGCTCGACGCGATGATCTCGGTCGGTGGCCTATCCGAATTTGCAGCGGGCAACCGCGCGCGGCTGGTCCGGTTCAACAAGAATACCGGCAAGCAGCAGGAATATCAGGTCCGCCTCAACGACCTGCTCAAAAAGGGCGACACCAAGGCGAACGTCATGCTCGCCCCCGGCGACGTCATCATCATTCCCGAAAGCATGTTCTGATCATGGCCGGTCTCTACGACGAATTGCTGCTGCTGCTCCACGGTGTCTGGAGCCGACGCTGGGTCGCGCTGGGCGTGGCCTGGGGCGTGTGCATGTTGGGCTGGCTGGGCGTGGCGCTCATCCCCAACAGCTATCAGTCCAAGGCGCGGGTCTATGTGAACACCCAGTCGCTGCTGGAGGACAAGGTGGGCATCACCCAGGTCCAGTCGCAGCAGGATCTCGACCGGGTGCGCAGCACACTGGCGAGCGCGGAGAATTTGGAAAAGGTGGTGCGCAACACCGACCTGTCGCAGAGCGTGTCCAGCCAGCGCGACATCGCGGCCAAGATCTCCAAGCTGCGTGAGAATATCACCGTGATGGCGCAGGCTGACCCCAGCATGATCGACATCAGCGCGACATCGGCTGACAGCAGCCTGTCGGACGGCGCGAACGCGCGGATTTCGCAGCAGATCGTGCAGAAGCTGATCGACATTTTCCAGGAGGAAAATCTTTCCGGCGACCGCAACGAAACCAAGCAGAGCCTCGCCTTCCTCGACCAGCAGATTGCGGCGCGGGGCAAGCAGCTGGAGGCCGCCGACCAGCGCCGCGTCGAATTTGCGCAGCGCTATGTCGGGCTGTTGCCCGGTGCCGGTTCGATCAGTCAGCGGATGGATGCCGCGCGGCAGGAAATCAACACGATCGATTCGCAACTGGTTCAGGCACAGAGCGCGCTGAGCGCGATGAACGGCCAACTGGCGGGCACGCCGCAAAGCCTGCCGGGCGTTGGCCCGTCGGGCGGGCCTTCGGCACTGGGTCAGGCGCAGGCCAACCTGGCCGGGATGCGCGCACGCGGCTGGACCGCCAATCACCCTGACGTGATCGCCGCCCAGCGTGAAGTCGAAGCCCTGCGCAAGGCAGGCGGCGGCGCGAACGGTGGTGGCGGCAGCACGCCCAACCCTGCTTATCTGTCGATCCGTTCGATGCAGGCCGAACGCGCCGCCACGGTGCAGGCGCTCGGCACGCGCAAGGCCCAGTTGCAGGCCGATCTCAACACGATGATGGCCAAGCAGGTCAATGAACCCGGCGTCGCGTCGGAGCAGGAAAAGCTCGACCGCGATTATGAGGTCCTGAAAACCCAATATGACAAGCTGCTCGCCGACCGAGAGGAAATCCGCCTGCGTGGCGAGGTCAAGACCGAGACCGGCTCCGTCCAGTTCCGCGTCATCAACCCGCCCAGCGTGCCCACTGCGCCTGCAGCGCCCAACCGGCCTTTGCTGTTGCTGGCTGTGCTGATCCTGGGGATTGGCGCAGGTGTCGGCGTCGCCTTTGCGATGGGCCAGCTCAAGGGGACATTCCCTACTGCCGCGCGGCTGGAACGGGCGATCGGCCTGCCGGTCGCAGGCTCCATCAGCCAGACGATCAGTGCGGCGCAGGTTGCCATCGATAAGCAGCGGATGAAATGGTTTGCCGGGGCCAGCGGTGGCTTGGCCGCTGTCTGCCTGCTGCTGATCGTCGTCGAATTCGTCCAGCGCGGTATGGCGTGAAGGAGCCAGGGAATATGAACCAGCATAGCTCCATCAAGGGCGGATCGCTGATCGAGCGGGCGACGGAAATCTATGATTTCTCCGCGGCCCTGCGTGGTCGTGCAGCCCCCGCCGTCGATATCCCCGCCGACCTGCCACCCGCGCCGGTTGCGGCTGACCCTGTGTCGGCTTCACCGTCGGCCTTTCGCGCTTTGCCCTGGACCGGCCCGGTCCAGCCGATCGACCGCATCAAGCTGGAGGAGGCCGGTTTTCTGCGCCCCGACGGCGCCGTCACCGCGATGAGCGAGGAGTTTCGACTGTTGAAGCGCGACCTGCTCGCCCAGCTACAGGGGCAGGAGCGCGGCAATCGCATCCTGATCTGCTCGGCCCATAGCGGCGAGGGCAAGACTTTTTGCGCGATCAATCTGGCGCTCAGCCTGGCGGCGGAAAAGGATCGCGAAATCCTGCTGGTCGACGCCGATTTCGGCAAGCCCGGCATACCTGAAACTTTGGGGCTGGCGGGTGGTCCCGGTCTGATGGACGCGCTGGCCGATCCGACGATTGCGATCGAGGATATCGTCATCCGTACCGACCTGCCGTCGCTGTCGGTCCTACCCGCCGGGCAGCGCAGCAATGCGGACACCGAATATCTCTCATCCGCCCGCACCGAACAATTGCTCGCGCGGCTGACCGAGGGGCGGCCTGAACGCATCATCATCTTCGATTCGCCGCCCTTGCTGGCGGCATCGCCCGCCGCCGTGCTGGCCAGCCATGTGGCGATCGCGCTGCTGGTCGTGCGTGCCGACAGCACATCGGAAAGCGCGCTGCGCGACGCTGCCGGAATGCTCAAGGGCGGGGCGCAGGTCCAGCTTCTGCTCAATGCCGTCCGCTTCCATGGCGGCGGTCGTCGTTTCGGCAGCTATTATGCCAAGGGGAATAGTGCGTCATGACCGTCCGTCAGTGGATCTGCGGCGCTTCGCTCGCCGCGCTGGCCGCAGCGAGTGCGCCAGCATTCGCCCAGACGACCAGCGCGAATCGGCGCGTCAATGTCACGCCCTATATCGGCGTGGATCAGGTGGTGATGGGTCCGCTCAAGGGCGATGGCGACGTGCTGACCTACACCAATGTGACTGCCGGAGTAACAGCCGAAGTCCAGACCCGCCGGGTCGAGGCGGTGATCGACCTGCAATATAATCACAGCTTCAGTTGGAGCAAACAGGTGCCCGATCAGGATGTGCTGAGCGGTATCGCCAGCGCAACCGTCAATGTTGCGCGTGGTCTGTCGCTCCACACCGGCGGCATGGCGTCGCGGGTGCGGACCGATGGCTTGTCGGGCGCATCGACGCTCAATGACAGCTACACCAGCCAGGTCTATGCTGGTTATATCGGCCCGGCCTACACGACGCAGATTGGCGACATCACCGTCAACGGCTCCTATCGGCTGGGCTATGCGCGGGTCGAGGATGACCTTGATTCCAACTTCTCCAACGCGCCCGTCAGCGGCTCTTTCGCAGATAGCTGGACGCATAACCTGACCGGATCGGTCGGCTTTGCCCCCGGCACATTGCTCCCGGTCGGCCTGATCGCCAGCGCGGGCTATGACCGCGAGGATGCAAGCCAGCTCGACCAGCGGTTCGAGGATAAATGGGGTCGGGTCGATGCCACGCTGCCGGTATCGCGCACGGTCGCGCTGATCGGCGGCATCGGCTATGAGCAGATCGAGATCAGCCAGCGTTCGCCTCTGCTGGACCCGGCGGGCGTGCCGGTCATCAGCAACGGTCGCTATGTCACCGACAAAAGCTCACCCCGCGCGCTGATCTATGAATTTGACGACATCATCTGGGACGCGGGCGTATTGTGGCGGCCCAGCCGCCGTACCTCGCTTCAGGCACAGGTCGGCCAGCGTTATGGCGGTATGACCTATCAGGGCCGCTTCACATGGCAGGGCGCAAACAGCAGCTTTGCCGTCATAGTGTTCGACGGTATCGACAGTTTCGGCCGCCTGATCACGGCCAACGCCGCCGCGCTTTCGGGCAACAGCTTTGATGTGGCGCGCAACCCCTTCACCGGGGACATTACCGGCTGCGCCTTCTCCACCACCGGCGGGGGACAGTGCTTCAACGATGCGCTGGCAGGCATCACCGACGCCAATTTCCGCTATCGCGGCGTTTCGACCCAATATTCGCTGCGGCGCGGTCAATGGGGCTGGGGCGTAGGTGCCGGCTATTCGCAGCGCAAGTTCATCACGCCGCAGGGGCAGAGCGTCCTTGTGCGCGGGTCGAAGGACGAGAACTGGTACGGCAATGCGTCGATGACCTATATGTTCAACGATCGCGACAGCATCGATACGGTCGCCTACGTCAATTATTTCGACGCCAGCGGCGGTCGCCCCGACGTTCTCAATTATGGCGCGTTCACCAGCTATTACAAAAGTCTGACCCGTCGCCTGTCGGCATCGGCATCGGTCGGTGTGGATGGCGTGCAGGCTGATGACATCGACACGGTGATCAACGCGATGGGCCAGGTCGGCCTGCGCTACAGCTTCTAACGGGTCGGTTGGAGAATTTAGATGTACGATCAATATTATGGATTGCAGGGCCGCCCGTTCCAGCTGACGCCGGACCCGCATTATTATTTTGAAAGCGCGACCCATCGCAAGGCATTGTCCTATCTGGGCTATGGTCTGGCGCAGGGCGAAGGCTTCATCGTCATCACCGGCGACATTGGTGCGGGGAAGACGACCCTTGTTGGCCATTTGATGCAGACGATCGACCCGGTGCGGCTGACGGCGGTGAAGATCGTATCGACCCAGGTGGAGGGCGACGACATGCTGCGCCTCGCCGCGCAGAGCTTTGGCCTGACGACCGATGGCCTGCCCAAGGCCGCGACGCTGCAAAAAATCGAAGGCTTCCTTCACGCCCAAGCGCGCGCCGGACGGCGTACCCTGCTGATCGTGGACGAGGCGCAGAACCTGCCCGTGTCCGCGATCGAGGAATTGCGGATGCTGTCCAATTTTCAGCTGGGCGGGCAATCGCTGCTCCAGATTTTCCTGCTGGGTCAGCCGGAATTTCGCGACCTGCTCAAATCGCCGCAGTTGGAGCAATTGCGCCAGCGCGTCATCGCCACCCACCATCTCGAACCGATGATGGCCAAGGAAGTCGAGCCTTATATCATCCATCGCCTGACCGTGGCGGGCTGGGTCGGCAACCCGACCTTCACGCCTGCCGCCTTCGCCGCGCTCTATGCCGCGACCGGTGGCGTGCCGCGCCGTCTGAACGCGCTGGTCAGCCGCGTGCTGCTGATGGGCGCGATCGACCAGTTGCGCGAGATAGACGCAGATGTGGTGCAGGCTGTCGTCGCCGACATGGGGCTTGATGTCGATGTCGCCCCCGAACCTGTTGCGCCGTCGCTGCTCGACACGGTCGAAGAGGCTGAGGAAGCAGCTGTGGCGGAAGCCGAGGTAGAAGCTGTCGCCGAGCAGGAAGAGGCAGAAGAGGCAGCACCAGCGCCTTTCGCTGCCCCCTTTGCCGCGCCAGTGATCGATGATGCGCCGACGGTTGAGCTATCGCCGGACATCGAAATGGACGAACCCTTTTATACGGCGTTCGACGCTGTGGAGGAACCGGCTGAGATCTGGGCCGCCGAGGACGAGCCAGCGGTGGAAGAGCCGGTGGCTGTCGAACAACATCAGCCGGAACAGGCCATGCCGCAACCCGTCGCCACGATCGACGCGGCACAGGTCGAAGCGCTGCGCCACGACATGCTGGCGGAGATTGAAGGGCTGCGGGCGGAAATCTCCTCGCTGCGGGCGGTGCAGGCCCATGTGCCTTTCGCCCCTGCGCCGACGGTCGATCCCGAAGCGCTCAAGGACTGCTTCACCCTGATCGAGGAACGGCTGCAATCGCTGGAGTTCCGCGCGGAGGAACAGGACACGGCGCTGCGCCGGGTGCTGACGCTGCTGGTCGACTGGGTCGAGCGGGAAGAACGAATGGCCGCGCCGCGCGACAGCGCTGCCGCCTGACACAGGACTTGCCCCCGGCGGGCGGCCCGACCAAGGTGCGCAACATGATACAGAACGCCCTGTCCGTCGATGTCGAGGACTGGTTTCAGGTCGGCGCATTTGAGCGCACGATCCGGCGCGCCGACTGGGACGGCCTGACCCACCGTGTCGAGGGCAATACCGACGCGGTGCTGGACCTGTTCGCGCAAGCGGGCGTAACCGGCACCTTCTTCACGCTGGGCTGGGTCGCGGAACGCTATCCCGCGCTGATGCGCCGCATCGTCGAGGCGGGCCATGAGGTCGCCAGCCATGGCTATGATCATGCCCGCGTGTTCACCTTCACGCCGGAGCAGTTTCGCGCCGACCTGCGCAAATCACGCGCGATCCTGGAGGATGCCAGCGGGCAGGCCGTTACCGGCTATCGTGCGCCCAGCTTCTCCATCGACCCGCGCACGCCATGGGCGCATCCCATATTGGCAGAGGAGGGCTATCGCTATTCCTCCAGCGTCGCGCCGATCCGGCACGATCATTATGGCTGGCCCGATTCGCCGCGCTTTGCGTGGAAACCGGTGCCGGGGTCCGATCTGGTCGAACTGCCCGTAACGACTGCAAAGCTGGGCAAGCGCACGCTGGCGGCCGGGGGCGGGGGCTTCTTTCGCCTCTTGCCCTATGGCTTTTCGCGCTGGGCGATCCGGCAGGTCAATGCGCAGGCGGGGCGGCCCGCGATCATCTATTTCCACCCATGGGAGATCGACCCCGACCAGCCGCGCCGCGCCGACGCGCCGCTGCGGTCGCGGGTGCGCCACTATACCAACCTGTCGGTCATGGCGGCCAAGCTGCGCCGCCTGACCCGCGATTTTGCCTGGACGCGGGTGGATGCGCTGGCCGATGCGCAGGCGGCGCTCGCGCCATGATGCTGGGCAACGGCGCAGGCATGGCCGTCACCATGATGGACCTGGCCGATCCGGCGCAGGCGCGCGCGGTCGATGCTTTTGTGCTGGGTCATGCCGACGGATCGCCCTTCCATCGCCCCGCCTGGCTGAACGCGATCGAACAGGCCACCGGCAATCGCGCGCTGCTGCTGGCGGCGGTCGGGCCGTCGGGGCGGATCAGCGGCATCCTGCCTTTGCACCATGTGCGCAGCCGCCTGTTCGGTGCGGCTCTGGTGTCCACCGCCTTCGCCGTCGATGGCGGGATATTGGCGGACGACCACCGCGCCGTTGCTGTGCTGGCGGCGGCGGCCCAGACTCTGGCGAGTGAGCGCGGTGGCCTGTCGCTGGAATTGCGAGGTGGCCCGGCGCCGGGCGACCATTGGCAAAGACTGGAAGGCGCGCATGTCGGTTTCGTCCGTTCGCTGGCCGCCGATGACGAGGCGGAATTGCTGGCCGTCCCGCGCAAGCATCGCGCCGAACTGCGCAAGGCGCTCGCCAATCCAGCGCTAAACGTGGATATCGGTCGCGAGGCACGCCATCTGCACGACCATTTCCATATCTACGCCACCAGCGTTCGCAATCTTGGCACCCCGGTTTTCTCGCCGCGCCTGTTCCGCGCGGTGCTGGACCATTTCGGCGAAGATGCCGATATATTGATCATCCGGGAGGATGAGCGGCCAGTTTCCGCCGTCCTGACGCTCTATCACAATGGTCGGGTCATGCCCTATTGGGGTGGCGGTCTGGCCGACGCGCGGCGGCTGCGGTCCAATGAACTGATGTATTATCGCCTGATGGCCCATGGCCGCGCGCGCGGCATGACCCATTTCGACTTTGGCCGGTCCAAGGTCGGCAGCGGGCAGGCGGCGTGGAAAAATAGCTTCGGCTTCGAACCCCGGCCTCTGGTCTATCATGGCTGGTCGGCGGACGGCGCGCAGCGCGACGTCGATCCCGGCAGCGCCCGCTATCAGCGCCGCATCGCGCTGTGGAAAAAATTGCCGCTGCCGATCGCCAATCTCATCGGCCCGTTCATTTCACGCGGTCTTGGTTGAAACGGATACGAAATGTTCAGCCCCAGCGTGTAGATCGGGCGGCAGGGTGGTAACAGGAATGACGTCCATGAATATGATTAGCGGACTGGCCGTCATCGTCGAGGAGGCGCGTCTGACCGACGCCGCCTGCGTCGCTGAACTGGACGCCTGGGTCTGCGCGCATCCCGATTCGACGCCCTTCCACCGCCCCGCCTGGATCATGGGCGTGGAGGCGGGAACGGGCCAGAAAGCCAAGATGCTGGTCGCGCGGATGGCGGATGGAGAGATTATCGGGCTGCTGCCGCTCACCTATATCCGGTCCGCCCTGTTTGGCCGGGCGTTGGTCGGCAGCGGTTTTGCCGTCGATGGTGGCCTGCTGACAACCCATCGCAAGGCTGGCCCTGCGCTCACCGATGCCGCCTGGACGCTGGCTGAAAAACTGGGCTGTTCGACGCTGGAACTGCGCGGCGGGGAGGCGCCCGATGGCACGGTGTGGCAGGAGAAAGCCGACGCCTATCTGGGCTTCTCCCGACCGCTGGCCGCCGATGACGAGGCGGAACTCAAAGCGGTGCCCAAGCGCCATCGCGCCGAAATCCGCAAAGGGCTGGGCAATGATCTGACCTTTGAATGTGGCCGCGACAAACGGCTGCGTGACATTCATTACCGGCTGTACGCCCACAGCGTTCATAATCTGGGGACACCGGTTTTTCCCCGCGCGCTGTTCGACGCCATGCTCGACCGGCTGGGCGAGGACGCGGACATTGCTGTGGTGTCGAAGGACGGCAAGCCACTGTCGGCCGTCATCAGCTTCTATCATCGGGGTGCCTGTATGCCATACTGGCACGGCGCGGCGGAAGGGGCGCGGCCGATGCGTTCCAACGAAGTCCTTTATTTCCTGCTGATGCGCCAGTCGCGTGAGCGTGGCTTGACGACCTTCGACTTTGGCCGGTCGAAGGTCGGCACCGGCCCTGCCGCCTGGAAAAGGACCTGGGGCTTTGAAGGCGAACCGCTCGGCTATTATCTGCGCACCGCGCCCGGCAAGGAGACGCGCGACGTCAATCCGCTCTCGCCGCAATATCGGCGCAAGGTGGAATTGTGGAAGAAGCTGCCCGAATCGATCGCGACCTGGATCGGCCCGCATATTGCGCGGGGGCTGGGATGACCGGCGACATATTGTTTCTGTGTCATCGCATCCCGTTCCCGCCCGATCGCGGCGACAAGATCCGTTCCTACCATTTGCTCAAGCGCCTCGCGCAAATCGCGCCGGTCCATGTCGGCTGCTTTGGCGATGATGATCGCGACATGGGCTATGCCGCCGAACTGGCGCAGGTCGCGGCCAGCCAATGCCTGCTTCGCCGCGACCGGTCGAAGGTCGTGGCGGGGCTGACCGGCCTCGCCAAGCGTCAATCGTTGCTGGTGTCGCTGTTCGATCATCCCGGCCTGCATCAATGGGTGGCGCAGACATTGGCGCAGCGGCCCATCCGCGCGGTCGTCGCTTATTCGGCGCAGATGGCGCATTTCGTGCCGACACTGGCCGCCAATGTCCGTTTCCTGATGGATTTCGTCGATTTCGATTCGGCCAAATATGCCGCTTATGGCGCGGAAGGCTCCGGCCCGATGGCCTGGATCAACCGGCGCGAAGGGCGGGTGCTGCTCGATTTCGAGCGCGCCATCGCTCAGCGCGCCGATGCCTGCTCCTTCGTCAGCGAAGCCGAAGCGGCACTGTTCCGCAAGGCCTGCGGCCTTGGACCGGACCGTATCGTCGCGCTGGAAAATGGTGTGGCGCTGGATTATTTCGATCCCGCCACCGCCTTTCCCACTGTTGACCATGGCACCGGCCCGCTGCTCGTTTTTACCGGCCAGATGGACTATCGCCCCAATGTCGAGGCGGTCGAAAGTTTCGCGCGCCAGACTTTGCCCGCCATCCAGACCGTCCACCCGCAGGCCCGCTTCGCTATCGTTGGCCGTAATCCGACCAAGCCTGTTGAAGCGCTGGCCGACCTGCCCGGCGTGATCGTAACCGGCGGTGTCCCCGATGTGCGCGGTTGGCTGGCGGCGGCAGATGTCGTCGTCGCGCCATTGCGGATCGCGCGCGGTATCCAGAATAAGGTTCTGGAGGCGATGGCGATGGCCCGGCCCGTCGTCGCCTCTCCGCAGGCTGCCGAAGGGATAGACGCTGCGGACGTCACCGAATTTCTGGTCGCCGCCAATCCGGCGGAAGAAGCCGCCAAGGTCATCGCCCTGCTGGCCGATCCCGCGCGCGCTGGCCGGTTGGGTGTGGCTGCGCGCGAACGGATGGAGGCGCGCTATCGCTGGTCGGCGACGCTGGCCGGATTGCCCGATCTGCTGTTCGGGCGCGAAGCGGGGTCGCAGGCCGCATGACCGTTCGCGCACTTCCCCTTGGCCGGTTGCCGCTGGTTGATCTGACCGGATGGCGCGGCCATCTGATCGCGCTGGGCGTGGTCGCCTTTGCCATATTGGCGCTGTTCCATGCCGATGTCTGGTCGATGGTCTCGATCTGGTGGAACGCCTCCACCTTCGGCCATTGCCTCTTCATTCCGCCGCTGATCGCCTGGCTGGTGCAGCAACGACTGCCCGGCCTGCGCCAGTTGGAACCGGTTGCGTGGACGCCGGGCTTGATCTGGCTGGCGCTAGGCGCACTCGCCTGGCTGGTCGGCGCGGCAGCGGGCGTGGCGATGGTGCGCCATGGCGCGCTGGTCGTGATGCTACAGGGCGCGACCATTGCGCTGCTGGGACCGGCGGTGGCGCGGGCGCTGATCTTTCCGCTCTTCTACGCCTTCTTCATGGTCCCGTTCGGTGAGGAGATCGTCCCGCCGCTCCAGCTGGTGACGGCGCGCCTGGCCATGATCTTCCTCGACCTGTCGGGCGTGCCTGCCCATATGGAGGGCATATTCATCACCACCCCGACCGGCTATTTCGAGGTCGCCGAAGCCTGTTCGGGCGCGAAATTCCTGATCGCCATGACCGCCTATGGCGTCCTGGTCTGCAATGTCTGCTTCCGCACCTGGCCGCGCCGCATCCTGTTCATGACCGGCGCGCTCGGCCTGTCGGTGCTGGCCAATGGCGTGCGCGCCTTCGCCACCATCCTCGTCGCGCACCTGACCAGCGTGGACGCCGCGGTAGGCTTCGACCATGTCGTCTATGGCTGGGTCTTTTTCGCGATCATCATGGTCGTAGTCATGGCCACCGCCTGGCCCTTTTTCGATCGCAAGCCGGGCGATCCTTGGTTCGATCCCTCGCATTTGCAGGGCGCGGTCCGGCATCGGACATCGACCGGCACGGTGGGGGGGATCGCCCTCGCGTTGATCGTCGCCGCGCCGCTTTGGCTGACAGCGACTGCCGCGAGCGCCGATCCTTTGCCTTCACGAATCGATCTGCCGGTCGTGAAGGGCTGGACCCGCACCGACCCGGCGCGAATCTACCCCTGGAAGCCCCGCTTCGACGGCGCGGATCATCGCGTCACAGGCCATTATCGCAACGGCGCAGGGCAACTCGTCGATCTCACCATCGTCGCCTATGCCCGGCAGGATGAAGGCCGCGAACTGGTCGGCTTTGGTCAGGGCGCGGCAGACCCCGACAGCCAATGGGTCTGGTCCTCACCCGCCCGCGCGCCCGCCAACGCGCGCGGTGAACAGATTACAGCGCCCGGCCCGGTGGTCCGCCATGTCGTGAGTTTCTATATCGTCGGGCAGGGCGCCCCCACCGGCAGCAGGCCCAAGGTCAAGATCGAAACGATGAAGGCGCGCCTGCTGGGGCAGGACCAGCGCGCCATTGCCATCCTCGTGTCGGCGCAGCAGGGTGAAGGCCAGCCCGCCGACGCCGCGATCAGCGCCTTCCTGACTGATTTGGGCGACGTGCAGCTTTTGGCTGACCGCGCCATGGGCTTGCGCTAGGGCGGTTGCCATGTGCGGCATAGCAGGCATCTTCCATCTCGAAACGGCCAAGCCCGTCGATCCCGCGCGGGTGCGCGCCATGCTCGACGCGATGCCACATCGCGGGCCGGACGGCAGCGGCATCTGGACCGCGCCCGGCGTAGGGCTTGGCCATCTGCGCCTGTCGATCATCGACCTGGAGGCCGGCGCGCAGCCGATGCTGACCGAGGATGAAAGTCTGGCGGTCATCTTCAACGGCGAAATCTATAATTTTGCCGAAGTGCGCGCCGAACTGGAGGCCAAGGGCCATATTTTCCGCACCCATAGCGATACCGAAGTCATCCTCCACGGCTATCGCCAATGGGGGGAGGATTGCGTCCATCGCTTCAACGGCATGTTCGCCTTCGCCCTGTTCGACGCGCGGGCGCAGTCGCTCTGGCTGGTGCGCGACCGGCTGGGGGTCAAACCGCTCTACTATGCACTGCTGTCCGACGGCAGCCTGATCTTCGGTTCCGAACTCAAGTCGTTGCTGGCCCATCCGCTGCTGCGCCGCGCGCCGGACCTGTCAGCGGTCGAGGATTATATGGCCTATGGCTATGTCCCCGACGACGCTTGCATGGTTGCGGGCGTGCGGAAACTGGGCGCGGGCGAAACGCTGCGGCTGGTGCGCGGTCGCCCCTTGCCGCAGCCGCAGCGCTATTGGGACGTCAGCTTTGCCGATCGGACGAAGGCGAAGCCGCAGGAACTGGAAGAAGAACTGGTCGCGCTGATGCGGCAGGCGGTCCGGTCCCGCATGGTGGCGGACGTGCCGCTCGGCGCGTTCCTGTCGGGCGGGGTGGACAGCAGCAGCGTGGTCGCGCTGATGGCCGAAGCCTCGTCACAGGCGGTCAAAACCTGCACCATCGGCTTCGACGTCGCCTCGCTCGACGAAACCGCCTTTGCCGACCGCATCGCCCGCCGCTTTGCGACCGACCACCGCACCCGCATCGTCTCCCCCGATGATTATGGCCTGATCGACCGGCTCGCCTTCCATTTCGACGAACCCTTTGCCGACGCCTCCGCCCTGCCGACCTTCCGCGTGTGCGAACTGGCGCGCGAACAGGTAACGGTGGCACTGTCGGGCGACGGCGCGGACGAGGCGTTCGCAGGCTATCGCCGTCACCGCTTCCAGATGCAGGGGGAACGGCTGCGCGGCCTGATCCCGGCTTCTCTCCGTCAGCCCTTGTTCGGGACGCTCGGCAAATATTATCCCAAGGCCGACTGGGCACCGCGCGCTCTGCGGGCCAAATCGACCTTCCTCGAACTGGCGGGAGAGGGCGGGGCCGCCTATGCCGCGTCGGTCGGGGTGACGCCGCACGCGCTGCGCCATCGTCTCTACAGCCAGGACATGAAAAGCCGTCTGGGCGCCTATCGCGCCGAAGATCGCTATATCAAGGCGATGGCCGACGCCCCCGCGCGCGATCCGCTCGACCGCGCCCAATATGCCGACATCCGCATCTGGCTGCCCGGCGACATCCTCACCAAGACCGACCGGATGAGCATGGCCGTCAGCCTGGAAGCGCGCGAGCCATTGCTTGACCACCGGCTGGTCGAATTTGCGGCGCGCCTGCCAGTCAACCAGCGTATCCGGGGCAATAGCGGCAAATATCTGCTGAAAACGGCGATGGAACCCTATCTGCCGCAGGACATACTCTACCGCCAGAAAATGGGCTTCGTGACCCCGATCAGCGCCTGGTTCCGCGGCGCACTGGCAGGCGAGGCGACGGCGATCGCGGGCGGATCGTCACTGGCGCGGACGGGCTGGTTCGATACCAAAATGCTGGCGAAGGTCGCGGCGGATCATAAATCCGGCATGGCCGATCATGGACGGTTACTGTGGCAATTGCTGATGCTCGACAAGTCGCTGGAGCGGCTGTTCGGGATTTAACGCGAATATACGCCCACAGCCGTTCGTTTCGAGCGAAGTCGAGAAACCCTGCGATGCGCCATCGGCTTCTCGACTTCGCTCGAAGCGAACGGATGGAGTGGCGAGTCTCCCCCCTTGCAACCGGCCGCGCCCGGTGCCAACGGGGCGCATGGCGATAATCGGGGCGCACCAGTGACAGTCTCCAAGGAAATGGTCCGGCTGCGGCTTTACGCCTTGTGCCTGGCTGGCGACATGGCGGGGCTGTTCGGCGCGTTTCTGGCGGCCAACTGGTTCGTGCTGGGCGCGCTGTGGGGGGAGCCGGGCAAGCCGCACGGCCTTGTCATGTTCGCGATGATCGCGCCGCTCTATGCGCTGCTCGGCGTGCAGGGCGGTGGCTATGGCATCCACAGTCTGGAAAATGTCCGTCGCGGCATAGTCCGCGCGCTGCTGGCGCTGGCGCAGGCGGCGTTGCTGATGCTGCTGATCGTCTATCTGGGCAAGATTGCCGAGCAACTGTCGCGCCTGACCTTCATCGCCGGGCTGGCGCTGGGCGCGGTTTCGGTCGCGCTGGTGCGGCTTGTCGTCGTGCGACTGGCCAAAAGGTTGTTGGGCGAAGTGCCGCATCTGACCGCCGTGATCATGGATGGGGTCGCCATCGAAACCGGCCCCCACATGCTGATCATCGAAGCCGACGCTGCCGATCTGCGCCCCGAACGCCATGACGCCGATATGGCGGCGCGGTTGGCCCAGGCGGTCGGTATGGCGGAGCGAGTCATCGTCGCCTGTCCGCTCGATCGGATGGACGACTGGTCCGCCGCGCTCAAATCGCTGTCGGCGCGGGGCGAGATCGTCGTCCCCGAACTGCTCCGCTTCGCGCCTGCGCGGGTCGATGAATTTGACGGCCAGCCGACTATCATCGTCGCGGGCGGCCCGCTCCAGTTCCGCGACCGGCTGATCAAGCGCCTGTTCGACCTGATCGTCGCGGGTGCTGCGACCATCCTCCTGTCGCCAGTGTTGATCGTCGCTGCGCTGGCGGTAAAACTCACCAGTCCCGGCCCGGTCATCTTCCGCCAGCCCCGCATCGGCAAGGATGGGCGATCTTTCCAGATCTACAAATTTCGGTCGATGCACGCCGACGCCAGCGACCGCAAGGCCGAGACGCTGACTGCGCGCGACGATGACCGGGTCACCCGCGTCGGCGCCTTCCTGCGCAAATCCAGCATCGACGAACTACCCCAGCTTTTCAACGTGTTGAAAGGCGATATGAGCATTGTTGGCCCGCGTCCCCACGCCGCTGCGGCCAAGGCAGGCGACACGCTCTATTGGGAGGTTGATGCACGTTACTGGGCGCGCCATTGCATCAAGCCGGGCATGACCGGCCTGGCGCAGGTGCGCGGCCATCGCGGATCGACCGACCATCATCAGGATCTGATCGACCGGCTCCAGTCAGACCTTGAATATGTCACCGCCTGGTCGGTCTGGCGCGACCTGCGCATCATCGTCGCGACGCTGGGCGTGCTGTTTCACCACAAGGCCTATTGAGCATGACCGACCTGTGGCTTGGCGCACTGCTTATCGTCTCGCTGGCCGCCATAGTGTGGCCGTTCCTATTCTATCCGCTCATCCTGCGCGTGCTGCCGACGCGCCCGGAACAGCCGGTCACGGGGCCGGTGCCGACCGCGTCGCTGCTCTTCTGCGCCTATAATGAAGCCGATGCGATGCCCCAAAAGCTCGCCAATCTGGCGATGCTCAAAGGGCTGCATCCGACGCTCGAAATCCTCGCTTTCGATGACGGATCGTCCGACGGCACGGGCGACCTGATCGCGGCGCAGAGCGATCTCGTCACGCTGATCCGTGGCCCCGGTCGCAGCGGCAAGGCGCACGGCATGAAGCAGCTTGCCGCCCGCGCACGCGGCGATGTCCTAATTTTCACCGACGCCAATGTGCTGCTGGACTCGGAAGCCGTCGAACGGTTGTTGGCCCGCTATGCCGACCCCGACGTTGGCGGGGTGCTGGGGTCGCTCCATTATGTCGGGCAGGGCGAAAGCGCGACCGCTTCGGTCGGTTCGCTCTACTGGCGGATCGAGGAGCGGTTGAAGGATGAGGAATCGCGCACCGGCAATGTGCTGGGTGCGGATGGCTCGATTTTCTCGATCCGCCGCAGCCTCTATCCCGATTTCCCCGACAGCGTGCTGGATGACCTCACCGTCTCCATGGCGGTGGTTTTTGCGGGCAAGCGCCTGGTCAAGGCGAAGGACGTGATCGCGCGCGAACGGCTGGTGACGGCGCGCAAAGATGAATATCGCCGCAAGGTCCGCATCGCCGCCCGCGCCTGGCATACCCACAGCCATTTGCGCCCGCAATTGCGCCGCATGGCCGCGATCGACCGGTTCAAATATGCCTCTCGCAAGATCGTGCGCTGGTTCGGCGGGCTGTTCATCCTGACAGGCGCCGTCGCGGCGGGGGCGCTGGCGATGCGTTTTTCGCCGATGCTTTATATGGTCGGTGCGCTGGCTGTGGCGCTGGTCATCTGGCGGGGCATCCGTGCCAAGAGCGGACCATTCGCTGCGCTGGTCGATGTGCTGATAGCCTACGCCGCGACCCTACAAGGCGTTACCAAAGCGATGACCGGTCGCACCGTCACCATCTGGAATCCCGCCAAGTCGCGCTGAGTGATTCAGCGTCCAGTTCAATAAAATTTGAACGGCTTTCAATCCTCCCCTGCAAGGCAGGGCTATCGCATATGAAAATTCCGTTCGTCCTGAGCCTGTCGAAGGACTGTCCTTTTCTTGGCGCGGACGCTCGGAACAAAGAAAAAACGGCCCTTCGACAGGCTCAGGGCGAACGGAGACTTTGCCAAATCCTTCTTCACACCAAGGGCAAATTCCATATGCGATAGCCCTGCCCTGCAAGGGGAGGGGGACCGCTGGCGTAGCCAGTGGTGGAGGGGTGTCACCCTATCGAGAGCGCAACACCCCTCCGTCATCGCTCCGCGCTGACACCTCCCCTTGCAGGGGAGGATGCTTCGATTGCACAGTCTTGATCGGTTTTGCCTCCAGCATGTGCGAAGGCAGACAGTCAAATATGCTGACCCTCTCGTCAAAGCCGTGCGATCTTGTATAGCGCCAATGCTGTTCCCCAGTCGGAGAATGACGTGATTACTGTTCAGCGGGTGGCCAAGGCTGCCGGCAAGCATCTGACCCGAAGCGCGCTCAAGCTGCGCAAGGCGCTGGGCGCGCGCGCCAACCGGGGGTGCCCCGCCTGTGGCGCGACCGTCGTGGGCTTCTTCCGCTATGGCGATAACGGCGAATGGGGCTGCCCGGACTGCGGCGCGTCGCCGCGCGAACGGCTGATGAACTGGCTGATCGCGCAGGGGATGCTGACTGTGCCGACCGACGGCGCGATCCTGCACATGGCGCCCAATGAAGCTAGCCTCGTCCGCCGTTTCTCGGCTGCTGCCGATTACAAACCAGCCGATCTTGATCCGGCACGCTACACCGTGCCGAACATGCACCGCGTCGACCTGATGGAACTGGCAGACGCTGATCACTACGACCTCTTCTACGCCAGCCATGTCATGGAGCATGTCCCGGACGATATGGCCGTGCTGCGCAACATATTGCGCGCGCTCAAGCCCGGCGGCGAAGCCTGGCTGATCGTGCCTTTGTGGGAAAAACCAACCGAGGATGGCAGTTTCGCGATGCCCCCGCGCGAACGCGAACGCCGCTTTGGCCAGTGGGACCATGTCCGCCAATATGGCCCGGATTTCGCCGACCGCATCCGCGCGGCAGGCTTTGATCTGGAGGAGATCGACGCCGCCGGGATCGACGTTGCGACCCGCCATTTCTATGCGCTGGACGACCGGCTGTTCCGCGCTCGCAAGCCGATCGCCCAGTGAGCATAGTCGCGCGGATGGAGGCGTCCGCCCGCATCCTTGCGCTGGTCAAACTCGCCAATGTCGGCCTCGTGCTGGTCTGGGGTTTCGCCGTTACCTTCGTGTTCGTGCGTGCACTGCCGCTGGCGGAATTCCAGTCCTTCCTGCTCCTCGTTGCCTTCGGCAATTTCACTATCTCGGCCGAATTTGGCCTGACCAGCATCATCTATGCCCGGTTGCGGCGGCACTGGCTGGGCGACGGTGAAGCCGACATAGGCGCGTTCCGGCTGGAGGAGATGGGGGTGCTGTTCCTGTTCCTCGGCCTGATCGTCGCGGGCGGCACGCTGATCCTGCTCATGGCGCTGGCCGCGGGTTGGATCGGTACGGCCATGCCATTGTTATTCCTACTCTTCTTCCTGTCTGCCTGCCTCAACCTGCCTGGCCTGCTTGCCAAGCGGGCGCTGGCGGCGGTGGACGGCAATTTCCTGTGGGAAGCGCTCGATTGCGGGCGGCGGGTCATCACCATCGCGCTGCTGCTGGCGATATTGGTAGGCCTCGATCCGCGCCTGTCCCTCGCCCTGCAACTGGCGGTCAGCATCCTCGTGATCGGTTGGGCGATCAGCCATGTCCACCACCGCCTTGGCATGAAGCCGCGCCACTGGATTGCCTTCCGCGTCGGCGGCGGCCATGTCCGCGCCCATTATCTGCGCGACATAGGCGCGTCCGCGGCTTTCACCGTCTCCGACATCATCGCCTATAATGCGCCCTATTTCACCATCGCCCTGGCGACCAGCGATGCCCGACCGATGCTGCTGTTCGATTTCTTCTTCAAGATGTCCAGGTCACTGTCGATGTTGGTCCGCGCCCTTGTGGAAGCCGCGTTGCCGCGCATCACCCGCGCCTATCATGCCGGGGACAGAGTGCGACTGCGCCAGCTGCTGGGCCGGGCGCTGGGCGCGGCGATGGTCTTTGCGCTGGCGCTATCCGCCGTGCTGCTGAGCGGCGGCGACTGGCTGTTCGCCGTCCTGTTCGACGGCCGCGCCAGCATCGACCAGGCCGACCTGATGCTGATCATCATCGCTTTGCTTGCCCTCGCGCTGCTGTGCGTCTCGGTCTATGTGCAGGCGGCGCTTGGCCGCTTCTCGCATCTTCTCGCCCGCTCGCTTCCCTTTCTTGCCGGATCGCTGCTCAGCGTCCCACTGGCCCGGCTGCTCTGGCCGGAGCGGTTCGACCTCGCATTCCTCGGCCTCTATGCGCTGACCCTGCTGTTGGCTGCGGCCCTGCACGCCGTCTCACTGCGCCGACTGGTGCGGTCATGAAGGTGGCGATGCTCGATCCTTCGCTCTTCACCGGGCGCTATGACGACAGCCTGTGTGCGGCGCTGGCGGGAGAGGGGGCGGACGTCACCCTATGCGCCCGCCCGATGCGAACGACCGACGCGATTGAACCGCAAGGCTACAGCTACGCCCCGCATTTCTTCCGCCGCAGCGAAGCGTTGCGTAATCGGCTTGGCGAAGGCCGCGCCTTTCGCCTCGCCAAGGCGGCGGAATATGGCCTGTCTTGCGCGCTGGGCGACCTGACGCCGCTTGCCGCTGCCGATGTCGTCCATGTCCAGTGGCTGCCGCTGGCGCCCGCCGATCAGCTTATGCTGCGCCGCCTGAAGGGGCGCGCCGCGCTGGTCCATACCGTCCATAATGCCGACGCTTATCATGCCGATGCCGGGGTGCAGGGCCGGGGTTACCGCGCGCTGCTCGACGAGTTTGACGCGCTGATCGTTCATGGCGACACCACCCGCGCGGCGTTGGTGGGGCAGGGCATCGACCCGGCACGCATCCATGTGACGCCGCATCCGCCGATGCGTCTCGCCGCAGCCACCCCCGCAGACCTCGCCGCCATTCCCGATCCGGCGATACCGCGCATCCTCTTCTTCGGCACGATCCGCCCCTATAAGGGCGTCGACCTGCTGATCGATGCCTGCCTCCAACTCTTGCAGTCGGGCCACGCCTTTGAACTGGTGCTAGCGGGCAAGCCGTTCATGGATGTCGCGCCTCTGCTGGAGAAGGTCCGCGCTGCCGGGTTTGCCGACCGCCTGTTGACCGATTTCGGCTTCCTGACCGAAGGCCGCCTCGACGCGCATATGGCCAAGGCCGACATTATCGCCTTCCCCTATCGCCACATCGATTCCAGCGGTGCATTCCTGTCCGCACTCCACCATGGCAAGGCGATGGTAACGTCCGACGCCGGCATGTTCGGCCTGTTGCCCGATGGCGTCGCGACCCGCTTTCCGGTCGGAAATGCGACAGCGCTTGCCCAAGCCCTCTTGCCGCTGGTGCAAAGCGCCGCCATCAGGCAGGAACAAGGTGCGCGCGCGCGCGCCCATGGAGCGAAAATGGGGGACTGGACGGATATGGCGGTGGCGACGATCGGCATCTACGAAGCAGTGCTGGCCGCGCGCGCATGAACCGCTACGTTCGTGAAGCCGCCGACCGCCTGCTCGCGCTGCGTCTCGCGCTGGCGGGGCGGGTGCATCAATATCCCGAAATTCAGGCGTTGAAGCGCTTTCTGTCCGGCTTCCATGTCGACTGCCTGTTCGACGTCGGCGCCAATCGCGGCCAATATGCAACGATGGCGCGCAAGGATGCAGGCTATCGCGGCCTGATCCTCTCGTTCGAGCCGAACCCTGCCGTGTTCGCCGAATTGCAAAAGCGCGCAGCATCCGATCGTCACTGGCATGTGTTCAACATGGCGCTGTCCGATTTCGACGGGACCGCTGATTTCAACATCATGGCCGCCGATCAATTCTCCTCGCTCAAGACTCCGTCGGGCGCGCAGGATGATATTTTCGCGAACCGTAACAAGGTGACGCAGACGGTCGCGACGCCCTGCCGCCGCCTCGATACGCTACTGCCTGAATTGGTGGGCCAGCATGGCTTTGCCCGACCATTTCTGAAGATGGACACGCAGGGCCATGACCTGTCGGTCTGCCAAGGGGCGGGCGCTGTGCTGGCGCAGATGACGGGCGTGCAGACCGAATTGGGTGTGCGCCCCATTTATGAAGGCGGCACCGGCTATCGCGCGATGATCGACTGGCTGGAGACGCGGGCTTTCATCCCTTCCGCCTTCTTCGCCAATAATAAGGGCCATTTTCCGCTCCTCGTCGAAATGGACGGTATATTCGTCAATAGGGCGCTGGTGCAGGGCTGACCATGGGGGAAGCCGCTTCCTTTGTCAGCGCGCGCCGCCTGTTTCTGGCAGGGGCGATCGGCCTGACATTATGGCTGGGCGCGACTTTCCTGTGGCATGTCACCTACCGGCAGGGGATCAGCCTGGCGGTGATCCTGTTCCTGGATCAGGATTTCCCGGCGCTTATCGTCCCGCTGTTGTTGTTGGCGCTGGCGGCGCCCTTTGCCGAAGGGCGCGGGATCATCCTGCCGCGCCCGACGGCGCGGATCGTCGTGCCTTTGATCGTACTGATGGGGCTGGCCGCCTGGGCGGGCCATTATGCCCTGTTTCAGGATTATGCCATTTCTCGCGATGAGGAGGTTGCCCGTTTCGCCGCCGCCTATATGCGCGAAGGGCTTTTTGCGCGCCCGATCCCGGTCGAATGGGAACCCTATCGCCGCGCGATCATGCCCGAATTCTTCTCCCCCTTCGGCGCGGCGGATTATTGGACGGCGGCCTATCTGCCGGTGAACAGCGCGATCCAGGCGCTGTTCTGGCAGTTGGGCGATCCCAATATGGCAGGACCGGTGTTGCTCTTCACCGGCCTGTTCGCGCTCTGGCGCGTGGCGCTGCATCTGATGCCCGATCGGCCGGATGCGGTGTGGGTGACGGTGCTGCTGGGCTGTTCGTCCAGCCAGCTATGGATCACGGCGATGACGCCCTACGCCATGACCGGGCATTTCGCGCTCAACATGGTGTGGCTGGCGCTGGTGCTGCGAGGCGGGGTGGTCGGTCATGGCAGCGCGGGCCTGGTCGCATTGGTCGCCGCGGGGCTGCACCAGTGGCATTTCCCGCCCATCTTCATCGCCCCCTTCATCCTGTGGATGCTGCTCGCCCGCCGCTGGACCGTCGCGGCCTTCCATGCACTGACTTTGGTGGCGATCGTGGTGGTGTGGGCCAAGATCTGGCCCGCTTTCCTGCTCGATATGCTGGGCGCGCCTGCCGATGTCCGCCCCTCCGCCGGGGTGGCGGACAAGGTGGGCAGCTTGTTCCAGCGGCTGGGCGATCGCTGGCAACCCTTGGTCAATCTCAGCCGCTTCGTCGCGTGGAACAACATATTGATGGTTCCGTTGGCGGCGCTCGGCATCGCCGCGATGCGCTGGCGGCGGGCGATACGGGGGCAGGAAATCGCGTTACCGCTGGCGCTGGGCTGTGTGGCGGGATGTGCGCTGGCGCTGGCGCAGGGCTATGGCTGGGGTTTCCGCTATGCCCATGGCTATATCGGTCCCTTCTGCCTGCTGGCGGGGCTTGGTTGGGCGCGCTTTCGGCAGCAGGGCGCGCTCCGGCCACTGGTCATCGGCCTGGTCATCACGGGGCTTGCCAGCATCTTCCTGGTCTGGCGCACCCATGCATTCGTCGCGCCCTATGCCGCCAGCCACCGGCTGATCGATTCCAGTCAGGCCGATGTCGTATTGGTCGATCCGCGCGGTGGCCTCTATGTCACAGATCTGGTGCGGGGTCGCAATGGCGTGCCGGGCAAGCCGATGGTCATGAACATGGCGATGCTGACGCTCGATCAGGTCGATGAGCTATGCCACAATTATGTCGTCGAACTGTTCGATCGCGCCGAATTCCGGCCCTTGGGCGTCCCGCTGGCGCGCTGGAATCTGGGCCGGATGGACGCCCTGCGCGCGCATATGAAGGAAGAAGGCTGCGACAAACCGGTTCAGCCACCGCTGCCCGAAAGCTTCGAGGATGCGCTCAATGCAGCCGATAACGCGATGTAATTATTGCCCCTTCACATAGACCCGCTTGCCGCCGATCCATGTTTCCAGCACTTGCGTGGCGCGAATGTCCGCAGGGCGCGCCGTCGAAATATCCCGGTCGATCAGCAGGAAATCTGCCCGCTGCCCCGGCACCAGACTGCCAAAGCGTTTCTCGGCGAACCCGGCATAGGCCGCCTGCCGGGTGAAGCCATCCAGCGCTGCCTCGAAAATAACCCTTTGCTGCGGCAGCCAGCCGCCAACCGGATCGCCCCTGGCGTCCTCGCGGCTCATGGCGACGGCGATGCCTGCAAAGGGGTTGGGACTTTCGACCGGCACGTCGGATCCGAAAGCCAGTGGCACCCGATTGTCCAGCATCGCCTTCCACGCATAGGCACCCGCCAGCCGGGTTTCGCCCAGGCGCGCGGTCGCCATGCGCCAGTCCGACGCCTCATGCACCGGTTGCATCGACGCGACGATGCCGAACTGGCCGAAGCGGGGAAGATCGGCAGGGCTGACGATCTGCGCATGTTCGATCCGCCAGCGCCTGTCGCCCTTGTATGTTTCCGACAATTCCTGAATCGCGTCGAGTATCTCGCTATTCGCCGCGTCGCCGATGGCATGGGTGGCGATCTGGAAATTGTCCATCGCCGCCCGGCTCATGATGTTGCGCAGCTGCGTGTCGGGGATCATCGGCAGGCCGCGCTGGCCCGGCGCATCGGCATAGTCGGCCTTCAGCCACGCGCCGCGCGACCCCAGCGCGCCGTCCAGCACCAGCTTGATCCCGCCCAGTCGCAGCCTGTCGTCATAGAGCCATGGGGTCGGTTCCGGCCCCGCGATCAGCGTCATATTTTCCAGCCCGGCGGCATAGGCCATGATCCGCACGCGCAGCGCCCCGCGATCGGCCGAGCGGCGGAACGCCTGCCAATCCTCTATGCTGGTCCCCATGTCGGCAATGCCGGTAATCCCGGTCGCCAGCAGCGCACGCTGCGCCTTTTCAAAGGCGATGTCGCGGTCCTTGGGCGCAGGCGCTGGAACGACCTTGGCGATAAGGTCCATCGCCTTGTCCACAAACACGCCAGCCGGCTTGCCCGCTGTCATTTCGATCCGCCCGCCGACCGGTGCCTTGGTGGTCGCTGTCACGCCCGCCGCGCGGATCGCGGCGCTATTGGCCCAGCCCGCATGGCCGTCGATCCGCTCCAGCCATACCGGAATATCGCTGACCGCGGCATCCAGATCAGCCGCCGTTGGGAATCGACCTAGCCCCCATTGTTCCTGATTCCAGCCCGTGCCGATGATCCATTTGCGCCCTGCGCCATCCTGCGCATAGGCCCGGATTTTCGCTTGCGCCTCGGCCAATGACGTTGTGCCAGACAGGTCGAGCGTAATGAGCGACAGACCCAGCCCCATGACATGGCCATGGGCGTCGATCAGTCCGGGAATCAGCGTCTTGCCGCCTGCATCCATTCTGAACGACAGCCCCTTGGGCCGTTCGGGCCAGGGCTGGCCGTTTTTGGGCTTTTTGGGCTTATATTCCGGCTCCTGATAGCGGCCGGGCAGTAATTTTTCGACCTTGCCCTCATCGTCGATCAGCAGCGCGCGGAAATGCACGATCCTGCCATTGGGATCGACGGCCATGCCGTTCACATTGTCGATCACGCCGGAAGCGAAGGCGGGGAGGGGCAGGGCGAGGGTCGCGATAATCAAGCAACGGAGCATTACAATCTTCACGCCCGCGTAATCCGTCGCACCAGCGCGCTCGTATCCTGCCGGTTGCCGCCCAGCGCCTGCACATCGGCGTAAAATTGATCGACCATCGCGGTCACGGGCAGGGTTGCGCCGTTGGCCCGCGCTTCTTCCAGCGCCAGCCCCAAATCCTTGCGCATCCAGTCGACTGCAAAGCCGAAATCGAAACTGTCCTGCGCCATCGTTTTCCAGCGATTGTCCATCTGCCAGCTTTGCGCCGCGCCGCCCGAAATCGCCTCGAAAACTGCGTCCAGGTCCAGTTCCGCCGCTTGCGCGAAGCGCAGCGCTTCGGCCAGCCCCTGCAATACGCCGCCAATGCAGATCTGGTTCACCATCTTGGTGGTCTGGCCCGCGCCAGCGCCACCGACATGGACGATCCGCGCAGCATAGGCGTTCATGACGATCTTTGCGGCAGTGACCGCCGGTTCGCTGCCCCCGCACATGATCGACAGCTTGCCATTTTCAGCCCCCGCCTGACCGCCCGATACCGGCGCGTCGACGCTGTGAATGCCGCGGCTTTCGCCCTCGACGAACAATTGCCGCGCGATCCGGGCTGATACTGTCGTATGGTCGATGAACAGACCGCCCGGCTTCATCGTGCGGAACGCGCCTTCGCGGCCCAGCGTCACCTGGCTAAGATCATCGTCGGTGCCGACGCAGCTGATGACGATGTCGGCTTCCTCGGCTGCCTTGGCCGGGCTGATCGCCACCGTGCCGCCATAGGCCTCCGCCCAGCTTTTCGCCTTGCCGATGGAACGGTTATACACCGTAAGGCTATGCCCCGCCTTTGCCAGATGGCCTGCGATCGGGCCGCCCATGACGCCCAGGCCGATAAACGCGATATTAGCCATATGCCCCGTATATTTACTGCGCCAGACCCAGCCATAGGGCCAGATTTCCGACAGTGCCAGTTTCTTCACGCGCAATTTTCCGCTAGGAGGCGGCTCCATGAACAGCTTAGCCAAGATAGAGAGCGCCTTGCCGCTGCCGATCACCGTCGATGACATACTTGCCGCGCGGACCCGGATTGCCGGTTCCATCGTCAAGACGCCGACGCTGATCAGCCAGACGCTGTCGACCATGCTGGGCTGCAACGTCTATCTGAAGTTCGAAAATCTCCAGTTCACCGCCGCCTATAAGGAGCGCGGTGCGCTCAACCGCCTGCTGCAACTGGACGATGCAGCCAAGGCGAAGGGCGTGATCGCCGCGTCGGCCGGCAATCATGCCCAGGGGCTGGCCTATCATGGCAAGCGGCTGGGCGTGCCTGTCACCATCGTCATGCCCACGACGACGCCCACGGTGAAGATCACCCAGACGCAGGGCCATGGTGCGACCGTGGTGCAATATGGCGAGAAATTCGACGACGCCTATGCCCATGCCCGGTTGCTGGAGGTGGAGCAGGGCTTGACCTTCATCCATCCCTTTGACGAGCCGGACATCATGGCCGGGCAAGGGACAGTCGCGCTCGAAATGCTGGAGGATGCGCCGGAAATCGACACGCTGGTCATCCCGATCGGCGGCGGTGGCCTGTTTTCCGGCATGGCGACAGCGGCGCGGGCGATGAAGCCGGATATAAGGCTGATCGGTGTGCAGGCCGAACTATATCCGTCCATGTATGATTTCATCAAAGGCGCGGATCTTGCCTGCGACGGCGATACGCTGGCGGAGGGCATCGCGGTCAAGCAGCCGGGCGAACTGACCCGTCGCTTCGTCGAGCGGCTGGCGGACGATGTGCTGCTGGTCACCGAACGGCGGCTGGAAGAGGCGCTGAGCCTGCTGCTCCAGATCGAAAAGACCGTGGTGGAAGGGGCAGGGGCCGCTGGCCTTGCAGCGCTGCTGACCTATCGCGAACAATTTTTCGGGCGCAATGTCGGGCTGATCCTGACCGGCGGCAATATCGATACGCGGCTGCTGGCCAATGTGCTGCTGCGCGACCTTGCCCGGTCGGGGCGTCTGGCGCGGCTGCGCATCATCCTGCAGGATCGGCCGGGCGCGCTGTTCCATGTTGCCAAGATTTTCGATCAGGAAGCGGTCAACATCCTGGAACTGGCGCATCAGCGCATTTTCACCAACCTGCCCGCCAAGGGGCTGAGCCTCGACGTGGAGTGCGAAACCCGTGATCGCGCCCATCTCCAGCGGTTGATCGCGGCACTGGGCGAGGCGGGCTATGAGGTCGCTCCGATTGAGGTCGCCTGATACACGAACAGCCTGTTATCTTTTCGTGGTAAACGCTCTTTTCATAGGGACGCGGCAACGGCATAGTCGGGACATGATCCACCCGCGCCGCCGCCACGAAGGGGATATTGGAGCGTGACTGCACCTTTTCGTTTTCCCCGCTTCTTCGTGACCAATCCTTCGCCCTGCCCCTATCTGCCGGGGCGGAGCGAGCGGAAGGTGTTTACCGAACTGAACGGGGACAATGCCGCTGAACTGAATGATGCGCTGGGCCGCATCGGCTTTCGTCGCAGCCAGAATGTCGCCTATCGCCCCAGTTGCGCCGACTGTTCGGCCTGTGTGTCGGTGCGGGTCGTCACGGATGAGTTCCGCCCCAACGCGACCCAGCGCAAGCTGATCCGTCGTAACAGCGACCTGACCGTCACTGCCTGCAAGCCCTGGTCGACCGAGGAGCAATATGCGCTGCTCCAGCGCTATCTGTCGGCGCGGCACCCCGGCGGCGGCATGACCGAGATGGACGAGATGGATTTTGCCGACATGGTCGAACAGACCCCGGTTGACAGCCATATCGTCGAATATCGCGAACCCGGCATTGATGGGCGCGTCGGCAAGCTGGTCGGCGCCTGCCTGACCGACCGGCAGGGCGACGGGCTGTCGATGATCTACAGCTTCTTCGACACTGAGTTGGACAATCGTCCGGGGCTGGGCAATTTCATCATCATGGACCATATTCTGCGCGCTTCGGCGGCGGGGCTGCCCTATGTCTATCTGGGCTATTGGGTCGATGGATCGCAGCGGATGCAATATAAGGTCCGCTATCGCCCGCTTGAAAAATTGAGTCGGGCTGGCTGGGTCCGCTTCGATCCTGATGAGCAGGATCAGGCTATTCGTGACGTGGCCCAACGGGATGAACCCCCGCTGCCAGTCGAACTGGCGAGCATGTTTCGCAAATAGCAGCCTGATTACATCGATTTCTGGCGATTTTCATGCGCGCCAAGTAAATCCGACCAAAATGACAGGATGGTGAGGAGGTTATTTAACTTTCTGCGCTAGTCCTGCCATGATGAACGCAATGACGGCGACATGGGCGGGGGCTGGCGATGGATCGCTTTGCTGAACGCCGCTTTGACGAGTTCCGGCGGGTGCTGGAAAACGGCCAGCACATTGACAATTCATTACCATATCGAAATGAAATACTCTTTTCGCCGGTCTTTGACCATCTGTCGCCATCCGTGTCGCGCTGGATTGCTGATGCGCGGGGCCGGATATTGTCGACCGACCAGGATGGCAGCCTAACTGGTCGGACATGGCGCGCCTTGCTGGATCGCGCAGACCGCCGCACCCTGCTGAGGGCGGCGATTGCAGAGGAACAGCCACAGCCCCTGACAGTGCGTCTGCTGGGTGCTGACGGAGAACGGCGCTGGTGCCTGATTCGTTTGCGGCGGATGACCGGTACGGATGCTCTTGTCCGCTATTATGGTACGGTCGAGGATATTCACGATCGCCATGATCGTGACGCACGCGCACTGCAAAGGGCGCTGGCCGAAAGCCGCGAACATTATCGCTGGTCGGTCGACCTCAGCCCGCTGGTGCCATGGACTGCCGGACCTGACGGCGCGATCGAGGAAGTCGGGCCGCTGTGGCTGAATCTGACCGGCATGACAGCGCAGCAGGCGCTGGGGACGGGCTGGCTTGCCGCACTGCACCCCGATGACCTGACCCGCACTATCGCTGTGTGGAGCGCGCATCTGGAGTCCGGCGCACCGATAGATGTCGATTATCGCATCCGGCTGCGCGACGGCGGCTATCGCTGGATGCGCGCCCGCGCAGCGGCGCGCCGCGATGCGCAGGGGCAGATCGTCCGCTGGTATGGGACGCTGGAGGATGTCCACGCACAAAAACTGGCCCAGCAGGCGTTGGCCGACAGCGAGGAGCGTTCCCGTCTGGCTGTGCAGGCGGCGCGACTGGGCATTTGGGATTTCGACGCCACGACCGGGGAACGGCGCTGGTCGGCTGAATTTCGCCAGATGCTGGGTCTGAGCGAGGATCAGTCGGCGACCAGCGAACTGGCATTGTCGCTGGTCCATCCCGACGATCGCGAAACCCTGCGTGCCATGCTGGACGCGGTGGCAGCCGGAGCCGTGCCGCCGCATTTCGAGGCGACTCTGAGAGTTCACCGCGCCAATGACGGCGCCCTGCGCTGGATCAGGAGCAGCGGTTGGACCACGCGATCGGAATCGGGACGGGCGCTGCGCGTCATCGTCACCTTTCTGGATGTCACCGAACAGCGTGACGTGGAGGACCGCATCCGCTGGGCCGCCACGCATGACCCCATGACCCGGCTGCCCAACCGTGCCTTGTGGCAGGCGACGCTGGACGAGATGGCGGAACGGCAGGCGCGCACTGGCAACCGCTTTGGCCTGTTGCTGCTCGACATTGACGATCTCAAGCGCACCAATGATTCGCTGGGCCATGATGCGGGGGACGCCCTGCTTTGCGCCTTTGCCCGGTGTTTGGCCGCCCTCGCGCCGCCTGACGCCGTGCTGGGGCGGTTGGGGGGCGACGAATTCGGCCTGATCGCGCCATCATTGACCGATAGCGCAGCGCTGGAGGTGTGGTGCGCCAAACTGATCGAAAGCCTGCGCATACCCCATGTCCATAATGGCCGAACGATCGATTGCGGGGTCAGCATTGGCGGCGCATTGTTCGGCGATCATGGGGACCGGGCGGCGGATCTGCTTAAGGCGGCCGACCTGGCACTTTATGCGTCGAAAGCGTCTGGACGTGGTCGCCTGACGCTGTTCCATTCCGACCTGCGGGCGCAGGCGCAGCAGCGCAGTTCGATGATCGGCATGGCAAGGAAGATCATCGCCGATCGGCTGGTAATCCCCTATTATCAGCCCAAGGTCGATATGCGCAGTGGCCGGGTGCTGGGCTATGAAGCGCTGTTGCGCTGGCACCATCCGCGTTTGGGCCTGCAATTGCCGGGCAGCATAGCGGCGGGTTTTGAAAATGCTGAAATCGCTGTCGCGCTGACCGGGCAGATGCTCGACGCGGTGTTGCGCGATGTGCGCAACTGGTTGCAGGCCGGGCATGATCCCGGTCGGGTCGCGATCAATGCGTCCGCCGCCGATTTCGCCCGCGACGACTTTGCCGAACGCGTGCTGGAGCAACTCGCCTTGTTCGCGGTGCCGCCGGAGCATCTGGAAATAGAGGTGACCGAGACTGTTTTTCTGGGCCGGGGTGCAGGGCAAGTCGGGCGCGTGTTGCGGCATTTTTCAGATGCAGGGGTCCGGGTTGCGCTGGACGATTTCGGCACTGGCTTTGCCTCGCTCAGTCACCTGAAACAATATCCGGTCGATATCCTCAAAATCGATCGCAGCTTCGTGTCGAACATCGAACAGGATGCAGGCGACGCCGCGATCGTCGACGCCATCGTCAAGCTGGGCGGCAGTTTTGGCATGGATGTCGTCGCCGAAGGGGTGGAAAGTGCGGCCCAGTCCGATCGCCTGCTCGCCCATGGCTGTATCATCGGCCAGGGTTTTCACCTGGGCCGCCCGCAGCCCTTTGCCGTTATCACGCCACCCAAGGCATAATGAAAAGGCCGCGCCCCTTGCAAGGCGCGGCCCTGATTTGTCGCCCTCAAGCGCTTATTTGCAGCGGCACGCCCGGCGCGCTGGCTTGCGATAGCCGACGCGCTGGGTGACATAGCTTGTCGTGGTGGTGGTTGTCGTCACCGCAGGCGCGATCGTCACCGTGGTCACGATCGGCGCGGGATAATAATAGCCGCCTGAGACATAGCCACCACCACCCTGGGTCGTGACATGCGCTGGGCCTCCCTGCGCCCAGTGGGGCTGGCCTGCATATGCTGGCTCATCATAATCAACGCCCGCGCCCCGCACTTCGCCCTCGAACCGGCCTTCATAGGTGCCACTGGTGCGCCTGCCATCGGCGGTAGTCCAGGTGCCGGTCCAGCGGCCTTCATAATCATTCTGTGTGGTCACGCTGTCGTCGGCATAGCCATAGCCATAATCATAGCCCGCACCCGGACGACGCGGCGGCGGTGCAGCGCCCCGACGGGGTGCATCCTCCGCCTTGTCGATCACTGCGCCAGCGATCGCGCCAACACCGGCACCGATCAGCGTGCCAGCGGTACGGTTGCCGCGCCCGGCAATGCGGTTGCCCGCAACGCCGCCGACCACCGCGCCGATGGCCGCACCGCCAAGGCCGTTGTCGGGCCGCCGATACGCATCACGATCGTCATAATAGCCATCGTCGCCATAGCCTCCCTCATACCGGTCCCACGCGACATTGCTGCGGCTGTCATAGACCCGGCCATAACGGTCGGTCATGACCGCATCGTCATAATAGCGCGACCAGCCATAGCCAGTGGCAGGGGCGGGCAGGCCATAGGCGCCGTAATTGCCGATATAATAAGAAGGGCTGATCCAGTAGCGCGGCAGGACATAGCCATAGACCGGGCGCTGATAGCCGTTCCAGCCACCCGGCGCGCGCCAGCCCGCATACCAGCGACCATTTTGGCGCGGACCCCAGCGATGTGCGCCACTCCAACTCATGCCCGGTCGGGGTGCGTGGGTCATCGGCCGACCGCCACCCTTCCATCCGCCACCTGACCAGCCACCAGTCGTGCCGTGGCCCATGACCGGGCCGCTGCCCGCTAGTGCCGGGCTGGCCGCGCCCGCCAGCGCAATGCTCGCGCCCAGAAGGAGAAGGCCGGATGTCCGCATGGTTAACGCTCCCTGTTTTCCCGCGGCGGGAAAATGCCAGGCGGGTCAAAATGCTAACGCTCTGTTTAGCATGGCGATCCGCGCCTATCCATGAGTCGGAGGGCTAAATCCTGTCCCGAAACGGGGCGGAAACGCGCGACTGTAGCGGGAAAGAGGGTTAACGCCTCAACCGATCCGCGCCGCAATCCGTGCGACGAGTGCCTCCAGCCCATGCGCATCATCCGAGTCGAAGCGGGCGGCAATCGGACTGTCGAGATCCAGCACGCCGATCACCGCGCCTTCGACCACCACCGGCACGACGATTTCCGACGCGCTGGCTGCATCGCAGGCGATGTGCCCCGGAAAGGCATGGACATCGGCCACCAGTTGCGTTTCGCCTGTCGCTGTGGCCGTGCCGCATACGCCGCGCCCCAGCGGAATGCGAATGCAGGCTGGCTTGCCCTGAAATGGCCCCAGCACCAGTTCGCCCCCCACCATGCGATAAAAGCCCGCCCAGTTGAGGGCAGGCAAATATTGCCAGATGAGCGCGGCGATATTGGCCATATTGGCGACCTGATCCGGCTCGTCGCGCGTCAGCGCATCGGCGGCGAAAAGCAGGTCGGCGTAGAGCGTTGCCTTGTCGGCGGTATCGGTGGGAGCAAAGTCGAACATGCGGCGGATATAGGCGCGGTGGCGGGGCAGGGCCAGAGGGCTTACTCCACCCGCACCTTCCCACGCCCCTGTTTGACGCTAGCGCGCTTCACCTTGCCTTCGACCCGGCGCTTTTGCGAGGCTTTGGTGGGTTTGGTGGGGCGGCGCTTCTTGGGGACGATGGTGGCTTCGCGGATCAGGGCGATCAGGCGGTCGCGTACATCCTGCCGGTTGAGCAATTGCGACCGCGCGCCTTCGCTGCGCAGGATCAGTATGCCGTCGCGCGTCATCCGCGATCCGGCCAGATCCGCCAGCCTGTTTTTCACGGCATCGGGCAGGCCGGGCGAGTTGGCGACGTCGAAGCGGAGCAGCACGGCGCTGTCGGTGGTGTTGACATGCTGCCCGCCCGGTCCCGATGCGCGGGTATAGCTTTCGACAATCTCTTCGCTGTCAATCGCGATGGATCGGGTGATGGCGATGGCGACCATGGCGGGATTGTATCTGTTCGACCGCGCCGGTCAAAGCCCCGCTTCATCCAGCAGAGCCTGTCCGAACCCGGCGTCGGCAAAGGTAGCGGGTAGAGGGGCTGTTGCCTCGGCGGCTGGCTTGTCGCCGCGCGGGATGCTCAGGAAGCGGCTGTGCAGCAGCATCGGCACGCCGCCTGCACCATAGACCGGATCGCCGACGATGCCAAAGCCCAGACCATGCAGCGCATGGACGCGAATCTGGTGGGTGCGACCGGTCTGCGGCGTGAAGGCGATCAGCGCGCGGCCGTCCTTCTCCGCAACCTTGCGCCAATGGGTGACGGCGACCTTGCCCGCCTTGGCCGGGATCATGCGCCAGCCTTCGCTTGCGCTGCTGATCTTGGAGAGGGACAGTTCGATCGTGCCGCTGTCTTCGGCGGGGATGCCGTCAACGACCGCGACATAGCGTTTGGCGACCGTCCCGGCCTCGAACGCGCCGGCGAAACGCTTGTGCGCCTTGGGATTGCGGGCGAGCAACAGGCAACCGCTGGTGTCGCGGTCCAGCCGGTGGACGGGCAGCGGCCAGCGGGCAAAGCCGAAGGTCAGCGATTGCAGGTGGTTTTCCAGCGCAATCGACCCGTCGCGCGGCGCATCGACCGGCAGGCCGGCTGGCTTGTCGAGAATGATGGCCTCGCCATCGATGAAGAGGACATGGTCGGTAAGCAGGGCCAAGGGAGTGGGGTCCGATCGGGAAACAGGGCAGGGGCGCATTGACGCGCGCGTCCCGTCCTATAGGGCGTGGAGGCGATGGAGCATAGGGGGGCGATCGATAAGGAAGCGGGCGACCGGCTCGATTGGGTCGATGTCGCGCGCGGCATCGGCATCGTCGCCGTCGTGATCGGTCATGTGTGGACGCGCGGGCCGGTGCGCGATGCGCTCTACGGCTTTCACATGCCGCTATTTTTCCTGCTGTCGGGGATGTTGTCGCGACCGCAGCCGGTGGGGCGTTTCACCCGCCGCCAACTGGTCAGCCAGATGCGGCCCTATGCCATCTTCCTGACGCTGCTGATCATCGCGGACCAGATTATCGAGCCGATGAAGGGCGGCCGGCCGATTTTTCACCAATGGCCAAATGATCTGCTACCGATCCTGCTCGGCGGCTTCTGGCTGCGCGGGCCTTATACGATTTTCTGGTTCGTCCCCTGTCTTATGGTCGCGCGCATCCTGTTCAATGTTGCGCTGTGTCGCTGGCCCAATCTGCTGGATCGGCGCTGGGCGCTGTTGCTGGTTCCGGTGACGGGGGCGGCCTATGCGTTGGGCTGTATGACGCAGGCGTCGCCGCTGGGCTTGCTTGCCGTGCCGATGGCGTTCGTGTTGCTCTGGATCGGCGCGGCATGGGCGCGGGTCGGCTGGCACATGCGCCTGATCGGACCGCTGGCGCTGCTGTCGGTGGCGGGTCTGGCGGGGTGGTTTGCAACGCTCAACATGAAGGTCGCCGATTATGGCTGGCCGCTATTGTCGATCGGGTCGGCGATCGCGACATCGCTGATCATCGTCGCCATCGCCCGCCGGATCGCGGGGCGCGTCGCACCGCTGGCGTCGCTAGGCCGCGCGTCGCTGGTGGTCATGTATCTGCACGTTGCCTTCATCCACTATCTCTCGCCCTATTTGGGCAAGATGTGGTTGCTGGCGATTGCGCTGGTCGTGCCATATATGTTGTGGCGGCTTATCGGCACCTGTCCACCGGCAAAGCGTATTCTGCTATAGTTGGTGGCAGATCGCCCCTCATCCGTTCGTTTCGAGCCCTTCGACTGCCTGCAAGGCAGGCGCTCAGGACAGGCCAAGGTCGAGAAACAAGACGCTGCGCCACCGTTTCTCGACTTCGCTCGAAACGAACGGAGGTTGGTATTTCGACCTAAATCGTCATCAGATGTCCTGCGCGATCCGCCCGTAAAGGTCGGGCCGCCGATCGCGGAAGAAGCCCATGCCCGCGCGGTGGGTCCGCGCCTGTGCCAGATCGAGCGTCGCCACCAGCGCGCCTAAATCCTTGGCGTCGGCTTCGGCGGCAAAATCGCCCCACTGGTCGCTGATGAAGCTATGGCCGTAGAAAGACTGGCCATCCTCCTCACCGATGCGGTTGGCGGCGATCACGGGCATACAGTTGGACACGGCATGGCCGATCATCGCCCGCCGCCACATCCGGCTGGTGTCGAGGTCCGCATCATAGGGTTCGGAGCCGATCGCGGTCGGATAAAACAGCATTTCCGCGCCCATCAGCGCCATCACCCGCGCACATTCGGGATACCATTGGTCCCAGCAGATGCCGACGCCGATCGTGCCATATCTGGTCGGCCACACCTTGAATCCGCTATTGCCGGGACGGAAATAATATTTCTCCTCATAGCCCGGCCCGTCGGGAATATGGCTTTTGCGATAGACGCCCATAATCTCGCCCTGATCGTCGATCATCGCGAGCGAATTATAATGATGCTGCCCGTCCCGCTCGAAAAAGCTAGTCGGGATATAGACGCCCAGATCCTTGGCCAGCTTGCGCATTTCCTGCACGGCGGGATGCTCGTCGACCGGCTGCGCCCGCGCGAACAAAGCCTCATCCTCGACCCGGCAGAAATAGGGCCCCTCGAACAATTCGGGCGGCAGGATGATCTTTGCCCCGCGCGCGGCGGCCTTAGCCACATGGGTCGCGACGCGGGCGATATTCTCGCCCATGTCGTCGGTGAAAGCGAGCTGGAGCGCGGCAACGGTTACTTTGGTCATATCGTCTGCTTCTCCGTTCGCCCTGAGCCTGTCGAAGGGCTCTACCGAGCGATAGCGAGGTGCCTTCGCTTGCGCTCAGGCGCGGGCTTCGACTTCGCTCAGCCCGAACGGTAGATGTTAAACACTTGGCATTTGCTGGCTGCAACAGTGGAAGCTGCCGCCGCCCGACAATATGGCATCGCTGCGCAGGCCGACAATATCCCGCCCCGGAAAGAAAGGCGCGAGCGTATCGAGCGCCGCCTGATCATTGGGCTGGCCATAGATCGGCACGATGACGGCGGCGTTGCCGATGTAGAAATTCATGTAGCTGGCCGGGATCGGCTCTCCATCCACGATCACCAGGCCGGGCGAGGGGATGTCCACCACCTCCACGCCATGCGCTTTGGCCCGCGCCCGTGCATCGGCGTAGATCGCTGTGTTGGGATCATCATCGGTCGTTGCGATCGGCAGCGCCAGCAGGCCTTCGCCCACGAACCGCGCCAGATTATCGACATGGCCGTCGGTATGATCGTTCAGCAACCCGTCGCCCAGCCACAACATATCGGAGAGGCCAAGGCTACCGGCCAGCAACGTTTCGATCTTCCCCCGGTCGAGGTCGGGATTGCGATTGGGGTTGAGCAGGCATTGCTCGGTGGTCACGAACAGGCCGCTACCATCGGTATCGACCGCGCCGCCCTCGAATATCCAATTCTGCGTCGATGTCGGCAGGCCGGTGGTCGCCGCCAGCCGTGCGCCGATATCCTCGTCGCCGGGCATCTGATATTTGCCGCCCCAGCCGTTAAAGCCGAAATCGACCAGCGCCCGCGCATTGCCGTCCAGCACCGCGATCGGCGCGGTGTCGCGCAGCCAGACATCGCCCAGTGCCTGCTCGACGATCGTGACGCCCGGCGCGACCAAAGCCCGCGCCGCGTCCGCATCTGCTGCATTGGCGACAACGAGCCGCACATCCTCGCCCTTGCCCCCGGCATGGAGCGCGCTGGCGAAGGCGGCGATCTGTGCCCGCGCTTCATCGAACGCGCCGGGCCATTCGGCGGGGTTGGTCGGGAAGCCGATCCAGGTCCAGTCGTGCGGCGCCCATTCGGCAGGCATACGGAAAGTCATCTGTCTGTCCTCACTCGGCAGTCGCGGCGATGCGTGATATTATGGGTCGGGGCGCTCCATAGCGTGGCGCGTCCGGTCTGGACAGGGGGAGAGCGGATCATGCGCGCACTAATCATGAGCCTCATGCTGGCGATGACGCCTGTGACGGCGCAGGCGGACGAGCTGCCCGGCTGGATCGCGGGGGCATGGGTCGAACGCAACGGTGAGAATTGGTCGGAGGAGTATTGGTCCGGCCCGCGCGGCGGCATATTGCTGGGCGCGGCGCGCACGGGAAAAGGGACGGTGCTGGAGTTTTGGGAGCAGACCCGCATCCAGATCGACCCCGACGGTAGCATCGCCTTCTACGCATCACCCAAGGGCGCGCGCGCCGCACGCTTCGCCATCGAATCGCAGAGCGCGACCGAGATTGTGTTTGCGGACGCCACCCATGATTATCCCCAGCGGATCCGCTACTGGCGCGATGGCAAGCTGCTCAAGGCCGAAATCTCGAAGATCGACGGCAGCGAAAAGCAAGGCTGGACCTACGCGCCGATGGGGGAGTGAAGTCTCCAAATTCCGTTCGTTTCGAGCGAAGTCGAGAAACGCATAGCCGGTGTTTGCGGCTTCTCGACTACGCTCGAAGCGAACGGAGGTAGAGTTAGATTACTTCCCAGCCCGATCCTTGTCGCGAATACCCCGGAACTCGTCGCCTTCGACCCAGTTGGGCCAGTCGCTGCCGGTCGCCAGATCGCGGCCCACGCTGTAATAGAGTTTCAGGTCGGCCAGCACCCCGGTCCAGTCCCAGTTGGGATCATATTCATCCTTGGGTCCGTGATAGCGGTTCTTGGTATAATCTTCCGCTGCGGCCATGCCTGCCGCCGTGCCGCCATTGACCAGATCCTCGCCGCCCTCGAAATAGAGCATCGGCAGGCCGTGCTTGGCGAAGCTGAAATGATCCGATCGGTAATAATAGCCCTTCTCCGGCGTCGGCTCCAGCGTCGCGACGCGCCCCTGCGCGCCAAGCGCCCGGTCGAGATAGGCGTCTAGCTGCGACTTGCCCTTGCCGATCACCACGACATTTTTGGCCAGCCCCGCGACCGACAGCGCATCCATATTCACGCCGCCCACAGTCTGCGCGAAGGGAAAGACGGGATTGCTGCCATAATAGGCTGATCCCAGCAGCCCCGATTCCTCCGCCGTCACCGCCAGGAACACCTGGCTGCGGTCGGTCGGCCCGGCCTTCACATTGGCCTCCGCCAGCGCCACCAGCGCCGCCGTGCCGGTCGCATTGTCGACCGCGCCGTTGCAGATGTCGTCGCCATCGGGCGCGGCCTGGCATCGGCCCAGATGGTCCCAATGCGCGCTGTAGAGGACATACTCATCCGGCCGCGTCTTGCCGGGCAGCATTGCCACGACATTTTTCGACATATGTTTGCGCAGGTCATTGTCGAACGACACCGACGCCTTGACCGCGCCCAGCGGCACGGCCTTGAAGCCCGGCTTTTTCGCAGCGGCCATTTGCGCGTTCAGGTCCAGCCCGGCGCTGGCGAACAGGGCCGCTGCCTTGTCCTTCTGGATCCAGCCGATCGCGGCGGAGAGGCCTGCATTACCGTCCGCACTGTCGGCGACATGCTGCGCCCCGGTCCAGCTCGACTGCACGACATTCCAGCCATAGGCGGCGGGCATGGTGTCATGGACGATGATCGCGGCAGCCGCGCCCTGCCGCGCGGCTTCCTCATATTTATAGGTCCAGCGGCCATAATAGGTCATCGCCCGGCCATTGAACGGCCCGGTCAGCCCCGGCGTCTCATAATCAGGATCATTGACCAGGATGATGACCGTCTTGCCCTTCACATCGACCCCGGCATAGTCGTTCCACCCCTTTTCAGGCGCGTTGATGCCATAGCCGACGAACACCACCGGGCTGTCCTTGACCGCAATTTTCGGCTGGGTGGTGCGGTAAGTGCCGACGACCATTTCGGGGCCATAAGTCGCGCTGACCGCGCTCTTGCCGCCGGTGAAGCTGAGCGGTGACACATTCTTCGCGTTGATCTCGACCAGCGGCACATCCTGAAACCAGTTGCCCTTGTTGCCGGGTTTGAGGCCCAGCTTGCCGAACTCGGCGGCCAGCAGCGCCAGCGTCTTTTCCTCGCCAGCCGATCCGGGCGCGCGGCCTTCATAGGCGTCCGACGACAATTCCTTTACCAGCCGCTTCATCGTGTCGATCGACGGTTCGACCGTAGCCGGAGCCGTGGTGGATGCCGAGGCGGGCGGTGTGTCCGCACCGTCGCTGGTGCAGGCGGCAAGTGGCAGGGCCAGGATGGCCGCAAGGGCCAGCAAAGATGTTCGCATCAGGGCATATCCCTCAAAAAAATCATTGTTATACGGTTGTGATGTCCCGTGATGCCATTGTGCGCGGGTAAGGGCAAGCAAGGGGATTGCGCCATTCTATGGCTTCGCTTAGCCCCTGAACCAACAGGAAGAATTTGGGGGCAAGGCGGGGTATGATCCGTTTCGGCAAGGCAATGATAATGGCGCTACTGGCGGCTGGAACTGCGCAGGGCGCAATCGCCCAGACGCAACCCGACGCGCTGGCCAAAGCGTTCGGCGCGCGCGAGACGGTGATTTCTGCCAGCATCTCCCCGGATGGATCGAAAATCGCGCTGGTCTCCGCCGGGCCGGGACGGAGCAGCCGTGCCTATGTGCTGGAAGCGAAAGAAGGCGCGGAACTGGTTGTCGCCGCGACGACGACTGGCAAGCCTGAATATCTGTCGCGCTGTGACTGGGTCGCTGCCACACGGCTTGCCTGCCAGATTTATGGCGAGACCCGTTATGCCGACGATGTCTATGGATTCAGTAATGTGTTTGCCGTCGATGCGTCCGGCGGCAATGCGAAGTTGCTGAGCCAGCGGCGTGGCCAGAATGCCCTATCCTACGATTTTCGTGGCGGTGACATTGTTGACCTGCTGCCCGGTCAGGACGGCGCGATCTTGATGACCCGTTCCTATGTCCCCGAAGCCAAGATCGGCAGCCTGGTCGAAAAGCGGCTCGAAGGTCTCGGCGTCGATCGGATCGACACGCGCAGCGGCAGCGGGAAGCGGATCGAGACGCCGACCAAATTGGCGATCGATTATATCTCCGATGGGATCGGCACCGTCCGGGTCATGGGACTGCAAGAAATCAAAGGAACGGGCTATTCCAAGGGAACCTACAAATTCCTCTATCGGTCCCAGGGCAAGACGGGCTGGAGCGACCTGTCCACCTATGACGTGCGCGACAATAGCGGTTTTTATCCGCTCGCCGTCGATCCGCAGAAGAACATCGCCTATGGCTTTGAAAAGACCAATGGGCGCGATGCACTGGTGTCGATCGCGCTTGATCCCGGCCTGGAAAAGACGGTCGTTTTTGCCCATCCGCAGGTCGATGTCACCGGGTTGATCCGGGTCGGGCGCGAACGGCGGGTTGTGGGAGCGAGCTACGCGCTCGAACATCGCGAAGCAGTCTATTTTGACCCCATCGCGTCGTCACTGGTCGCATCGCTGGGCAAGGCGCTGGGTGGCAAGGCCATCCATATTGGCGACATGAGCAGTGATGGGCAGAAAGTTCTGGTGTGGGCAGGCAGCGATGTCGATCCCGGCCAATATTATCTGTTTGACCGCACGGCGCGCAAATTGTCACCACTGATGCCCGATCGGCCCGAACTGGCGGATCGCCAGCTGGCGACGATGCAGTCCGTGAGTTTCAAGGCAGGCGATGGCGTTATGATCCCGGCCTATCTGACACTGCCACCTGGCAAGGAAACGGCCAAGGGTTTGCCAGCGATCGTGCTGCCCCATGGTGGCCCGGAGGCGCGCGATGAATGGGGCTTTGACTGGATGGTCCAATATTATGCCGCGCGCGGCTTTGCCGTCATCCAGCCGCAATTTCGTGGATCGGCGGGCTTTGGTGAGCAATGGCTGATGCAAAATGGCTATCGGTCCTGGCGCAAGGCGATCAACGATGTGGTCGATGCCGGGCGCTGGCTGGTGGCGCAGGGCATTGCCAATCCGGTAAAGCTGACCATCGCTGGCTGGTCCTATGGTGGCTATGCAGCGCTTCAGGCGCAGGTGATTGATCCTGACCTGTTCAAGGCGGTGGTTGCGATTGCGCCGGTTACCGACTTTGGCGATCGGCTCCGGCGCGCGCAGTTTGACAGCAGCTATCTGGTGCAGCAACAGCGGATGGGCACCGGGCCGGAAGCCGAGGAAGCGTCCCCCTCCAGCCATGCCGCGCAATTTCGCGCGCCCGTCCTGATGTTCCACGGCACGGCTGACGGCAATGTCGACATCAGTCAGGCGAAGATCATGCAGGGCAAGCTGGAAGGCGCGGGCAAGCGTAGCCGTCTCGTCATCTATGACGGGTTGGCGCACAGCCTGAACGACAGTGATGCTCGCGCGGACATGCTCCAGCAAAGCGCGGACTTCCTGCTCGCGGCGGGGAAGTAGCCACGTAAAAAAGGAGGCTGGCGCACAGTCCCGGCGCGCCAGCCTCCTGCGGCTTGCCTTAACCTTTGGTACGACCCGGAGGCTCGGCAGGCTGCAATCTCTAGACGATTTGGTCAGCCGATAACCGTCAGCCGTGCAGCTTGATCGCGGTTTCGGCGATGCGGCGGCCCTGATAGCGGGCGCCGTCCAGTTCCTCTTGCGACGGCTGGCGGCTGCCATCGCCATCTGCCAGCGTGGTCGCGCCATAGGGCGATCCGCCGCGCACCTTGTCTACGCCCATCTGCCCCTGGAAACCATAGTCCAGACCCACGATGGTCATGCCGAAATGCAGCAGGTTGGTGATGATCGAAAAGAGCGTGGTTTCCTGCCCGCCATGCTGGCTGGCGGTCGAGGTGAAGGCACCGCCGACCTTGCCATTCAATGCGCCGCGCGCCCACAGGCCACCGGCCTGATCGAGGAAGGCGGCCATCTGGCTGGACATACGGCCAAAGCGGGTGCCGGTGCCGATGACGATCGCGTCATAGTCCGCCAGTTCTGCGACGGTCGCGACAGGTGCGTCCTGATCCAGCTTGAAATCGGCGTTCTTCGCGACTTCGAGCGGCGCGGTTTCGGGTACGCGCTTGATATCGACCTGCGCGCCAGCCGCGACTGCGCCTTCGGCAACGGCCTTGGCCATCGTTTCGATATGACCATAGGAGGAATAATAAAGAACCAGAACCTTAGCCATGATGCGTCTCCTTGAAGGAAGGGAAAAGGGGGTGCCGCCCGCGCCAGGGGAGGGGGGAGTGCGCGGGCGGCGGCCGACCCGTCCGGGGGAGGGACGGGCCGGTAACTTAGATGCTGTCGACCAGGACGATTTCGGCGTCCTCGATCGCGGTGATCGTGATCGGCTGGCCGCCGATGATGGCTGCGCCATCGCGTGCCTCGAACGTCTCACCATCGATGCTGATCCGTCCCGTGGCGGGCACGAGATAGAGGTGGCGGCCGTCGGCGCTGTCATAGGTCACGCTGTCGCCCGCCCTGATCGTGCCACCCAGCAGGCGGGCGTCGGCGCGGATGCGCAGGGCTTCTGCGTCCTCGTCATAGCCGCTTGCCAGCACGACCAGCTTGCCCGACCGGTCACCGCGTGGAAACGGCTTGGCGCCCCAGCTTGGACTGCCGCCGCGTGCGCGCGGGATGACCCAGATCTGGAACAAAGTGGTGGTCTCATCCTCCAGATTATATTCCGCATGACGGATGCCGGTGCCGGCCGACATGACCTGAACATCGCCCGCCTCGGTGCGGCCCTGATTGCCCAGGCTGTCCTTGTGGGTGATCGCGCCGGTGCGGACATAGGTGATGATTTCCATGTCGGCATGGGGGTGGGGCGGAAAGCCTGAACGCGGGCCGATTTCATCGTCATTCCATACGCGGATCGCGCCCCAGTTCATGCGGTCCTCGTCATGATAATCGGCGAACGAAAAATGGTGGCGTGCGTTCAACCAGCCATGGTCGGCATGACCCAGCGACGCGAAGGGGCGGCGCTCGATACGGCTTGCGGTGTGCGTGTTCATATCCTTGCCTTTCCAAATATCGACCGGACATTCCGGCTTGCTTTCCGCTAATCTAGTCATCAGGATCGTTTCCGAAACACGCGGCATTGAAACGGATTGTTTCCCCATGCGACTACCCGATTTTGAGGCCTGGGCGATGTTTGCCGCCGTGGTCGAACATCGCAGCTTTACCGATGCCGCCAAGGCGCTGAGCGTCTCTAAAGCCACCGTGTCAAAAGCGGTGACCCGGCTGGAGGAGCATCTCGACACCAGCCTGTTCAACCGCACCAGCCGCCGTCTGGCGCTGACCGAAAGCGGCAAAAGGCTGGCCGATCATGCCTATCGGATATTGGCCGAAGGGCAGGCGGCGGAGGAAGCCGCGCGGGAAGAAACCGCTGACCTGTCCGGCGTTGTCCGGCTCGGCGCGCCGATGAGCTTTGGCCTGCAACGCATCGCTCCGCTGATCGCCCGCTTCACCCAGGAGCATCCGCTGGTCGACATCGACCTGCATCTGTCCGACGCGCATATCGACCTGATCGAGATGGGTCTGGACGCCACCATCCGTATCGCCGACATGCCCGACAGTTCGCTGCGGGCGCGTCGTCTGGCCGATGTGCATATCCATCTCGTCGCGTCGCCCGCCTATCTGGCGGCACGGGGAAGGCCGGTGCATCCATCGGATCTCAGCGGCCATGACTGTTTATGCTATTCCAACGTCACGACGCCCGACGTGTGGCGCTTTACAGGGCCGGGGCAGCAAAATGTGGTGGTGCAGGTTCGATCGCGACTGACGGTCAACAGCGGGGACGCGATGTTGCCTGCGTTGCGCGCGGGGGTCGGTATTGCCCGGTTGCCCGATTTTATCGTCGGCGAAGCGCTGGCCAGTGGCGAACTGGAAGAGGTGTTGGTGGACTGGCGCGCGCCGCCCTTTGGCCTCCACCTTGTGACGCCGCCATCGCGGCTGCGCCCCGCCCGCGTCGATGCGCTGCTGGATTTCATCACCCGGCATCATGGGTGTTGAAAGCTCGTTTCGCAGGTGAATCTTTCTTGACTCGCCAGGAATCATTTCGGCCTCAACTCTTTGTAAACAGATTCGTTTTTAGGCGACTCGTGGATTTCTGCGGGTTAGCGAAAAATTAACCTTTGTCCTTCAGAAGTTTTTTGGTTAATGAATTGATGCGGACGCCGTTCTGGTGGGGTGAACGGACCTGCGACACAAAGGGGCTTCACATGCGCGTGCTGCTGATTGAGGATGAACCGACCACCGCCAAGGCGATTGAGCTGATGCTCACGACCGAAGGTTTCAATGTCTATACGACCGACCTGGGCGAGGAAGGTCTCGATCTCGGCAAGCTGTATGATTACGACATCATCTGCCTGGATCTCAACCTGCCTGACATGCACGGTTACGACGTGCTGAAAAAGCTCCGCGCTGCCAAGGTGCAGACCCCGGTGCTGATCCTGTCGGGCATAGCCGAGATGGATAGCAAGGTCCGCTCCTTCGGCTTTGGCGCCGATGATTATGTGACCAAGCCCTTCCATCGCGAAGAGCTGATCGCCCGTATCCATGCCGTGGTGCGCCGGTCCAAGGGCCATTCGCAATCGGTCATCCGCACCGGCAAGCTGGCGGTCAATCTGGACGCCAAGACGGTGGAAGTGGACGGCAATCGCGTCCACCTGACCGGCAAGGAATATGCCATGCTGGAGCTGCTGTCGCTCCGCAAAGGCACGACCCTGACCAAGGAAATGTTCCTCAACCATCTCTATGGCGGGATGGACGAGCCGGAACTCAAGATCATCGACGTGTTCATCTGCAAGCTGCGCAAGAAACTGGCGCTGGCGTGCAGCGGGGACAATTATATCGAAACCGTCTGGGGCCGCGGCTATGTGCTGCGCGACCCGGAAGAGGCGCTGGAAGAACAGGCCAAGGTCGCCTGACGCTTCGCGTCACACGCGCTTACCAGGGGGTGGAAAGGCCGATGATCCGTCAGGATCGTCGGCCTTTTCCGTTGTGGCGGGCCAAGGGCTGGCATAGGATAATGTTCGACAAGGATACAAATCTCCAGGAGAGACCATGACGACCCGCCATCTGATCGACCCGGAAATCGCGCCGGTGCTGGATATGCTGCCGGAACTGCAACTGAGCCACGAAGCGCTCCCGGCCATTCGAGCGAGCACCGCATCGCCGGTGGATTATCCGGGTCCGGTGGCTGTCCCCGACATCCGCATCATCCCCGCCCGTGTCGGCGCGCCCGATGTGCAACTCCATCTCTTCAATGCCGATCCTGCCCGGCCGGGTCGTCCCGCCATCCTGCATATCCATGGCGGTGGCATGATATTTGGATCGGCGGAGATGGCCAGTCGCTCGATCGGGCCGATGGCAGAGGCGATGGGCTTCGTCGCCGCCTCGGTCGATTATCGGCTGGCGCCCGAAACCGCGTTTCCGGGGCCGCAGGAGGATTGTTATGCCGCGCTCGACTGGCTGGTGGCACAGGCCGATACGCTGGGCATCGACCCGCAACGGATTGTGGTGATGGGTGAAAGCGCAGGCGGCGGACTGGCGGCGGCGCTGGCGTTGATGGCGCGGGACCGGGGCGACATCGCGCTGGCGGGGCAGATTCTCATCTATCCCATGCTCGACCATCGCACAGGCGGGCCGGACTGCCGCTGGCAATCGGCCAGCACGGGCGAATTCATCTGGACGCGCGCCTCCAACCAGTTTGGCTGGGGCGCATTGCGTGGCGACTATCGCTGTGACGACGCGCGCAAGGGGTGGTTCTCGCCCGCTCTGGCGGACGATCTGGCGGGCCTGCCGCCGACCTATGTGGCAGTGGGTGCGCTCGATCTGTTCCTGGACGAGGATCTGGATTTTGTGCGGCGGCTGGCCGGGGCAGGGGTGCCGGTGGAATGTCATGTTTATCCGGGCGCTATCCACGCCTTTGACATGATGGCGACCGCGCGGGTCGCGCAACGCGCCCAGCGTGATTTGTCCAATGCGATCGGGCGGATGCTTGTCCTCGACTGATGCAAAACGGGCCGACGATCCGGTCTGGATCGTCGGCCCGGTCAGGCGGCGGGGCGGGATGCGGTGGCTTGGAACGTGGCCGCCGCCCCCTTTTCCCCTGCGGGGTCAATCTTCCGCCTGACTTTCGGGAGCGGCACCGGTCGAACCGGCACCTTGTCCACCCCCAGAAACCTGGCCGCTGGCGTCGATCGATGCTGCGCCGTTCACAGCACCAGCGGCGCTGCCTACGGCCGATCCAGCCCGGTCCTTCGTTGCACTGACGGCGCCGCTTGCCCGATCCCGTACTGCGCCGACGCCGCTATCGGCCCGGTCACGCACATTGCCGACGGCATTGCGCGCATCGCCGGTGCCGAGCGTATCGACCGCCAGGCTGCCGCCCGCCGATCCGCTGGCCGAACCTGAAGCGCTGCCGCTGCGGCTCTTGTCCCTGCGGGTCAGCGAACCGCTGGCACCGCCATCGGCGCGGCCATTGCCCGATCCGCTCGCGCCGACCCGGCCATTGTCCAGGTCAATGCTGCGGTCGAGGCCAAGGCCACCGCTGCCTGACCCGCCCAGCGCGCCACCAAGGCTGCCGACCGATCCACCGAGCAGACCGCCACCGGCGCCGCTGCCGCCCAGCAACTGGGCCGAAGCGGGAACTGCGGTCAGCGTTGCGATACAGGCCGCCACGATCATGAACTTGCTCTTCATCGCTCATCTCCTTGTTGATTGTCGATGCAATGCAGGGAGAACGGGAGGGCGATGGCGTTTCATCCCGCGTGGGCGAGAAAAAATCGTAACCGACTAAAAATCAGTCATTATTTCTGCATGTGGCACAGATGATACCCCGGCCGAAGCCGCGTGCCTTGCCCTTTGGCGCTTCTGCTTCAGCCCGCAGCGCGGTCAGGCTACCCCGCACCAGCAACCGCCCGGCGACCAGCGGCGCGGCAAAGCTGGTGCCGCGCACCGCGCCCTTGCCGCCATCGCTTCGCGCCGCACTCATATCCGCTCCAGGCGCGGCGAAATCGACATGGGCGGCGCGCCCAGCTTCGGGCAATAGTCGCCCGCGCCCGTCAATCCCTGTGACCGCGATCACCCCGGCATAGGATGCGGGATAGGCGGGGGGTGCGGCCGGGCCGTCATTGCCGACGGCGGCTACCACGGTGACGCCCTTGTCGCGCGCCAGTCGGATCGCGCCTGCCAGCAGCGGATTGTCCGGCCCGACCAGACTGACCGTCACGACCGGTACGCCACGCGCCGCCATCCATCCCAGCGCTCGCACGATCGCAAAGGCGCCGCCGCCAACCGGATCGTCGCCATAGACGTCCGCGACCAGCAAAGCTGCGCCCGGTGCCGCGCCGCGCACGATGCCGGTCCCGCTGATGAGCGAGGCGACCGCTGTGCCATGGGCGCTGGCCCTTGGCGCCCCACGGGCAAAGCCGCGCTGTTCGACCGGCCCGCTCAGCGCCGGATGTCGCGCCACCCCGCCGTCGATCAACCCCGCCGCGCCGCGACCGACCGTGCCACTGCTCGCCAGCCCGCCCGCTGGCGCACCACTGGCCGTTCCGCCGGGAAAATAGAGATTGTCCGCACTCGCCTGCGCCGTTGGGGCGATCCGCCGCACATCCCTGAGCGCCCGCGCCAGGCTGCGGCCGTGCGGCACTTGTAGCCGCGCGATGCTGAGGTCCAGCCCCTCCACCGCCTCGCTCTGCACGCCAAAGCCTGCCGCCCTCAGCGCGTCCAGACTGGCGGCATCCGCACCCGTCAGCAAGATCAAGCCGCGCCGCGCCGGCTCGCGCCGGTCGTCCAGCTCAACCATATCACCATGCCGCCGGAGCAGATCGCCGATCCGCGCCGCCCGCACCGCCACCAGCCGATCGGCCAGCCGTGCCGGGGAAAGGCGCTCCAGCCCGCTGCCTTCGATGGCACCTCCGACCCGGTCCAGCACCTCCGGCACGACCTGGCCTACCGGACCGCCCAGCAATTGCGCCTGCGCGCCCGGCGCGATCAGCATCAGCCCGGCGATCATCCATGGGCGGGTCAGTCTCATGTCGTTGTCACCGGTCCTTTCGGGTGCATAATGATCCATCGCACAAATATTTCCGTTTTTTCTTGGGCTGTGGGATGAAACGACCGGGCAGGCTCGTTTCATCCCCGGAACATGCGATTGGAGGCCCGATGTCGTTCGAGCATGATGTGCTGGCGATCCTGCCCAGGCTGCGGCGCTTTGCCGCCAGCCTGTCGCGCGATCGTGCCGATGGCGACGATCTGTGCCAGGCCGCGCTGGAGCGGGCGCTCAAGGCGCGCGACCAGTGGCAGCCGGGCACCCGCCTCGACAGCTGGATATATCGGATCATGCGCAACCTGTGGATCGATGAAGCCCGCGCGCGTCAGCGTGCCGCCAAAACCTTTGCTCCGGCAGAAGCGGGCGAGCATGTCGGCCATGCCGGGGACCGCGATATAGAGGCGCATGTCCATCTGTCCGACGTCGACCGGGCGATGCAGGCGCTGCCCGACGAACAGCGCGAGGCCATTGCGCTCGTGCTGGTGGAGGGGCTGTCCTACAAGGAAGCCGCCGCCGTGCTGGGCGTGCCGATGGGGACGCTGACGTCGCGGCTGGTGCGCGGGCGCGGGGCGCTCATTGAACTGATGGGGGAAGCGGCATGACCGACATTGACGAAGCCATGCTGATCGCGCTGGTCGATGGCGAACTGGACGAAGTGACCCTCCGCCGCGTGGATCGCGCCGTGGCGGACGACCCGGCGCTGGCGGAACGGCTGGCGATGCACCGCCGGTTGCGGGATCGGCTGGCGGGCCATTACGCGCCGATCGCGCAGGAGCCGGTGCCGGGGGCGATGCGTGCGGTGCTGGAGGAGAGTGCGAAGGTGGTGCCGCTGATCCGCTCGACGCCGCGCTGGCGCGGTTGGGCTGTGGGCGGGGCAATCGCCGCCAGTCTGGTCCTGGGCCTCAGCATTGGTCGCCTGACCGGCGGAGAGGGCGGGCCGATCAGCCTGCACGATGGCGTGATGGTCGCGCAAGGGGAGTTGGCGCAGGCGCTCGACACCCAGTTGGCGTCGGCGCAGGGCGACGCGGCGATCCGTATCGGCCTGACCTTTCAGCGCAAGGGCGGCGGCTGGTGCCGCAGCTTCGACGGCGCGGTCGCAGGCGTCGCCTGCCGCGATGGCGATCGCTGGCAGGTGCAGCAGGCGCTGCCGGGGGCTGGACAGGAGGGTGCCTATCGTCAGGCTTCGTCCGCCGACGCGCGGGTCATGGCGACGGTTGACGCACTGATTGAGGGGGAGCCTATGGATGCAGCGGGGGAGGCGGCGGCGCGAGGGAAGGGGTGGCGTTAAGAACCATAACCCGTTCGCCCTGAGCCTGTCGAAGGGCTGTACTTCTTCAGAAAAAGGACAAGGCTTCGACAAGCTCAGCCCGAACGGAGTTTCAGTTCGCCCTGTTTAGACATGCGCCACCGCATGGCCTGCGCAACAGGCTGCGCGGCTCGCTTCCACATAGTCCGCATCATGCCACCAGATATGCTGGTGCGCGTCGGCCAGCATCGGCAGCACCGGGGTCACGTCCGCCTGCGGTTTCGCGCTCACGAACGGGGCCATCAGTGCGTCAGGCGTATGGACCATGCCGTTCGCCACCACCTGCCGGACATTGGCGACGGCGCTGACATCCTGTAAGGGATCGCCGTCCACCAAAATCAGGTCGGCGAGCATTCCGCGCGCGATCCGGCCGATTGGTTCGTTCAGAAATTCGCCCGACCAGCGCGTCGTCATCATCAGGGCGTCGAGCGGGGACACGCCGAACTTGACCATGCCGCGCAGGTTGAGGTGCAGGCTGATCGCGGTCAGGTCTATGGGGGCGTCGGTGCCGGACAAAGGGTGCCATCCTGCCGCCAGCATCTGCTTGATCTGCGCGACCTGCCGCTCCAGCGACGCCAGCATCACCGGGCCGCCTTCGCCCGACATCGCTTTCACCCGTCCGGTCAGCTTGGCGAATTCCCACGACGGATAGAGGGTCGTGATCCGTGGGTCGCGGGTGAAGCTGTCATCCAGCCCCAGCAGCGCGGTGGCGGCGAACAGGGTTGGCGTCCGCCCGGCCTTGGCGGCTGAGAACAGGTCATTGACGTCATGATAGCCGCCGCCCAGCGCGGTGACCGTGCGCGAATAGCCGTAGCGGTTGGTCGCGCCGGTATGTTCCATGCAATCCATGCCGCTATGGAGCGCGGGATAATGATAATGGGACGACAGGTGCATCCCCATGCGGTGGGAGGCGTCGACCACTTCCTTTTGCGTATCGTGGCGCAGGCGGACATAGGTTTTGACCATGTCATAATCGAGCAGTCGCGCCCGCTCCAGTTCCAGGGCCATCTGCCCCGGCTCGGTCACCGGACGCATGAAATTATAGAAGATGCGCCCGCCGTCTATGGCTTCGCCGGTGGCATAATGGCGCGCGGCGATGCGCTTGCCGCTCTGGATCGCCTCGCGATCCTCCACCATATGATAGGCGGGGCATCCGGGCGATCGGGTCGCGGTGATGCCCATAGCCAGCCACAGCCGCCCCATCCGGTCGCCATAGCCATAGCCCGCCATCTGCCGGTGGGTGTGCATGTCGATGAGGCCGGGCATCAGCGTCAGGTCCGGCGCGTCGATGAAGCGGGCGTTGGCGTCGGACGGCGCGTTTCCACCGTGCGGCGCGACCGCGGTGATGACATTTCCGTCGATCACGACGTCCACGCCGCTCTTGTAGGTCGGGGACAGGGCGTCCCAGACCCGGCCAGCCCTGATGACGGTGCGACCCGAAGGCTTGGCATTGGCCCATGTCAGGCGGCACGGCACCGTCTGCGGTTTCCCGCCGGCGACCGGCACGAGCCGCAATTTGCCGCCGCTCAGGTACAGGAGCGTGCGCGAATCCCCGCTCCAGCTTGGTGCGTCGGCCAGGTCCGTGCTGACCTGCCGTGGCGCTCCGGTGAAGCTGCCATCGGGCGCGACCGGCGCTACCCATAGGGTGCTGGCGAATATGAACGCCATCGCCTTGCCATCGGGCGACCAGACCGGCCCGTCATGGCCGCGAGTCCCCAGCGACTTGCCATCGAACACCGGGCGGTACGTGCCTTTGCCTGTGGCCAGATCGACCGACAAGATTTGGCTCGATCCCTCGCGATAGCGGCCCGTCACCGGCTTGAACGCGGCATAGGCGATGGTCTGGCCATCCGGGCCGAAACTGGGCCGCCCCGGTTCCCAGATCGCATCGAAGCGCTTGCGCACGGTGCCGGTCGCGACATCGACGGTGTGGAGCGCGCCCTCCTGATCCAGAAAGGCGATCAGCGTCCCGTCCTGCGACCAGCTGCCCCAGGCGACGGCCTTGTCAGGGATGTTGGTGAGTTGGCGTTCCTTGCCCGTGCTGACGTCATGCAGCCACAGGTCGAGCGTCCCGCCCCGGTCGCAGCTATAGGCGATGGTGCGGCCATCGGGCGACCAGGCCGGGTCGCATTTGTGGAACGCATCGCCCACGATGATCCGGGGCGCGCCGCCGACGGGCATCAGATAAAGGTCGTTGAGCGCGGCAAAGACGATCTGCTTGCCATCGGGCGAGAGCATGGGCGCGGCGATGCCGACGACGGGCTTTGGCGTGGTGGATGTGAAATCGCGCGCCTTTTTGGTATAATCCGGCGTCGTTACCGGCACTTGCGTCTTGAACGGCACGACAGTCGCCTCGCCATCGCGCCACCGGCGCAGCTTGCCGCCGGAGCCATAGAGGATCGCGCCGTCGGCGGTGAAAGCGGGGCGGAAGGGATAGAGATCCTCCCCCGCAACGACATCCTTGCCATCCACCACCAGCGTCACCGATCCGGGCTGGACGCGGGTATAGGCGATGCGACCGTCCGGCGCGAAAGCCGGGGCCATGATCGCCGACGGGTTGAAGCGGTCTGGGGAGGGCGGCACCGATGCGACGTCGCTGACCGCGCCTGTAGCAATGTCAATCGCGACCAGCTTCGTGCCGCCCGCGACATAGGCGATGCGCTGGCCGTCCGGCGACCAGCAGGGTTCGCTGTCATTGGTCGTGCCTTTGGACAGCGGCGTCACCCGCCCTGACGCCACGTCCAGCAGATAGATGGCATAGCGCCCGTCCGCCCGGTCGCTGGAAAAGGCGATGCTTTTGCCATCGGGCGACCAGCGCGGTTCGCGATCGTCGAGCAGCCCGTCCGTATGCTGGCGCATGTCGCCGCCATCGGCTGCGACCGACCAGATGTGGAAATGGCCGCTGCGATAGGATTGGAAGGCGATGCGCGTCCCGTCGGGCGACCAGTCGGGCTGGGCGAGATCGTCAAAATCCCCAGTCAGCCGTTTGAGCGGCCCGCCTGCGACCGGCATGGTCCATAATATGCCAAGCAGGTCGAAGGCGATCCGGCTGCCGTCGGGCGACAGGGTCAGCGCGACATTGGTGGCGTCCTCGACGCTCACCATCGTCTCCTTGCCTGCTGCCGGGGCGCTGCCCGATTGCGCCACCGACGCCGCGCTGCCCGCCGCAAACAAGCCGATCCCGCCCGTCGCGATCGCCTCGCGACGGCTGACGCCCGATCTGATCGTCATGCTTAGAACTCCAGATTCAGGCGGCCATAGTAAAAGCCGCCGCTGATGCCGTAAGGGGCATAAGTATTATAAAGGAATCCGACGAACTGGTTTACCGGCTTCAACTTGTTGGGATAGGTGTTGAGCAGATTGTTCGCGCCGACCGACAATTTGACGCCCTTGGTCAGTTTGTAACCGATTTCGAGATCGACGATGACCTTGGGCTTCAGCTTTTCATCGACAAAGTCGCGGAAGCAGACATCGCTCACGACATTGACCGCGCAGGCGGTGAACTCGGCAGTGTGGAACGCCGTTGCGTTTGCACGCTGCGTGATCTTGCCAAAGCGTGTCGCGCGCAGGTTCATGTTGAAATCATCCTTTTCCCACAGGATGTTGGCGATGAACTTGTTGCGCGGCGTGCCTTCGGTCAGATCGCCCTGCTTGGTGCGGCCGATCAGCGCGAGGCCTGATGCGGCGATCGGTCCGGGAACAGGGTCGATCTGGGTGAAGATGGTCTTGTTGAAATTTGCCGAAAGGCTGATCGTGGCGAGGCCCATATCGCCCAGCCCGGCGCGATAGGTGCCAACGATGTCGAGACCGCGTGTCCGGGTGTCGGCGGCGTTGGAGAAGAGAAGCCCACCGGCAATCCCGTAAATGCCCGCCGCTTCCAGCGCGTTGATGACGACCGGACCGCTCAATGTCTCGCTCAGCAGGATGCGATCCTTGATCTTGACCTGATAGGCATCGACCGTGATGTTGAGGTTCGGCGCGGGTGTCAGAACGATGCCGGCCGAAAAGTTGACCGACTTTTCAGGCTTGAGCGGCACCGCGCCAAGTGCCTTGGCCGCCGCGCCCTCGACCGGTAGCGCCTGCACCGGCAACAGGACGCTGACACCGTTCTGGACCACGCCGATGGTCGAGGATGACGCATAATGCTGCTGTTGCAAGGTCGGTGCGCGGAAGCCGGTGCTGGCGGTGCCACGGATGGCGAAACCGCGCATCGGTTCGATGCGGATCGACGCCTTGCCGGTATCGGTGGTGCCGAAATCGGTATAATCCTCGTGCCGCCCGGCAAGGCCGAATTCCAGCCCCTCGACGATCTTGCCTTCCACATTGGCATAGGCGCTCCAGTTGCTGCGGCTCCAACTCCCTGCACCTTCGGGAACGAATCCGGTCACGCCTTGCGCGCCGACACCGGTGCGTTGCCGCCCTGCAAGCCAGGCACCGGGCGGCGACACATATTTGCCGTCAATATAGGATTCTGGATCGCCCGCCCCGATCATGAATTTGTTTTTCTTATACTCGGCGCCCACCGCCAGCGAGAGCGGTCCGGCCAGACCGACATCGAACTCCTTGGAGAGGTCGAGATTGTTGGTCCATTCGTCGAACCGGATCTTGCCCAGATAGAAGTTGGTCGGGCTGGCCGTACCCATGGAGGGGTTGAGCGATGTCGTCTGCTTATATTTGACCTCGTCCTGCGAATAGGTGGAACTGATGTCAAACCTTACACCGCCGCCCAGTTCGCCCCGCAGGCCCAGCGCATATTGGAAATCTTCGTCATAGACATGGATGCGCGGGATATAGCCTTCCGGGTAGATTTCGATGATATTGTTGAGCGCGGCGGGGGTGCGATAGGTTAGCCAGCCTGCCGCGTGGCGTTTGGAATAGGTGCCAAAGCTATAGGCCTCCAGGCTGCCGCCTACCGGCATCATCGCGTCATAGCTGATATTGCCGCCGATGACTTCGGGCTGACCTGCCTTGCCGCGATACCGGTTCAGATTGGGATCATTATTTCGTGGGTCGCCGGTGGGATAATAAGTACCGGCGATGGGCGATCCTTTGACCAGCGTTCCGGCCTGCAACACGCCGTCTGCCGCCAGATGGATATAGCCGCCGTCCGGGCCGACCGCGAAGCCATTGTCGATCTGCCACCGGCCCTGTTCGCCGCCATTGTCCGCGGTACTGCCCAGCGTGAGCGCCGCGCCGCCCGCAGTGTCGTTTTTCAGGATGATGTTGACCACGCCTGCGATAGCGTCGGAACCATATTGCGCCGATGCGCCGTCACGCAGCACTTCGATCCGCTGGATCGCATTGCCGGGGATAAGGTCAAGGTCCGGCGGTGACTGGCCGTTCTGGACCGATCCGTTGATGAACAGGGTTGCCGAATTATGCCGCCGCTTGCCGTTGACCAGCACCAGCAACTGGTCGCCGCCCAGGCCGCGCAGCGACAGGGTGCGCACGGCCCAACTGGCCCCCGCGCCATTGTTCGACACGTTGATCGAGGGGACCAGCGTTCCGAGCAGGTCGCGGACGGACTGCTTGCCGCTCGATTCCAGATCCTTGATCCCCAACACGTCGATCGGCGCGAGGCTTTCGGCGACGGTGCGGTTGGTCGTGCGCGTGCCGGTGACGATGATCGGCGTTGAATCCTCGATCGGTTCGGGGGCAGGCGCTAGCGCTGCCGGGGCGACGCTGCCCGCGACGCTCGCCTGCGCGAACTGGAGCGAGAGAGGGCTGCGTCGCGCGACGCTGCGGTTGGCGGGGGCGGCCAGCGCGATGACGCCGACACCGGCCTGTTCCATCTTCAGGTCCGTACCCGCCAGCAGCCGCGCCAGCGCGTCCTGGGTTGACAGCCAGCCCAGAATCCGGCGGCTGCGGATCGCCGCCACCTCATCATAAGGGAACAGGATGCGCACGCCCGACTGGGTCGAAAGCTGGCGCAGCGCGCCGCTGAGCGGCTGGACGTGAATGTCGAACTTGTGGCGCTGGCTCAGCGCCAAATCCTGTTTTGCAGCTGCGAAGGCTTGGGAAGAAGGTACAAGGCAAGACGCCAGGCAAAGCCCGGTTAACGCATGAATAGCACGCATGATATGTTCCCCTGGATGGCAGCATTTGGGCCGCTCTGTCCCCTTGAAACGAAGCAAAGGTGCCAATCCGCTATGCTTTTCCCTGGGTCACAACCATGGAATGTTTCTCAACAGCTTATGACTGATGCAGGCGCTATTTGGCGATGCTGCAACGCAAAAGATTATAGCAGGCCAACTCAGTCGTTGGTCTGGAGAAACCAGCGCTCCGTGCCTTGCAGGCCAATCGCGGTCAGTCGCCCGGAATAATAGGCGCCCGTGTCTATGCCGATCCGGTTAGGCTGCAAATCGACATCATCCGTGATGCTGTGGCCATGCACGATCATCTTGGGATGCGCGCCACCATGATCCAGAAATTCGCGCCTGATCCAGCGCAGGTCCGCGCCGTTTTGCGCCTCGATCGGCACCCCCGGCCTGATCCCGGCATGGACGAACAGATAATCGTCCATTTCGACCTGATCGGGCAGGGCGTCGAGAAAGTCGACATGCTCGCGCGGCACATGGTTCAGCATCCATGTCGCAATCTCTTCATCGGTCATGACATGAAACAAGATCGGGTCCAGTCCGTAACTGGCCAGCGTGGCGGCGCCCTCCATCCGGCGAAAGACCGGCACCGCCCGCACTTCGCCCCGTGCCGCCAGAACGAAAATTTCCTCATGATTGCCCTTCAGGCAGCGCACATCGCCGCCCGACGCGACCATGGCCATCACCCGGTCGATCACCTGCCGCGAGGATGGACCGCGATCGACCAGATCGCCCAGCAGGACGATGTGCGGGGGCATGGCGCCCCGCTCGGCATCATCGCGTGCGATCAATATCAGCAGGGCGTCGAGCAGGTTGGCGCGGCCATGCACATCGCCAATCGCATAGACGCGGCGGTCGCCCACGCTCGGCGGGGGCGATGCCTCAGTCGGCGTCCCGCGCGCCAGCCCTGTCGCTAGCCATGTCCGCAACCATTTCATGGGTCACAGTCTGGCACGTCGTCACAGGCGCGGCAACGTCACGCCCTGTTGCCCCATATATTTCCCCGCCCGGTCGGCATAGCTGACCTCGCACGGCTCATTCCCTTTGAGGAACAGGAACTGGCACGCGCCTTCATTGGCGTAGATTTTGGCGGGCAGGGGGGTGGTGTTGGAAAATTCCAGCGTCACATGCCCCTCCCAGCCCGGCTCCAGCGGGGTGACGTTGACGATGATGCCACAGCGGGCATAGGTCGATTTGCCAAGGCAGATGACCAGCACGTCGCGCGGCACCCGGAAATATTCGACCGTCCGGGCCAGCGCGAAGCTGTTGGGCGGGATGATGCAGCAGTCGGTCTTGCGATCGACAAAGCTGTTGGTGTCGAAATTTTTGGGATCGACGATGGTGCTGTCGATATTGGTGAAGATCTTGAACTCGTCCGCCACCCGCGCGTCATAGCCATAGGAGGACAGACCGTAGCTGATACAATTGTCGCGCCGCTGGCTCTCCACGAACGGCTCGATCATGGCATTGGTCAGCGCCTGTTCGCGAATCCACTTATCCGACAATATCGACATGGGATGTTCAGTTCTTCCTGACAGGAGTGATGCCCAGGTCGGCGGGACCAAAGGCATGGGGCAGCAACGCTGCGACTGTATGTTCGACGATCTGCGCGCCATCGGGCGTGGCGCAATAAATGGCCAGCGGGCGTCCGGCCATCTGTTCGGCTTCGTTCATGACCTGACGGCAGCGACCGCAGGGGGTGACGATCGCCGCGCCCGCGCCGTCCATCGCCCCGCCGACCACGGCGATCGCGGCGACATCTGCGAAACGCCCCTGCGCATTGACGGTCGCCAGCGCGACCGTTTCGGCGCAGAGCGACAGGCCGTAGCTCGCATTCTCGAAATTGCAGCCGGTGACGATGCTGCCATCGGTCAGCCGCACCGCCGCGCCCACGGCAAAGCGGCTATAGGGCGCATGAGCATGGACCATCACCGCGCGCGCTGCCGTCACCAGTTCCGCAATCTCTGCCTCGCGCGTCATGGCGCCACCACATCCCATCTGACCGGACCGTTGATCCCGTCGATATGCCGCATGTCGCTGGCTGTCCACATCACCCAGCGCCGCGTAGCATAATCGGGCGGAAAGAAATTGCCGTCCAGCCACAGCGTCCGGTTGATGCCGGAGCCAATGTCATAGCGTTTGTCGAAATCCTCGCTCACGTTGAGCAGCACCGTCTTGCCCGCATGGCTTTCGACGAGATTGACCAGCGTGTTCAGCTCCGACAGCAACAGGTCGCGGCCCGGTCGTGCGGTGCAGGCCGGGTCGAACGCCAGCCGGATGACCGGGGGCAGGGCGGCATTGTCGCGCGGTACTGTGGTCATGAAGCGGGTCGCCTGATCGCTGGCGAGGCGGCACAGGCTGAATTCCAGCATCGCGCCATAACGCATCCCGGCGGTGCGTACCCCGCGCCAGTTGGCGGCGAAAGCGGGGTCGCGCCAGTCGGCACCCTTGGCCGCGCGGATATAGGCGAAGTCCGCCCCCTGCGCTGCCAGCGTACCCCAGTCGATCGGGCCATTGTCGGAACTCACGCTCAGCCCCTGCACCGGATAGTCGCCGCGGTCCGGCGCCCAGTTGCGGGCATAGACGAACAGCGCCAGCGCCAGCGCCGCGATCAGCGCCAGCGCCAGCCCGACGCGGACCAGCAATCCCCCCAAAGTCAGCCGCCCGATTGTCCCTACCCCTTGATATGCAATACGCAGATCAGCGTGAACAGGCGGCGGGCGGTGTCGAAATCGACCGCGATCTTGCCCTCCAGCCGCTCGCGCAGCATTTCCGCCGCGTCATTGTGGATGCCGCGCCGGGCCATGTCGACCGTCTCGATCTGCGCGGGCGAGGCATTGCTGATCGCCTGATAATAGCTGTCGCAGATGGCAAAATATTCGCGGATCGGCCGGCGGAAGCGGCCCAGGCCCAGGATGACGGCTTCAAGGGCGCTGTCATCCTCGCGGTTGATTTCTATCACCAGCCGCCCGTCCTCGACCCGCAGCACGACCTTGTAGGGGCCGGCATAGCCGTCGGCATGAACGCGCTGTGGCGCGAACATATTATCCTCCAGCAGGTCGAAGATCGCGATGCGCCGTTCCTGTTCGACGTCGGCATTGCGCCACAGGATCGTCCGCTCGTCGAGCTTGATGTCTATGATGCGCGGGTCGGCCATATTGCGATCAGCCTCAGTGCGGCGGCGGCCCGCGAAATGCAAGCGGGAGTTATCCACAGCTACCCATCGTCGTTTCGACCTTGGGCCTTGCACACGAACGGCGGGCGGAGGATTAGTGAGCCATGGTCGAACTGGTGAAAATGAATCCCGCCGCCGAAACCGGCGCGCCTGAACTCCCTCGCAATGTGGAGGCGGAAGCGGCACTGCTCGGTGCGCTGATGATCGACAACCGGCTGGCGGAGGATGTCCAGCTCAAGATCAAGGCGGAGCATTTTTTCGAGCCGATGCATGGCCGCATCTATGACGCGATCATGAAGCTGCTGGATCGCGACATGGTCGCCAATCCGGTGACGCTCAAACCGATGCTGGACCAGGACCCGGCGCTCAAGGAATTGGGCGGGGCGGGCTATCTGGCGCAACTGACCGGCAATGGTGCGGCGCTGATCGGCGCGCGGGACTTCGCGTCGCAGATTTACGATCTCGCTTTGCTGCGACAGCTTGTAAGCGTTGGCCGGGAACTGGTTGAAAACGCGATGGATACAAGCGAGGATGTCAATCCCCGCGAACAGATAGAGGCAGCCGAAGTCGCGCTCTATAAAGTGTCCGAAGGGGAGGGGGAAAGCGGATCGGTCAAGAGCTTCCTCGCCGCCTCCACCGCCGCCGTGCAGGTCGCGGAACGTGCGCTCAATAGCGGCGGCCATGTGTCGGGGATCACCACCGGGATCAACAGCCTGAATGCCAAGATCGGCGGTCTGCACAATTCCGACTTGATGATCCTGGCCGGGCGTCCGGGCATGGGCAAGACCTCGCTCGCCACCAACATCGCCTATAATGCCGCGTCCCGCTGGCTGCGCGACAATGCCGACGGTATTCCGCCGGAAAAGAATATGGGGGCCAAGACCGCCTTCTTCAGCCTTGAAATGTCCGCCGATCAGCTGGCGACCCGCGTGCTGGCCGAGCAATCGGGCATCAGCGGCGAAGCGCTGCGCATGGGCAAGATCAGCCGCGCCGATTTTCAGAACCTGTCCCGCGCCGCGCGCGAGTTGCAGGAACTGCCGCTTTTCATCGACGATACGCCGGGCCTGACCATCGCCGCCCTGCGCACCCGCGCCCGCCGGTTGAAGCGCCGCCATGATGTTGGCTTCATCGTCGTCGATTATCTCCAGCTGTTACAGGGGACGGGACGCGGCAACGAAAATCGCGTCAACGAGATTTCCGAAATTTCCCGTGGTCTCAAGACTTTGGCGAAGGAGCTTCATGTGCCGGTGCTGGCCCTGTCGCAGCTCAGCCGCGCGGTCGAACAGCGGGAGGACAAGAGGCCGCAACTGTCGGATCTGCGCGAATCCGGCTCGATCGAGCAGGACGCGGATATGGTCTGGTTCGTGTTCCGCGAAGATTATTATGAAGCGGCCAAGGAACCCAAGGTCGAGGATGAAGCCGCCTATGCCGTCTGGCGCGAAAATATGGACCGCATCTATGGCCTGGCCGAAGTCATCGTCGCCAAGCAGCGTCATGGCTCTACCGGCCGCATCCGCATGAAATTCGACGCCCGGATTACGCGCTTCTCCGACGTGGCGGACGATAGCTATCAGGATCTGGAATATGAGTAAGAAATTCCTCCCCTGCAAGGTTCGGCAGAGGCACGTGACTCTGCCGAAGGGGACCGTTTGCGTAGCAAATGGTGGAGGGGTGTCGCCCTCTCAATAGGGTGACACCCCTCCGTCAGGGCTTCGCCCTGCCACCTCCCCCATAGGGGGAGGATTGCTAAACGCCCATCTTCGCCCGCGCCGCCACCCGCGCTTCCAGCATCGACAGCGGCATTGCGCCTTCCTCAAGAATGGCGTGGAACTGCTTGATATCGAAGCGATCACCCATCGCAGCCTGCGCTGCCGTGCGCGCCTTGCTCCATACGCCATGGCCGACCTTGTAGCTGGTGGCCTGTCCCGGCTGGGTGCAGTAACGCTCAACCTCCCGCTGGCAACGCGCCTGGGTGAACCCCGTCTTTTCAACCATATAGGCCGTGGCCTTCTCACGGCTCCACTGCTTTGAGTGAATGCCGGTGTCGACCACCAGCCGCGCCGCGCGGAACAGGAAGGACTGGAGGTAGCCCGCCCGGTCGAGCGGCGTCGCATAGCCCTTCAGCTCGTCCGACAATTGCTCGGCATAGAGCGCCCAGCCTTCGCTATAGGCGCTCATGAACGCGGTCTTGCGCAGCATGGGAATGTCGCCCGCCGTCTGCGCGGTCGAAATCTGGAGGTGATGCCCCGGCACGCCTTCATGATAGTTGAGCGCGGGCAGCGTATATTTGGGCCAGTCGCCGATCGCCTTCAAATTGATGAAGAAGATGGCCGGGCGCGACCCGTCCAGCGCCGCGCGATTATAATAGCCGTTCGACGCGCCATCCTGAATCTCGACCGGCACCGCGCGGATTTCCAAAGGCGTGTCGGGGATGGTCGCGAAAGCCTGCGGCAATTTCGCCTGCATCAGCTTGGCTTCGGCATTGAGCGCGGCGATCAGGTCGGCGCGTCCCTCCGCTGTGTCGGGATAGACTTGCGACGGATCGGCATTCAGCGCGGCCAGCCGTTCGCCGATCGTCCCCTTGGTATAGCCCGCCCCTTGCAGGATCGTATCGAGCTGCGCGCTGATGTCGGCAACCTGCTCCACCCCCATCGCGTGAATGTCCGCCGCCGACAGGTCGGTCGTGGTCGCGCTCTTGAGCGCGGCGGCATAAATCTCCTCGCCACGCGGGGTGCGCCATACGCCATCGCCCGCTGCCGTCTTGCCGCGCAGCCCCTCGATCATCGCGATCTGCGTGTCGAGCGCGGGGTAGATGCTCTTCTCAACAATCGCCGCCGCCGGACCCTGCCAGTCGCCTGCTATCCCCTTGGCCGCCGCGCGCTTGACCAGCGACTGGACCAGGCTGCTGCTGGCGGCAGGCTGATCGCGCAGCTTCTTCATCTGCCCTAGCGTCAGATCGAGCGACCAGCCCGGTGCCAGATAGCCGCGCGCCGCCTCGTCCCGCTGCATCGCGCTGTCGGTGCGCAGGTTGCGGGCAAAAGCCTCCAGCCGCGCCAGATAGGCGTCGCCGTCTGCCGCCACATTGATGGTGTGGGCGGTATTCATGAAATCGGGCGTCGAAAAATAGCTGCCGCCCTGCTGGAAGATGCGATAGGGCCGCACCGCGCTGTTCAGGCCGAACGTCGCCGGGGCTACCGTCTGCTGCCCCAGCGCATAGAGGATGACGTCAAGGTTCAGCCGCTGCGGGTCGGACAGGCTGGCCGTCTTGAACCCCTCCAGTTCCTTGATCGCCGCCTGTGTCGTCGCAAGCCGCTTCATCATCGCCGACTTGCTGTTATCGTCCAGCTGGCTCTTGGCCCCGGCCCGTGCGCCCTTGTCCAGCCCAAGGCTGGTGACGAAGCCGGGCGACAGGTCCAGTTGCCGTTCGAAAATGGCGGTGAAGGCGGCCGACAAGCGCGCATCGTCGCTGCCCTGCGCGAAGGCGCGGGGGGCAGCGACGGCGATGGCAACGGCACCGGAGGACAGCAGAAAATCGCGACGGTCCATGGCAGGGATTCCCTTATCTTTGAATAAGGGAGACTCTTAAGCCGCTGATGCGATCCGTCCAGAGGCTTGTAATATTGTTGCGTGCGGTTCGGCCTTCTTGGGCAGGACCATGGCGGCGGGCGTCAGCAGATGCGCCTCCAGCAGGTCCAATATATGGCTATCCTCCTGCGCATCGAATTTGCGCGCGAACAGGTCCGGGCTGAGCGTCAGCCTGAGCGCGTCGCGGGTCACGAATGTCCGGGGGCGCAGCTTTATGTCGCCATCGGGAATCCAGTCGATCGTGCGCAGATCATCATTGACCTGTTTGTCATGGGCAAAGGCGTTCATCATCACCGTCTGGAAAAAGCCTTCGTCGGCAATCAGCGTGCGGCGGTAGAAATTCTTGAATTTCAGCGCAGCGGGATCGCGGCGGACAAAGGCGCAGAAGTCACGGGTGACCGCCTTCCACTGGGTGCCGATACAGGGGGTGATCCCGGCCATGCGGCGGCGCGGGATGCCGGTGCGCACGATGCGGTTGAACGCTTCGATGAAATAATGGCTCAGCCGGTTCATCGTGTCCGGGCGGACCGCCTGTTGCGGCACGGCGCGGATGAACTCGGTCCCGTCATGCGCGGCCAGATAGTCGGCGATATAGGCTTGTGACTTCAGCGGAAAATCCTGCCCGCTTAAGTTGATGAAATAGCGCCAGTCTGTGCCCATCTCCAGCAACTTTTCTATGCCGCGCAGTTCGGCATCAACCAGACTATATCCGCCCCACAGCATCTTGCGCGACGGCAGCATCGCGACATTGGCATAGGGGTTGAGGAAGGCGGCAACATCCGCCTGCATCGCCGCACCCGACCGATGATCGACATGGATCAGATAATGATTGCCCGGCACATAGATGGCGCGGAACATCCGCTTGAACTGTTCGGGGAAGCGGTGGACGAGGATGAGATAGGCGATCATGCGGGGCACACTCCATCAGACGCGCATCGGTCGGGTGACTGATGCGGTGCAGGTGTTTCCAGCCTTTTGGAAAATCATCGAAGCGAGAGGTTCGACCAGCACAAGGGGTTCAGGTCGAAGCGAGGCCGCCCCGGCCACATGCCGAGAACGGCATATGGGGATGATGCACCGCGATTCTTAGGGGTGCGCGTAAATGAGGGGGAGCGTCCCCCCACCCTTTCCAGAGCCGGACGTTATTCACTTCCTCCGTTCGTTTCGAGCGAAGTCGAGAAACTGCGCGCTACTGTTTCTCGACTTCGCTCGAAACGAACGGAGGTTGAGGTTCAATCTGAAACAAGGCCAATGCCGCCGTCAGAACACCGGCATGTTCGCCGGATCTTCGGGGTCTACCACCGGGATCGGCGTGACGGGCGAATGGATGCCGCATTCCACCTTGTCCCAACCCCGCCAGCGGCCTGCGCGCGGGTCCTCGCCCGGCTGCACCTTGGACGTGCAGGGTTCGCAGCCGATCGACAGATAGCCCTGGGCCTCCAGAGGGTGCCGGGGCAGGGCGTGCTGCGCGAAATAGGCTTCCAGATCATCCTTGGTCCAGTCACCCAGCGGATTGATCTTGAGCCGCCCGTCCTCGACCTCGAAGCGGGGCAGATTCTGCCGCGTCACCGACTGGAACGCCTTGCGCCCGGAAATCCAGGCGTCGAGGCCGTCCTTGGCGCGCTTCAACGGCTCGACCTTGCGAATGTCGCAGCAGCCATCGGGATCATAGGACCAGCGCAGGCCGGTCTCGTCCTTCTGCGCGATCACTTCGGCGATCGGCGTCACGGTGCGGCTGTCGGTAAAGCCGAAAGCGTCGATCAGCGTGTCGCGATAGGTCAGGGTTTCGGCGAACATTTTGAGCGTATCGACGAATATCACCGGCACGGTCGGGTCCGCCTGCGCCACCAGATGCAGCAGCACCGCGCTTTCGGTGCCGAAGGAAGAGACGACCGCGACATTGCCGGCCAGCCCTTCGGCAAAGACGGTCTTGAGCATATCCAGCGTGCCCACATCTTCAAACCGCGCGTTGAGCGCGTCCGCGTCACCCTGCGTAAAGGCAGGGCGGGCGTCGATGATGTCGAGCGTGCGGGCAGCTTCAGCCATTTTCTGTCTCCGGGTGCCGCTTGGCCCAAATGGGGGCGCGGCCATCGATCGTCTTTTGATAGACGTCGTCATAACGAGTAAGCGCGCGATCGAGGGCGGCATCGTCCAGCGCCTTGGCGGGATGGAAGCTGTCAAAACCGCAGCGGCGCATGGCCACGATCTGGTCGACCAGCACGTCGCCCACCGCGCGCAATTCGCCGGTATAGCCCGCCTCTCGCACGATCCGCGCCGCCGAATAGCCGCGCCCGTCGCCAAAACCGGGAAAATTCACCTCAATCAGCGAAATGCGATCCAGATAGGGCAGCAATTCGCGCGCATCTTCGCCCGGCTCGATGCGGACGGCGGTGGCGTTGGACTGGCCGGTGAAGGATTCGACCGTGACGGCGGGTTCCTGCGCAGATTCGCCGTCGCGGAAGGAGAGAAATTCAACCATCTTAAAAATTCCGTTCGGGCTGAGCGAAGTCGAAGCCTTTGCCTGAGCGAAGCGAAGGCGCTTCACTCCGTTCAGCGGAACCCTTCGACAGGCTCAGGGCGAACGGCTGTTGTTTGCACTCAACCATAGATCGCCTCCTTAAAGGGCTTCATGCCGATGCGGCGATAGGTGTCCAGGAAGCGTTCGCCGCTCTCCCGCTCGGCGAGGTAGATGTCGGTGACCTTCTCGATCGCATCGACCACGCCATCCTCCGAAAAGCCCGGCCCCGTGATCTGGCCCAGCGAGGCGTCCTCCGCGCCCGATCCGCCCAGCAGCAGCTGGAAATTTTCGACGCCGCGCCGGTCCACGCCCAAAATGCCGATATGCCCGGCATGATGATGGCCGCAGGCATTGATGCAGCCCGAAATTTTGAGCTTCAACTCGCCAATCTCCGCCTGTCGCTCCGCAGCGGCAAAGCGCGCCGCGATCTTCTGTGCGAGCGGGATCGACCGCGCATTGGCGAGCGCGCAATAGTCGAGACCGGGGCAGGCGATGATGTCGGTGATCAGGTCCAGATTGGCCTCCGCCAGACCCGCCGCGACCAGCTTCTGCCAGATGGCGTAGAGGTCCGCCTTCTTCACATGCGGCAGCACCAGATTCTGCGCATGGGTGACGCGCAGTTCGTCGAAGGAATATGTCTCGGCCAGGTCCGCGACCAGACCGATCTGTTCCGCCGACGCATCGCCGGGGATGCCGTCGATCGGTTTCAGGCTGATATTGACGATCGCATAGCCGGGTGCCTTGTGGGCCGCGACCTGCCGGTCCACCCACAGCGCAAAGGCCGGGTTGCTGCGGTCGATCTCGTCGCTCAGGCCGCTTTCATAGGCGGGCGCGGCGAAGAAGGCGCGGATGCGGGCCAGTTCCTCGACCGGCGGATTGAGGCCCAGTTCACGCATATGCGCAAACTCTTCCTCGACCTGCCGCTTATATTCCTCGACGCCGATTTCATGGATCAGGATCTTGATCCGCGCCTTATATTTATTGTCGCGGCGACCATAGCGATTATAGACGCGCAGGCAGGCTTCCAGATAAGAGATGATCTCATCTTCAGCCACGAAGTCCCTGATAAGCGGCGCGACCATCGGCGTCCGGCCCATGCCGCCACCGGCATAGACTTCAGCGCCGACCACACCGTCCCGCTCGACCAGTTTCAGGCCAATGTCATGCAGCCGCATCGCCGCGCGATCATCGTCGGACGCGATCACCGCAATCTTGAACTTGCGCGGCAGATAGGTGAATTCCGGGTGGAAGCTCGACCATTGGCGCAGCAATTCGGCCCAGGGGCGGGGGTCCGCCACTTCGTCGGCGGAAACGCCTGCATATTGGTCGGAACTGATATTGCGGATGCAATTGCCGCTGGTCTGGATGGCGTGCATCTCCACCGTCGCCAGTTCGGCGAGAATGTCGGGCGCATCGGCCAGCTTGATCCAGTTATATTGCAGGTTCTGGCGCGTGGTGAAGTGGCCATAGCCCTTGTCATATTTGCCCGCAATTTCGCCGAGCTTGCGCATCTGCTTGCCGCTCAGCGTGCCATAGGGGATGGCGACGCGCAGCATATAGGCGTGCAGCTGGAGATAGAGGCCGTTCATCAGCCGCAGCGGCTTGAACTGGTCCTCGGTCAGAGCCCCTGCCAGGCGGCGCTGGGTCTGGTCGCGAAATTCCTCGACGCGGGCGTCGACGATGGCCTGGTCATAGCTGTCATAACGATACATGGTTCAGATCACCCACTTGCCGATGTCGGCTTCGGTTGGTTGTTCGACTAGGTCGGGCCGCACGGTCGGGCCGAAGGCGCGGATGCGGTCCTTGATATGGGCCGGGCGCACGCCATCCTCGCCAAGGGTCGCGTCGATCACATAGGCACCCACGACCCGCAGCGCGGCTTCTTCGGCGCGCGCGAGATCATCGCCATGCGCGCCGACATCGGCCGCATCGCCCACCTGGCGCGACCAGCCATCGCCCGCCCACCAGATGACGTCGCCCGATGCCAGATCATTACCCGTCAATATCTTCACGAACGCATCTCCGCCCCATATTCCTGTCTTTGCGCCCATCCCGCCAGCACTTCCTGTGCCAGCGCGTAGCGCGCTACCTCTCCCACGACGATCAATGCCGGGCTGACCACCGCCTCACGCGCCACCATGTCGCCAAGGTCCGCGAGCAGGGTGCGCAGCGAGCGCATGTCCGCCCGCGTGCCATTTTCCAGCACCGCGACCGGCAAGGCAGGCGATACGCCGTCGGCAATCAGCTTGTCGGCAATCTGCGCAGCCGTCGCCACGCCCATATAGATGACGAGCGTGCGATCCTTGCCCGCCAGCCCCGACCAGTCCTGTTCGGTCAATCCCTTGCACTGGCCCGCCACGAACGTCACCGCGCTCGATGCGTCGCGATGGGTCAGCGGCAGTTGTGCCTGCGCCGCTGCGCCGATGGCGGCGCTGACGCCCGGCACGATTTCCACCGGCACGCCCGCCGCGCGGCACGCTTCCATTTCCTCGCCGCCGCGCCCGAAAATGAACGGATCGCCGCCCTTGAGCCGGACGACCGACTCGCCCGCCAGCGCAAAGCGCACCAGCAGCGCGTTGATCGCTTCCTGTGGCATCGAATGGCGGCTGCGCTGCTTGGCGACGCTGATCAACTCCGCTTGCGGCGATGCCAGCGCCAGAATATCGTCCGACACCAGCCCGTCATGCACGATCAGCCGCGCGTCACGGATCAGCCGCACGGCCTTGATCGTCAGCAATTCCGGGTCGCCCGGTCCCGCGCCGACCAGATGGACGGTGGCGGGTACAACAGGATCAGATACAGGGTCAGCCATGCTTGCCATGTGGACAAGGTGCAGGCGAAGTTCAATTCAGAATGGGTATGCCGGGGATTAGGAAATCTTGTCCGGTGCGGGGCTTCAATCGCCCATCGCGCTCACATCGATGTCTTTCAACCCCACGCCAATCGACGCGCGCGGTTGCTCGATTTCTGCCGACACCACCGGATAGGCGCAATAATCGGCGGCATAATAGGCGCTTGGCCGGTGATTGCCCGAAATGCCGACGCCACCGAACGGCGCGGAGGAAGATGCGCCGTTGGTCGGGCGATTCCAGTTGATGACGCCCGCGCGGACATTGGCCCAGAACTGGTTATACTGATCGGGCGTCCCGCCAATCAGCGAGGCGGACAGGCCGTAGCGCGTATTGTTGGCCTCCGCGATCGCATCGCCAAATTCAGCCACGCGGATGACCTGGAGCAGCGGCCCGAACAGTTCGACATCGGGCCGTTCCGTCATGGCGGTGACGTCGATAATCGCGGGGCTGACGAAGGGCAGGCCCTTTTTGGGGCGCACCATATGTTTGATCGGCTTGCCGCCATTGCTCATCAGCCACAGGAAACTTTCGGTCAGCCCGTCGGCGGTCGGATTGTCGATCACCGGACCCATATAGGGCGTGGGGTCAGCATGGGGATGATCGACGATCAGCCGATCTGCCAGTTTCTTGACCTCCGCGATGAAGGTGTCGGCGATGCTCTCCTTGACGATCAGGCGGCTGGCGGCAGTGCAGCGCTGCCCGCTCGACAGGAAGGCGGACTGCACCACCAGCACGGCGGCGGCGTTGATTTCGGGCGTGTCCCACACGACGATCGGGTTGTTGCCGCCCATTTCCAGCGCCAATATCTTCGATGGCTGCGCGGCGAATTGCCGGTTGATCGCAATGCCGGTCTGCGCGGACCCCGTAAACAAGATGCCGCCGACATCGGGATGCGCCGCCAGCGCCTTGCCCGCGTCCGGCCCGCCCAGCAGCAGCCGCATCGCCTCGATCGGCACGCCGGCCTCATGATAGAGCTTCACCAGCATCTCGCCCACGGCAGGTGTCTTTTCCGACGGCTTGAACACTACCGCATTGCCCGCCAGCAGGGCCGGGACGATATGGCCATTGGGCAGATGGGCAGGGAAATTATACGGACCCAGCACCGCCATCACGCCATGGGGCTTGTGCCGCACCGATTGCCGCGCGCCCAGCGCCGCCTCCAGCCGTTTCTGCCCGGTGCGTTCGGAATAGGCGGCGACCGAAATGTCGACCTTGGCCATCACGCCCGCCACTTCGGCATGGGCGTCCCACAGCGGCTTGCCAGTTTCGCGCGCGATGAGGTCCGCCAGCGCATCCTCGTTCCGCCGCACGACATTGACGAAGCGCCGCAGCGTTTCGATCCGGTAGGCGATCGGTTGTGCCGCCCATCGCGGCCACGCCGCCCGCGCCCGCGCCACCTCCGCCTCCACATCCCCCGCCTCGCCCTGCCAGAGCAGGACGCCGGTGGCGGGTTCATGGGATGTCAGGGTTGCGACCATGGCGCTGATATGACGGAAAAAGGTTAAGGAAGGAAGGGGGCGGGGGCGGGAAGCAAAAATCGGGAATTTTCTCTAGCCGTCATTCCCGCGAAAGCGGGAACCCATGTCTCGTCACACAATTGGACCGCGGGATGCACGATGGGTCCCCGCTTTCGTGGGGTTGACGGAATGCGGGACGGCGGAAGGGCCGGTTACGGGACATCATGCATTGAAACCGGACGAAATCCTTTCAGCTTGATATCCAAATAGCGATGATGATGAGGCAAGGGATGACGATCACAAGCGCAAATCCGACCCGTGGAGGGAGCATAGAACCTATAAATCCGGCGATGAAATCAAGCATTGTCGCATGATGGCTTCACTACGCAGTGCCCGCAATTGGCAATATCAAAAGCACCGCGAAATGTCGCAAAATGATCGTCCATCGCCAACCCAACGTCACGTTACCCCATGCGCCGCCCCCATCCGCCTTACCGCCGCGACCTTCGCGTGCAGCGGCCCCCAATCATCGCCCTCCGCAATCGCGGCCCAGATCGCCTCAACCTCGTCAATATGCATCGAACAGGGCGCGTCGTAAGCCCAATAGTCATGATCCCGCGCGCCCGGTACAGCCTCAAACCCCGCCACAGCCTCGCGAAACGCGCCCCACGCCGCATCGCTATAATCCGCGCCTTCGCGCTGCACACCGCCACGCCAGTCATGGAAAAACCGATCAATCCCGGTCCCGGTCGTCACCATCCCCCGCACCGCCGCCTCGACCATCGCGTTCTTGGCTTCACCCGGCACCACCCCCAGCCGCCAGCAAAAGCGCTTCGCCATCGCCTCGCCATAAAGCGCCGGAAACCGCTCCAGTTGCGCGATCAGCAGCTCCGCCTCGACCAGCGCGCGCAGCGACACGGCCAGTTGCGCGACGTCCCAATGGATCGCCTCGGCCTGCCGCCCGAACGCATAGAGTCCCTGATGATCGAAATAGGCGGCGGTAAAACCCGCGTCCCATAGGGGCGTGAAGCGCCATGGCCCATAGTCGAAACTCTCGCCGGTCACATTGATATTGTCGCTGTTCAGCACGCCATGGACGAACCCGGCGACCATATAGCTGGCCGCAAGATCGGCGGTCCGCTCGACCACCCGGCCCAACAGTTGCGCGGGTGGATTGTCGCCCGGCACTTCACCATAGAGCCGCGTTAGCGCATAATCGGTCAGTCGTTCCAGCAGCACCTTATCCTCATAAAAGGCCGCCCGCTGGAAGCTACCAATGCGGATATGCGAATGGGACAGGCGCACCATCGCCGCCCCGCGCGTGGGTGACGGCTCGTCATTGCGCTCCAGCGCCTCGCCCGTCTCGATGATCGAGAAGGTGCGGGAGGTTGGCACGCCCAGCGCCTCCAGCATTTCGGTCGCCAATATCTCGCGCACCCCGCCTTTCAGTGTCAGCCGCCCGTCGCCAAAGCGGCTGTAGGGCGTCTGGCCGCTGCCCTTGGTGCCCAGGTCCATCAACCGCCCCGCATCGTCGCGCAGTTGCGCGAACAGGAATCCGCGCCCGTCGCCAATGTCGGGATTATAATGGCGGAACTGGTGGCCATGATATTTGAGCGCCAGCGGCCGGGGCAGTGACCCGTCGAGCGGCGCGAACCGCCCGAAATGCGCGATCCATTGGTCATCGCTCAGCGCGTCCAGTCCCACCGTGGCCGCCGCCCGGTCGTTGCGGAAGCGCAGGATCGTTTGCGGAAAGTCCGCCGCGCTCACCGGATCGGCGATGTCGGGCATCAGCGTATCGATTTCGCTGGCGGGGCTATATTTGGCGGCTTGCGGGATATGGCTCATAAGGCGATATGGGGGAGCGACACCTAAAGGATCAAGCTTGGTCGACTATAGCGACGCATATTGGTGGTCCCCTGACGGGCTGCGGCTGCATTACCGGGATTATGCCGGGGGGCATGATGGCCGTCCGCCGCTGCTGTGCCTGCCGGGCCTGACCCGCAATGCGCGCGATTTCGAGCCGCTGGCCGCGCGGTTTGCCGGGGACTGGCGGCTGATCTGCCCGGACATGCGGGGGCGCGCGACAAGCGCCCAGGCCAAAGACCCGATGACCTATGTGCCGCTCACTTATTTGCAGGATATCAGCCGGTTACTGGCCGACCTTGCCATCACGCGATTCGTCGCGGTCGGCACGTCGCTCGGCGGACTCATCACCATGCTGGTTGCAGCCACCCACCGCGAATGGCTGGCGGGCGCGCTGCTCAATGATGTCGGCCCGGCGCTGGACGAAGCGGGCCTGGCGCGCATCCGCACCTATGTCGGCGTCAACCAGTCGCACCCCAGCTGGGTTCACGCCGCCCGCGCGCTGGAGGATGCTAATCGCGACGTCTATCCCGCCTATGGCCTGGAACAATGGCTGGCCATGGCCAAGCGCCTCTATCGCCTTAATAGCGCGGGGCGGATCGTGCTGGATTATGACATGCGCATCGCCGAACCGATCCGCGCCATGGGGAGCGAGGCGGGTGTCGATATGTGGCCGGTGATGGCGGCCTTTCGCGATATTCCGACGCTGCTGCTGCGCGGCGAACGATCCGACCTGCTGAGCGCAGAGACGGCGCAGCGTATGGTGGCCGACATCGGCGCAAAGGCGGAACTGGTGACCGTGCCGGGTGTCGGCCATGCCCCCGCGCTGGACGAGCCGGAAAGCATTGTCGCGATCGACCGGTTGCTGGCCCGCGTCCTGCATGGCTGACAGTCAGCCGCACATACTCCACGTCCATGGCAGCTTCACCCTGGGCGGCAAGGAAGCGCGCGCCATCCGGCTGATGAACATCTGGGGCGACAAGGCGCGCCACAGCATCGTCAGCGCCGCGCCGGACGCGCTGAGCGCCCGCGCGGCGATCGATCCGGCGGTGCGCGTCGACTTTCCCTTGTCACCCCCGTTTGCCGGTCGTCCGGGGGTGGGACGCTTTCGCGATATATCTAACTTCTTGAAAAAATATGATTTAATTCTGACTTATAATTGGGGCGCGATGGACGCTGCGATGGCGCACAGACTGTCCAGCTCAGTGTCGGCCATGCCTCCGCTCATCCATCATGAGGATGGTTTCAACGCCGATGAAGCCACCGGTCTCAAGCCCCAGCGCAACCTCTACCGCCGCGTCGCCCTCGGTCGCGCCAGCGCGCTGGTCGTCCCGTCCGTCCGGCTGGAGGGTATCGCCCGGCAGGTCTGGAAACAGCCTGCCGCCAAGGTCCATCTGATCCGCAACGGCATCGACACCGCCCGCTATGCCGACCCGCCAGCGCCCGACGCGATCCCCGGCCTGCGCCGGTCGCCCGGCAAGCTGCTGGTCGGCACGCTGGCGGGACTGCGCCCGGTCAAGAATATCCCCCGGCTGGTCCGCGCGGTCGCCGCGCACAAGGATCGGCTGCAACTGGTGGTGGTGGGGGAGGGGCCGGAACGCGACGCCATCTTGGCGCAAGCCGCGGCCCAAGGTCTCGACGATCTCCACATGGCCGGTTTCATGGACCGGCCCTGGCGCTTCGTCGGCCTGTTCGACATTTTTGCGCTCTCCTCCGACAGCGAACAATTCCCCATCTCGCTGGTGGAGGCGATGGCAGCGGGCGTCCCGGTCGCTTCGATGGATGTGGGCGACGTCATCAATATGGTCGCGCCGGAGAATCGCGCTTTCGTTGTACCGGACGAGGCAGGCCTTGCCGCAGCGCTTGGCACGCTCGCCGCCGACCCTGACCTGCGCGCCCGGTTGGGGGCTGCCAACCGCGATCGCGCCGTCCGCGACTATGCCGAACAGGCGATGGTCGATGCTTATGCCAAGCTGTACGGGGAGGCACTGGCCAGCCCCGACATTTTGCGCTAAGGCGCGCGGAAATTCGTCAATCACTGCAAAGGCTGCTATAGCAGTGGCCTTTGCCCGGTCGGGTCCGGTGTCGCTTTTTCGCGGGAGATGTCGTTGTTCAAGGGGTTGAAGCCTATCGTCTATGGTGGCCGCGAAGTCTGGCCGCTGGTCGAAGGCGGCAAGGGCGTTGCGGTGTCCAACCATGCCAGTTCGGGCGCCTGGGCGGCGGCTGGCGGCATTGGTACGGTGTCGGCGGTCAATGCCGACAGCTATGACAGTTTCGGCAATGTCATCCCCCAAATCTATCATGGTCGCACCCGCCGCGATCGCCATGAGGAACTGGTCGCCTACGCGATTGACGGCGCGGTCGAACAGGTGAAGCGCGCCTATGAGATTGCCGGTGGCAAGGGCGCGATCAACATCAACGTCCTGTGGGAAATGGGCGGAGCGCAGCGCGTGCTTCACGGCGTGCTGGAAAGGACCAAAGGCATGGTCGCGGGCGTCACCTGCGGCGCAGGTATGCCCTACAAGCTGTCCGAAATCGCGGCATCCTATAATGTCAGCTATTTGCCGATCGTGTCGTCGGGCCGCGCCTTCCGTGCGCTGTGGAAGCGCGCCTATTCCAAGGCGGCGGAATGGTTGGCGGCAGTCGTCTATGAAGATCCCTGGCTGGCCGGGGGGCATAACGGCCTGTCAAACGCCGAAGACCCCAAAATGCCGCAAGATCCTTATCCGCGCGTCCGCGATCTGCGCGCAACCATGCGCGAAGGCGGCATTTCAGATGATGTGCCGATCGTCATGGCGGGCGGCGTCTGGGCGCTCAAGGACTGGAACGACTGGATCGACAATCCCGAATTGGGGTCGATCATGTTCCAGTTCGGCACCCGCCCGCTATTGACGCAGGAAAGCCCTATCCCGCAGGCGTGGAAGGCGTTGCTGACTGAGCTGAACCCCGGCGACATTCTGCTCCACCGTTTTTCGCCCACCGGCTTCTACAGCTCGGCGGTGCGCAATCCCTTCCTGCGCAGCCTGGAAGCGCGTTCGGAACGGCAGATCGCGTTCAGCACCGAACAGGCGGGCGATCATACCCACCAGCTCGACGTGGGCGTGAAGGGCAAGCATTTCTGGGTAACGCTGGGTGACCTCAACCGCGCCCGCGAATGGTTCGGGCAGGGCTTCACCTCCGCGCTCAAGACGCCGGACAATACGCTCGTGTTCGTCGGCGACGAAGAGCGGGCAGTGATCCGCAAGGACCAGACCGACTGCATGGGGTGCCTCAGCCAATGCGCCTTCTCCAGCTGGATGGACAGCGAGACCAATTCGACCGGTCGCTTGGCCGATCCGCGCAGCTTCTGCATCCAGAAGGCATTGCAGGAAGCCGTCCATGGCGGCGATTTGGACCAGAATTTGGTGTTTGCCGGTCATGGCGCTTATAAATTCAAGCAGGACCCTTTCTACTCCAACGGCTTTGTCCCGACCGTCAAGCAACTGGTCGACCGCATCCTGACGGGCGACTGATGGCGGACATTCAGGGGCTGGCGGTGCTGCATTATGACACGCCGCATTTTGATGTCGTGCGACCGGGGCAGTTCGTCCTGTGCGCGGTATCGGGCGCGCGTGTCGATCTGGACGATTTGAAATATTGGAGCGCGGAATTTCAGGAAGCGTATCGCGGGCCGCAGGAGGCAACCGATTCTTTCCTGCGGCATCGCGGCCCGGCTTTTCGCTAATCCTGTCGAACGTTTGACCAAAGATGGCGTTCAAGGGTCGCAAAATGCGGCTTATCGCAGGTTTGGGCGGCTCCATCGCAATTTTGCTGTTTCCGCACGGTAAAAACTGATGTAATCTTTCCTTCGAGGCGACGAAGATCGCCCTTGTTGGAAGGATGTTTTTTGATGTCTCGTATCGACGTCTTTGGTGATCGTATCTGCATCGTGTCGAGCCTGCTGATCGTCGGCTGGTTCCTCTACAGCACGATCTTCTGACACCGACGCGCTTTGGCGACGCAGGCCGGGCTGGTGTGACTGGCCCTTTTCGTTTGTCCGGCGCATGGTGATATTCGGCGCATCTCTGATCCCCACCAAAAAGGCAGTTTCATGTTCAGTCACATCATGGTTGGTGCCGACGATATCGATCGCGCCAAAATCTTTTACGATGCGCTATTTCACGCCATGGGTGGCAAACCGTCCTTCACTGACGATCTGGGCCGCCTGATCTACATGCATAATGGCGGCATGTTCCTCGTCACCAAGCCGATTGACGGCCAGTCCGCCAGTTGCGCCAATGGTGGAACGATCGGCTTTGCAATGACCTCCCCTGAACAGGCGGACGCCTGGCACGCCGCGGGTGTCGCGGCAGGCGGCACGACCTGCGAAGACCCGCCGGGCATTCGCGAAGCCAGCTTTGGCAAACTGTATCTGGCCTATTTGCGCGACCCGTCGGGGAACAAGCTCTGCGCGCTACACCGCTACGGTTGACCACGAAGCACCAGCTAAAGCCCGCCTGGCATAACCCCCAAGCAAAGCTATTTCGACATTCCCAACCCAGTCGCTAGATAAAGTTGCAAGCATCATGCTTCGCGGCTTTTGAAGGATCAGCTTGCTCCGCGTCACCAACGGCTAAAGCGCACGGTGCCAAAGCGTCCACGCCCGGTTTCGTGTTCCCTTGATGAAAGGAGAAAACGATGACCCATAAAGCCACCCGTTCCCGCCAGTCCCGTACCGCCGAAACCGCGCCGCGCGTCCCCATCCCCCATAGCAGCTGGTCGCGGATCGACCGATCGCGCGGCGGCAGCGCCCTGATCGCACCCGATGATTTCTGGGCGCGGCTGGGGCTGTGATCCCAGCTCAGTCCAGCCCGATGACCGCAACCGCCTGCACCCCGTCCGCCTCGAAACTGGCGATCGGATAAGCGCAATAATCGGCGGCATAATAGGCGCTGGGCCGGTGATTGCCGGACGCGCCAAGGCCGCCAAAGGGCATGTTGCCCGCTGCGCCCGTGGTCGGCCGGTTGCGGTTGACCACGCCAGCGCGGCCTTCCTCCACCATCCGGTCCCAAAGCGCTGCATCCTGCGAAATCAGCCCGGCGGACAGGCCAAAGGCGGTGGCGTTGGCGACCTGTATCGCCGCATCGAAATCCGGCACCCGGATCACCGACAGCAAGGGCGCGAAAATCTCTGCATCGGGACCATCCACACCGGTCATGTCGATGAGGCCGGGGGTGACGAAAGCGGCACTGCGCCCCTCGATTCCCGCAAATGGCCGGATCACTTGTGCACCGCGCGCGATCAGGTCGCTGACCGCGCGATGCGCGGTAGCGGCGGCCTGATCCGACACCAAAGGTCCCATGAAGGCGTCGCCCGGTTCATTCCATGCCGCGATCGGCAGTCGCGCCGCCAGTGCATCGACGGCTGCCACGATCTGGTCACCTACTATGCCTTCAGGCACGATCAGCCGCCTGGCGCAGGAGCAACGCTGGCCGGTGGTGATGAAGGCGGAATTGATGATGATCGAGGCCGCTTCGTCCGGGCTGTCCCAGGCGATCAGCGGATTATTGCCGCCCAGTTCCAGTGCCATGATGACATGCGGCCGGTCCACCAGCGCGCGTCTCAGGGCAGCGCCCGCACCAGCCGATCCAGTAAAGAGCAGCCCGTCAATATCGCCCGCCACCAGTGCCTCGCCTGTCGCCCGGCCACCCTGCACCACGCTCAGCAACCCGTCCGGCAATCCTGCCGCGGCCCAGGCGTCCGCCATTGCTGCGCCGGTGGCTGGCGCGATTTCCGATGGTTTGAACACCACCGCATTGCCCGCGATCAGGGCGGGGACGATATGGCCGTTGGGCAGATGGCCTGGGAAATTATACGGTCCCAGCACCGCCATCACGCCATGGCCGCGATGGCGCAGCACCGCCCGGCCAAAGGGCATGTCGGCGGATTTTCCCCCGGTGCGTTCGGCATGGGCGGCGACAGAGACCTCGACCTTGGCGATCATCGACCCGATTTCTGCGTCGCTTTCCCAGAGCAGTTTTCCCGTCTCGCGCGAAATCAGTTCGGCCAGAGCCGCGCGTCGCTCACTCAGCACCAGCGCATAGCGCCGCGCGATTGCGATACGGTCCTCCACCGCCAGCGCGCGCCAGCCGGGCAGCGCGGCCCGCGCCGTTGCAATCGCCCGGTTACAGGCATCGGCATCGGCAACTGGTCCTTCCCACACCAGTTCGCGAGAGGCAGGGTCGAAGGATTGCAGCACCATGTTCATGCCCCCGCGCTGGTCATCGCGAAAATGCCGGTCGCATTGCCAGTGTCGAACGCCAGGTCCAGCCTGCCCGTCGCCGGATCAATGTCCCGGCTGATAAATTCGTAGAAGGAGCCGGGCACGTCGCGCAATTCGCCATCGGCGAACAGCCGTTCCACGCTGTCGGCGCGGAAAGCGGTCTGGCGCACCCGGCCTGTCGCTGAAATCTCCAGCCTTTCCTTGATCGGCTGGCCGTCCGCTTTCAGCCGCTCCGCCAGTGCGGCGACATCGGCCACCCGGTCGGTCGCGTGGTTGAAGGCATTACCCTCGGTTGCGATCCAGGCCGCCTCATTGGAGCGGGACAGGAGCGTCTGATAATCGGCAAAGCTTGGCATCTCATGCTGCCGGTCGAACGCCGCGACGATCCCCGGCAGTGCGGTTCCAGCTTCGTTCAGCGTCACCGCTTCACCGGCACCAAAACGTGCCAATACCGTTTGCTCAGCCTCACCCAATGGATCGCGTGATGTGCCGAACACTCGCGCCGCCACTGCGCCAAATTCGTCGTCGAACCGGTCGACATGCAGTTCGGACAGGAAGAATTGCGGGATTGCCTCCGGCCTGTCGGCATGAACATAGGCGCGCCCGGTCATGCGCAGCCGATCGAGCGGATAGATGGCCGCCATTTGATAGCCCAACGGCAGCAATATGCGGGTAAAGGCATCCTCGCCGCTCGGCAACGCGCCGGTAGGCCCGTGCGGCAGGCGTATCGTCCGCAAGGCGCCATGGTCGAACGTCACCCGACCGCCGCGCTCGATCGTATCGGCAACATAGGCCGCGCCGCTTTGCACCCGTTTCAGCAGGTCATCGAACAGCGCGATATTCATCGCCATCGCAAAGGCCGCGCGCGATACCGTGGGGCCACGCTCCGCCAGCAAGGCAGGGTCGATCGCCAGCGCGTTCAGCACCCGCCGCCCCGCCGTTTCGCCCAGCGTCGCCAGCGTCAGCGCAACGACATGGCTATCATTCTCATTCGACATAATTAGCTCCCGGTGACAGGCGCATTATCTCAGCCTATGCAGGATTTTCCAAATGGTGACCTGTCATCTGTTGATGCGAGACGCGAATGAACGACCATCGCAAATGGCTACCTTCCATGACCGCGCTGACCAGTTTCGAGGCGGCGGTGCGCCATGGCGGCTTTTCGCGTGCGGGCGAAGAGATCGGCCTCACCCAGAGCGCGGTCAGTCGCCAGATCGCGCAGCTGGAGGCGTGGCTGCAAACCCCGTTGTTCGACCGGGTGGGACGGCGCGTGCGGCTGAACGAGGCGGGTCGCGCCTATGCCGACGAACTGCTGCCCGCACTGGACCGCATCCGCCGCGCTACCTCCCGCATGGCGACGCGGCGATCGCCCACGGCGCTAAAGATCGCGACCCTGCCCAGTTTCGGGATGCGCTGGCTCGCCCTGCGATTGCCGCATCTGAGCGCCCTGCACCCGCAACTGGTGGTGGATTTCGCCGCCCGGTCGCAGCCTTTCGATTTCGCGCAGGAAGAATTTGACGCGGCCATCCATTTCGGCACGCCGCAGGAATGGCCGGGCGCGACGATGGATTTTCTGTTTCGCGAGGAAGCCGTGCCGGTCTGTGCGCCAGAGTGGCTGGGCGCGCATCCGTTGCGGCAGCCCGCCGATCTGCTGATGGCCCCCTTGCTCAGCCAGAGTTCGCGGCGTGATGCCTGGTCACGCTGGTTCGCGGCGGCAGGGGTGGAGGCCGGGACGCTGCCACCCGGTCCCGCCTTTGAACATTTCCTGATGCTGGCACAGGCGGCTGCGGCGGGGGCAGGGGTGGCGCTGATCCCCAGCTTCCTGATCCGGCCGGAACTGGATGCAGGAACCCTCGTCATCCCGTTCGCCCGGCCATTGTCGAGCGATCAGGCCTATTATCTCGCCCGCCCGCTGGACGCATCCGCGCATCCGGCGCTCAGCCAGTTTCGTGACTGGATAGTGGATCAGGCCAGGGCGGCCTGATCGTCACATCTTCTTGGGAATACAGTCTGCACCAGCCGCCTTGATCCGGCTGCACAGACGGCTGGCGGCGTCGCTGCTGGCGACCGGTCCGGCCTGCAAGCGCGTCACCGCGCCTGCCTTGACCAGATAGGGTTGATAGGCGGACAGGCCGCTGACCTTGCCAGTCAACTGACCCCACAGGCTGCGCGCGCGGCCTTCCTCGCCAAATGCACCCAGTTGGACGCGCCATCCGCCCGATGTGGCGGGGGCAGGGACGGCGCTGGCGGGACGGGGCGCTGGCGCGGTTGGCTTAGGCTTGGCGACCGCGATCTGCGGCGCGGGCTTGGCTACAGCAACCTGCGGCGCAGGTTTAGGCTTGATCGGAACAGGCTTGGGGGCAGGCGGCGCGGTCACCGGTTGGCCGATCGTCGATGGCGGCAACTCGGTCGTCCGCACACTGGACGGCGTGGGGCGAACCGGTGCGGGATTGGCCGACGCCAGCGCGCCGCCCTTTTCCGACTGTTCCAGTGTCGCTGCCAGTGCCAGACCCTGCTTGCGCTGATCTTCGGGAATATATTTGTCCATCTGCTCCAGGCTGGTCGTCGCCTGCGCCAGGCCAGACGTGGACGCGCGGGTCATCAGCGCATAGGCGCGCACCCAGTCCTTGCCGATCAGGTCGCCGTTGAACAACGCGGTGCCGACAATATATTGCGCACGCGGCTCACCCCGCACGGAAGCGCGCTGGAGATAGGGCAAGGCCCCCGCCCGGTCGCCCTGCTGGAACATCAACAGGCCCAGATTATCCTCTGCCCGCAAATGCCCCTGCGTCGCAGCCTTGCGATACCAGTCCATCGCGGCATTGAGGTCCGGCTGAACGCCGCGGCCCAGCTTATAGGCCTGGCCCAGATTGAACTGCGCGTCGGGATCGCCATTTTGCGCCAGCGGCCGCCATTCGCCGATCGCCTTGGCATAATCGCCCTGCTGCCAGGCATCGACCCCTGTCTTTACGTCGGCCAACACTGGTGCCGCGATGCCCATCATGGCGCCGACAGCCACAGCTCCCCAGATACGCTTCATATGCACATGCTCCTGCGCCAATAGATTTGCATCGGCTATGATGAAACAAGGTTAACGTCTGATTAGCATAAGCACATCATGCTTGAAACGCGCTTAACCCTGTTGACACTTCGTCAATCAAACTTCCCCGCTCATTAACCGAATTTTAGGCGCGGTTATGGCAATCCCAGACGGAACTGGATTTTCTGGGGGGATTTGCGTGCGGATTTTGGCTTTGGCATCGCAGAAGGGCGGATCGGGCAAGACCACCTTGTCGGGCCATCTGGCCGTGCAGGCGCAGATTGCCGGGGCCGGTCCTGTCGTGCTGATCGACATAGATCCGCAAGGGTCGCTGGCCGACTGGTGGAACGAGCGGGAGGCGGAATTGCCCGCTTTCGCGCAAACGACCGTCGCGCGGCTCGCCGCCGATCTGGAAATCCTGCGGCAGCAAGGCTTCAAGCTTGCCGTTATCGACACGCCGCCTGCCATCACCATGGCAATCCAAAGCGTCATTTCCGTGGCCGAATTGATCGTCGTGCCGACCCGCCCCAGCCCGCACGACCTGCGCGCCGTGGGCGCGACCGTCGATCTGTGCGAACGCGCGGGCAAGCCGCTGATCTTCGTGGTGAACGGCGCAACGCCCAAGGCACGGATCACGTCGGAAGCCGCCGTCGCCCTGTCGCAACATGGCACGGTCGCGCCGATCACGCTGCACCACCGCACCGATTTTGCCGCCTCGATGATCGACGGTCGCACCGTGATGGAGGTCGATCCCAAGGGACGGTCGGCGGCGGAGGTCGTGGCGCTGTGGTCGTACATCTCCGACCGGCTCGAAAAGAATTTCCGCCGCACGGTCTTTTCCGTGCCCCAGGGCAGCGTCGGCACCGTCGCAACCCGTCCGGTCGGCGGGGGCTTCGGTCGCCGCGTGATCGGCCAGTAAGGGGAACGCATCATGGCTGAACCCAAACCCCTCGCATCGCTCACCTCTGGCCTGCTCGCCCGCAAAGGCGCGGCGCAGCCCGCCATGCGTCGTCCGATGCTTGGCTTTGGCCGTGCTGCGGGCGTTGCCGTGCAGCAGGATGATCTGGGCTGGAACGACATGGGCTTCGACGTGGAGCCTGCGCCATTGCCGGTGGACGAACTGCCCGTCGCGATCGGCCTGACGCCGATGCCGACAACTCTGCCTATCCCGGCACCGGTGCCGCCGGTCGTTATCGAGCGTGAGGAATTGGCCGAACGCATCGCGGGCAAGCCAGCGCCGATCAAGGCAAAGGCCACGGCCAGCCGCAAGGCGGCCTTCACGCTGCGGATCGACGCGGATCGTCATCTCAAACTGCGGCTCGCCTGCGCCATTACCGGCCGTTCGGCACAGCAGATCGTCACCGAATCTCTCGACAATTTTCTCAACGGCCTGCCGGAAATTGACCGGCTGACACAGCAGTTGCCGCACATGCGCGGCAACCAGTGATTGAAGGGTGGGTAGGACTATGAAGCGCAACACATTTGCAAAGGCGGCGATTTCATCGCTGCTCGTCGCCACCACCATGGTTGGCTGTACCGGGGCGGCCTTCCGTCCTTCCGCCTCGGCTGTCCAGCAAAAGGGCAACCCGACCAAGCTTGCCATCGCCGCTGAAAAGGCGCTGGCCGATCGCGACGGCGGCAAGGCGATCGCGGCGGCTGAGGCCGCCGTGCAACTTGCGCCGCAGAACGCTGCCTATCGCCAGATGCTGGGCCGGGCCTATGTGCTGGCCGGGCGCTTTGCATCGGCTGAAGCCGCGCTGACCGACGCCATGACGCTGGGCAATAACGACGCGCGCACCATTGTCAGCCTGGCGCTGGTGCAGGTGGCGCAGGGCCGGGCGGACTCCGCGCGCAGCCTGTTGCTGGCTCATGCCGATACCGTGCCTGCTGGCGATTATGGTCTGGCGATGGCGATGGCCGGTGACGCGCCCGAAGGCGTGCGCATCCTGTCCGAAGCGATCCATGATCCGTCCGCCACCGCACGCACCCGTCAGAATCTCGCCTATGCCTATGCGCTGGCCGGCCGCTGGAAGGATGCGCGGATGATCGTGGGCATGGACCTTGATCCGCTCGCCGCGAACAAGCGTATTTCCGACTGGGCGCAGATTGCCGAACCTTCGGCCGCGCCGCAGCGTGTTGCTGCGCTGATGGGCGTGACGATCGATGCGGCCGATGCTGGCCAGCCGGTCGCTCTGGCGCTTGCGCCAGCTGCCGCCGCGCCGGTCGAAATGGCTGCCGCGCCGTCCGACCCAGCGCCGCTGCCCGCAGCGCAGGCGGAAGTGCCCGTGCAGACCGCCTCCGTCGAACCAGTCGCTGCACCGGTTGCCGAACCCGTGCCGGTAGCGCAGCCCGCGCCGGTCCGCGTCGCTACCCGCGACTTCATTGTTGAGGATCACCGGGCAAAGCCGGTCGTGGCAAAGACCCGTGCCAGGGCGCAGACCGCCGCCGCGTCTGCGCCGGTCGCCCGGATGCAGCAGGTCGCCTTCATCAAGCCGGTCAGCAACGGTGCCAGCAACTGGGTTGTCCAGTTAGGTGCCTATGACACGGCGGCGATCGCCAAGGAAAAATGGATGAGCATGGCGGGCCGCAACAGCACGCTTGCGGCTTTCCCGGTTCTCACCAGCCAGGCGACGGTCAAGGGCAAGCCCTTCCACCGCCTCGCCATCAGCGGTTTTGCCAGTCGCGCCGACGCGATGACCGCCTGCCGCACCATCCAGTCGCAGCGCGGCCAGTGCTTCGTGCGCGAAGGCGCGCCGGGCGCGACGCCGCAGCGTTGGGCGATCGCGACCAAGGGCCGCCAGTACGCTTCGCGCTGAAAATCCTCTCCCATAGCGCGACCTTGAAGCGCGCGAGGCCGTTGGCTTCGCGCGCTTTTTCTTGTCCGGTTGGGCCAGACTGTGGCTTTCGCCAGTGTCATGCGCCTCGTGGGCGGAGCATAGCGGTCGGTATAGCCTGTGGAGAGAAATACCGTGATCAACCGCCAGATAGTCCTTGCCTCGCGCCCCCACGGTGTCCCTGTCCCAGAGAATTTCGCGCTGGTCGATAATCCGGTGCGGGCGCTGGAAGATGGCGAAATCCTGATCCAGAATGAGGTATTCGCCATCGACCCTGCCGTGCGCGGCATGCTGGATGCCAATGATGACAGCTATCTGCCCGCCGTGGCGATTGGCGGTCTTATCCCGACCATGGTGCTGGGCCGTGTCATCCAGTCGCGCAATCCGGCGTTCAAGGAGGGCGATTATGGCCGCGGCTTTGTCGGCTGGGAGGAATATTCGATCCTGAACCCGGCCAATTTCGCGATCGAAAATGTCCATGTCGATCCTAGCGTGCCGTTGACCGCCTATATGGGTGCGCTGGGTTGGTCGGGTATCACCGCTTATGTTGGCCTGAAGCGCATCGGCGAGATGAAGGCGGGCGACACGGTGGTGATGAGCGCGGCGGCTGGCGCGGTCGGCAGCGTGGGATGCCAGATCGCGAAACTGTCGGGCTGTCGATCGGTCGGCATCGTCGGTTCGCCGGACAAGGCGGCATTGGTCACCGGCACTTTCGGCATCGATGCGGCGATCGACTATCGGGCGGAGGCGGATCTGGACGCGGCGATCAAGGCGGCCTGTCCCGACGGGGTCGGCGTCTATTTCGACAATGTCGGCGGCCACATCCTCGACGCGATGCTGCCCAATATGGCGGCGTTCGGACGGATCGTGACCTGCGGCATGATGGCCAATTACAATAATCACAATGATCCCTATCCGATCCGCAACCTGTGGCAGGTGCTGGTCAACCGCATCACGATGCGCGGCTTCCTGGCTTATGAACATCTCGACATGCTGGCGGAGGCAGAGGCGCAACTGGGCGGCTGGATCAGGTCAGGTGCCTTGATCGCGCAGGAAAATGTCACCACGGGTATCGAAAATACACCGAGCGCTTTCATCAACCTGATGTCGGGCAAGACCACGGGCAAGACGGTGGTGCGGCTGAACGAGGATGTGACGACGCTGTAATATCAAGACATCATGCTTGCGTCTCATCGCCATTTCCTGGCGGTGAGGGTTTACGCTGGCGGTAGCACGCCCGCACCCGACGTTCCCAGCAAGGGCAGGGCTATCGCTAATTTACCCTCGTCATGCTGAACTTGTTTCAGCATCCATCGTGCCCCACATGCCTTCGCTTGTGACGAGAAATGGATGCTGAAATGAATTCAGCATGACGTAGAGGGGTTACGAAAGGGCATCTGCAATTCCTCCACCCTCAATGGGGAGGGGCCTGACAGGTCACAGTGTAGACGCCCGCCTCACAATTCAGGCGGCGCCTCGTTCGGGTCGGCCCGCTGGAGATAGTCCACATATTTGTGGAAATACTGGTTGCCGCGCTCGTTGCGGCCGAAGATCACCGAGGGAATCGCGCCGGACTCCAGCCCCTTCTGCACTTGCAATCCAACGCCATAATCCTCGTCATTCACGACGTCGCGCAGCCAGTCCATCATCCCTTCGATGCTGGCCGCATCCGCTTCATCCTTTGGCGGCTGGCGGCGGATGAACATCAGGTTGGTGGTGTTGCTGCCGGGCGTGTCGCCAGGGATGAGTTGCGCGACCTGGGTGATTTCGGGCGCGAAAAAGATGCTGATATTGGGGAAGATGGTGCGGACGAAGTCATAGCCTTCATTCTCATGTTCGCCCCAGTCTGCACGCGGGATCGCGCCCAGCGCTTCCTTGATCCGCACCTGTGGATAGCCCACGCGCATATGCGGGCCGAAGGCGGTGAAATTCATGATGTTGCTGAAACTGCGCGGATGGATGGTGGTCGGGTGCGCGGCGGCGAAATGATAGCCCTCCAGATAGCCGTCATAGGCGATCTTCCAGTTCGGCCCGTAAATCCGTCGCGACCCGCAATAATGCCAGCTGCCCAGATCATAGGCTTCAAGATCATCGAGCATCCCGCCAAGATGCGCGGTGATGTCGAACTCCAGCCCCGGCGTCAGGCATATCCAGATGATCCCGCCCGCTTCGGCGACGGGCAGTGCCGTCAGGCCGCGCTCTTCCTTGCACACGGGACCGAATTTTTGCGGCTCGGCCACGCCGATCAGCTTGCCGTCATTACCATAGGTCCAGGCATGATAGGGACAGGAAAAGCGCTTGGCATTGCCATGGCCTTCGGGTTTCAGGATCATGCCGCGATGGGAGCAGACGTTCAGCATCGCTGCGACCGTGCCGTCGCTCTTGCGGGTGATGAGGACCGGTTTGCCCATCAGGTCCATCGCCTTGTAATCGCCCGGATTGGGCATTTCGGCGGTCAGAGCGGCCAGCAGCGGCATCTTCATGAAGATTTCCGCCTTCTCCCGCGCGCAATAGGCGGGGTCAGTATAGGCGGATGCTGGCACCTCCATGGTGTCCGGGGCGCTGTCAGTCGTGCCGGTCTCGACATATTCCAGCATCTTTTCGGCTTCCTGGCCGATGACGTCATGATAGCCCATGCACAACCCTCTCTATCGTTCGCCGCTATGGCTTTGCCCGCATCATAGCGCGCGCGTGACCAAGCCGGAACTCGATAAGGTCATAGGTAGCGCGCGCCTGTGCAACGGGGACTCTGACTAGCGCTAGTTGCACCGCGCCGCACAGGCGTCACTCTGCGGTGCAAACTATCGGATGAGGATTTCTGGCGCATGATGATCGACCTTAAGGGCAAGGTGGCGGTAGTGACGGGGGCTGCGTCGGCGAACGGGCTGGGCTTTGCCGCCGCGCTCAAAATGGCGGGGCAGGGGGCCAGCCTGTTCCTGACCGACCTGGATGGCACCGCCGTCGCCGCCCGCGCCGAAGAATTGCGCGCGCAGGGGGTTCCGGCCCAATCGATGGCGCAGGATGTCACTGACGAAGCGGGCTGGACGGCGCTGATCGACGCGGTGATCGCGGCGTTCGGCAAGATCGACATTCTCGTCAACAATGCGGGCATCGCCGTACTGCGCGCGATGAGCGAGATGACCTCCGCCGACTGGCACAAACAGATTTCGGTCAATCTGGATAGCGTCTATCTGGGCACCAAGGTGGCGGTCGATCAGATGCGGGCGCAGGGTCATGGCGGGTCGATCGTCAACCTGTCTTCGGTCGCGGGACTGGTCGGGGTGCAAGGCACGGCTGCCTATGCCGCCAGCAAGGGCGGGGTGCGGATGTTTTCCAAATCGGTGGCGCTGGAAACCGCGCGCGACAATATCCGCGTCAACACCGTCCATCCCGGCATGATCTGGACCGATATGCAGAAGGTCGCGATTGCCGATAACAAGGACGTGTTCGACCAGATCGTCGCGGCCATACCGATGGGCCGGATGGGCGAGCCGTCCGACATCGGGTCGATGGTCGCCTTTCTGGCATCGGACGATGCGCGCTACATCACCGGCTGCGAATTTGTCGTCGACGGGGGGATGGTCGCGCAATGACCACGACGTTATGTTTGAACGAACGACCAAGGTTTCAACGTGCGGCTAGACCCGGACAGCAGAGCAGGCGGAATGGCAGGAGAGAGATTAATGGCTGAAAGCGACCCCCGGATCAAAGGCGCGCCCTTGCCGCGCTGCCCCGGCACCAGCGTCCGCGACCTGATGCTGGCGGACACAAACCCTGTGCCGGAATTTCTCTATACCGATGAATATGAGAATCTGGGGTCGGAGCCGATCCCGGCCAGCCGCTACACCAGCCCGGAATTTTTCGAGGCGGAAAATCGCAAAATGTGGCCGCGCACCTGGCAATTTGCTGCGCGGGACGAGGAATTGCCGGAGGCGGGCGACCATGTCGTCTATGAAAATGTCGGCAAATCCTTCCTGTTGATCCGGCAGGAGGATGGGTCGATTCGCGCCTTTGCCAATGTCTGTCTGCATCGCGGGCGCAAGCTCAAGACGCAGGACGGTTGGTCAGCCGAACTGCAATGCCCCTTCCATGGCTTTACCTGGAATAATGACGGGTCGGTCAAGAAAATTCCCTGCCGCTGGGACTTCGCGCACCTCAAAGAAGAGGAGATGGCGCTGCCGGAAATCAGCGTGGGGCGCTGGGGCGGCTATATCTTCATCCGCGAAGCCGCTGACGGCCCGACGCTGGAGGAATTTCTGGCTCCCATGCCGGAGCATTTCCAGCGCTGGCGACATGAGGAATGCGCGACCGCCATGTGGGTGGGCAAGGTGGTTCCGGCCAACTGGAAGGTGGTGATGGAGGCTTTCATGGAAAGCTGGCACACCGTCGTCACCCATCCGCAATTGCTGCCTTTCACGGGCGACGCCAATTCGATGTACAATATCTATGGCGACTATGTGAACCTGACGGTCACGCCGTTCGGCACCATGTCTCCCCATGTCGATCCGGCGGGCAAGGCGGAGCAGTGGATCGTCGACGAATTCGTCAAATATAATGGCCGATCGTCCGATAATTATGAGGATAAGGAAGCAGCGGCAGGCGGCTACAACGTCCAGGTGCCCGAAGGCGTGACCGCTCGTGCGGCGTTGGGCGCGTCGCTGCGCGATACGACCAGCGCGATGTTCGGTCATGACGTCAGTTTCGCGTCGGACGCGGAAATGATGGACGCGCTGCTCTATAATGTCTTCCCCAATTTCAGCCCCTGGGCCGGGTTCCAGCCCAACATCGTCTATCGCTGGCGCCCCTGGCACGATGTCGACCATTGCCTGATGGAAGTGCGCGTCCTTACCCGCGTCCCGCCGGGGCAGGCGCACCCCAAGGCACCGCCAATGAAGTTTCTGTCGGTCGACCAGAAATGGACCGAAGCGCCGGAGCTGGGGATATTGGGCGATGTGTTCGAACAGGATATGGAAAACCTGCCCTATGTTCAGACGGGCCTTAAAGCCTCGCTCAACGGCAAGGTGCAACTGGCCAATTATCAGGAAATCCAGATCCGCCAGTTCCAGAACACGATCATGAAATATCTGAACGACGAACTCTGATCGGGGGTTGAATAAAAGGGAGGGCGTCGGAGCGTTGGCTCCGGCGCCTTTTTTTGGCGGTTTTCGGATCGTAGAAGATTTCAAAATCCTCCCCTGCAAGGGGAGGGGGACCGCCAGCTTGCTGGTGGTGGAGGGGTGTGACCCTATCGATAGGGCGACACCCCTCCGTCTGACCTTCGGCCAGCCACCCCCTACAAGGGGAGGATGGGCGTTGTTCAACAGACAGTATCGTATTTGCAAAGGACACAAGAAAAGGCCGGGGATCATCTCCCCGGCCTCTACTTTTGCGCCTCGCGGCTATTTCAGAACTTCACCCCCAGCGTCGCGCCATAGGTGCGGGGTTCGCGCGCGGTGCCGAAGGACCAGAGGCCACCGACGGTGAAGCCATGAGTCGGCCCGCGATCATTGGCCAGGTTCCGGCCAAAGACCGTCAGCCGTGCTTCCGTGCCGCCCAGTTCGAACTTGGTGGTCAGGCTGGCGTCGACCAGACCCTGCTTGTCGGTCCGTACCCGCGGGTCATTGCCGGTGACGGTGATCGGTCCGGTGCTGAGATTGCCCGACAGGCCGCCGATAGAGATTTGCTGATCATAGCGACCGATATAGCGATAGCTCAGGTTCGCGATCACCTCGCCAAAGCTGGTCGGGACGCTATAGTCGGCCCCCAGTGAGGCGGTCATGTTCGGGTTGTAGATCAGGTCATTGCCCGAATAATCATAGGGAACGACCGCACCGGTCACCGGCGAGATACCGCCGACGATGAAGCCCTTGAACTTGGAGTCGAGCAGACCGAGCGAACCGGTGATCGTGAGTTGCGACGTTGGCCGTGCGGTGAAATCGAATTCCAGCCCCTTGATCTTGGCCGACCCGACGTTCGACGTGATCGTCTCGTTACCGGTGGCGCAGGTCGGGCAGTTGAGCGTGTTGTTCTGATGCAGATCCTTGTAGCTGGAATAGAAGGCCGCGACGTTGAACTGCACCTTGCGGTCAAACAGGTCGAACTTGCCGCCGACTTCAAAGCTGTCGACCACTTCGGGCTGATAGGCGACACCGGCGCTGGCGGCGGTGCCGGCGCGCGGCGAGAAGCCGCCCGACCGGTAGCCCTGCGACCAACTGCCATAGAACATGACGTCGTCATTGGGGCGGAAATCGACGCCGACCTTGGGCGTGAATTTCTTGAACGTGTCGGCACCGCGACCGATCTCAACTCCGCCAAAGCTGTTGTCGAGCGCCTTCTTGTCGCGGGTGAAGCGACCGCCAAAGGACAGGCGCCACTGGTCGGCAAAGGCCCAGTTGAAGTCGCCGAACACGGCGATCGACTTGGTTTTGCCGTTCACCGACTGCGGGTTGGTGTCGAAGATCAGCGGATCGACCGTCGGCGCGAAGCCGAACACGCGGCTATGCTGGGTCAGATGATATTTGGAGCTGAAATAATAGAGACCCACGACATAATCGAAACTGTCGCTGAACTTGCCGGCCGCGCGCAATTCCTGGCTCCACTGTTCGTAGCGCTGTTGGCGACGGACATAATAGAGGTCGGTGGATGATCCGTCGAAATCCTGCGTCTGGTTTTCGCGCGACTTGCGCCAGCCTGTAACCGAGGTCAGCTTCACGCCGCCCAGGTCGTAGTTCATCTCCAGCGTCGCGGCGGGTGCGGAATAGTTGGAGACGTTGGGCAGGCCGAACACGGTGTAGAGGTCGGTCGTATTATTGCGGTTGCACTCATTGGCCGGAATGAATCCGCAGAAGAGCTCGCTGCTGTTGGTCAGGTTGGAGACGACCGGATCGAATTTCTGAATCTGCTTTTCCAGCGTGAACAGCGCATCGAAATCGCTGCCTTGTGGGGCGATCAGGACCGATCCGCCGAAATTCTCGTTATTGGCAAAGCCGCGCCGGTCGCCGGTCTGCGACTGGCGATACCAGCCATCGGTTTCATTGTGGAAATGGAAGAATTTGGCACCCACGCTGCCGTCGCCCGACAGTGGCACGTTGACGACCGCGCGGGTCGCGAGCGTGTTGAACTTGCCGTAGGAGACTTCCACCTTGCCGCCGATTTCACCGGTCGGGCGGGTGCGGCGGATGTTGATGACACCGCCGATCGTGTTCCGCCCGAACAAGGTGCCCTGCGGCCCGCGCAGCACTTCGATCTGCTCAATGTCGAAAAAGTCGAAAAATTGCCCGGTGCTGGTGCCGATGAATACGCCATCGACGACGACGCCCACGGTGGGTTCCTGGGACTTTTCGACGTCGGCATAGGTCAGCCCGCGAATGGCGAGGTTGGCGGCTGCCGCGCCACTATTCTGGTTGGTGATCAGCAGGTTGGGAACGCCGCCGGTCAGATCGCCGATATTCACCGCCGCCTTGTTTTCCAGCATCGCCGCATTGACCGCCGTGATCGCGACGGGCGTGTCCTGGAGGCTTTCCTCGCGGCGGCGTGCGGTGACGATGATCGCGTTGGGATCGGCGGCACCGGCATCCGCCTGCGGTGCCTGTTCCTGCGCCATGGCAGGCGCGGCCCACAGCATCGCTCCACCCAGAGCCAGCATGACCGGTCGCATGATTAGATTCTGTCGCATATACTCTCCCTGATATTCGGACGCTTATGTTGCGCTTGCTGAAAGCAACGCCGGATGCGCCTTCGTTCCGATTGTGACGAATGCGCCAATATCGTCTTTTTGCTAACTGCGATTTTCGAGAGGTCGGCCTGCACCTGAAACAAAGCACAGGGGACAAAAACCGCCGGGCATCGCATGGCAGCCATCATAGCGGTGCGAGAGGGAACAAAGCCGTGAGCGTTGACCGACAGGATAAATTCGGTGGCACCGGCGCGGTGCGCGCAGGGCATGGCTTTGACAGCGCGGCGCTCGACCGCTGGATGCAGGCCCATGTGGCGGGTTATGCCGGGCCGCTGACCGTCGAACAGTTTAACGGTGGCCAGTCCAACCCGACCTATCGGCTGGTCACGCCGACCCGCGCCTATGTGCTGCGGCGCAAGCCACCGGGGCAATTGCTGCCGGGCGCTCATGCCGTGGAGCGCGAATATCGGGTGCTGGCGGCGCTGGGACAGGCGGACTTTCCCGTCGCCCCGGTCCATGGTCTGTGCGAGGATGCCGCCGTCATCGGCACGCCCTTCTATGTCATGGACATGGTCGAAGGGCGCATCTTCTGGGACTCCACCCTGCCGTCGCTGACAGCATCCGAACGTCCGGCCTATTTCGACGCGATGAACAGTGCCATCGCGCAATTGCATGGCATCGACTTTCAGGCGATCGGCCTTGGCGACTATGGCAAGCCGGGCAATTATTTCGCGCGGCAGATCGCCCGCTGGTCGCGCCAATATCGCGAGGATGAGGCGGCGGGGCGGCTGCCGGACATGGACTGGTTGGCCGACTGGCTGCCGGGCCAGATACCGGAAGGCGACGAAACCAGCATCGTTCATGGCGATTTTCGCGCCGACAATATGATCTGGCACCCGGTCGAACCGCGCATATTGGCAGTGCTGGACTGGGAATTGTCGACGCTGGGCCATCCGCTTGCCGATTTTACCTATCATCTGATGATGTATCATCTGCCGCCGCACATCATCGGCGGCTTCAAGGGCGCGGACCTTGGCGCGCTCAATATCCCGTCACAGGCGGATTATGTCGCGGCCTATTGCGCCCGCACGGGGCGCGACGGCATCGCCAACCTGTCCTTCTACCTCGCCTTCAACATGTTCCGCTTCGCCGCGATCATCCACGGCATCAAGGGGCGGCTGGCGCGTGGCACGGCATCATCGCCCGAAGCGCAGTCATTGGTCGAAACCCTGCCTGAACTGGCGGCCATCGCCCGCGCGACGGCGCAATCTGAAAATTGAGAGGAAATTCCATGTTCAGCACCGATCGCGCGCAGGCCATCGCCGACAGGGTCGAAGCTTTTGTCCGCACGGTCGTCGTCCCCTATGAGGGCGACCCGCGCTGCGGCTTTCATGGTCCGAGCGACGATCTGGTGATGGAATTGCGGGAAAAGGCGCGCGCGGCTGGCGTTTTGACCCCCCATGTCCTGCCCGACGGATCGCACCTGACCCAGCGCGAGACGGCGACCGTCCTTATCCAGTCCGGCCTCTCGCCGCTTGGTCCGCTGGCCTGCAACACCATGGCCCCGGACGAGGGCAATATGTATCTGCTGGGCAAGGTCGGCACGGCGCAGCAGAAGGCGCATTTCCTCAAGCCCCTGCTGGAAGGCCGCGGTCGTTCCGCTTTCTTCATGACCGAACCGGCGGCCGATGGCGGCGCGGGGTCCGACCCGGCAATGATGCAGACGACCTGCCATCAAGACGGCAATCACTGGGTCATCAATGGCCGCAAGGCGTTCATCACCGGGGCGCAGGGGGCGATGGTCGGGATCGTCATGGCCAAATCGACCGACGGCGCCTGTATGTTCCTGGTCGATCTGCCTGATCCCGCCATCCGTATCGATCGCGTGCTGGACACGATCGACAGTTCCATGCCCGGCGGCCACGCCGTCGTCACCATCGACAATCTGCGTGTGCCTGCCGACCAGATGCTGGGACAAAGCGGTGAGGGCTTCAAATATGCCCAGGTCCGCCTCAGCCCGGCGCGCCTGTCCCATTGTATGCGATGGCTGGGCGCCTGTATCCGCGCGCAGGAGATTGCATCCGCCTATGCCTGCCGCCGCATGGCCTTTGGCAAGCCGCTGGTTGACCATGAAGGCGTGGGCTTCATGCTGGCGGAAAATCTCATCGACCTCCAGCAATGCGAACTGATGATCGACTGGTGCGCCGGGGTGCTGGATACAGGCGCGCTTGGCACGGTCGAAAGCTCGATGGCCAAGGTGGCGGTGTCCGAAGCGCTGATGCGGGTGGCGGACAAATGCGTCCAGGTGATGGGCGGTACTGGCGTGACCGGCGACACCATCGTCGAGCAGGTGTTCCGCGAAATCCGTGCCTTCCGCATCTATGACGGCCCGACCGAAGTCCATAAATGGAGCCTGGCCAAGAAGATCAAGCGCGACCACCGCCAACATTGATCGCCGCCGCGACAACAACGCCGACAGACAAGAGGAAGGCAGGATGGACATGCGGCAATGGATTTTGGCGGATCGCCCGGTCGGACGCGCGCTGGTGGACGGCGATTTCGCGCTGGTCGATGCGCCGATGCCGGTGCCGCAGGAAGGGCAGATGCTGCTTGCCGTCCGCTGGCTGGGATTTGAACCGGCGCAAAAGGGCTGGATGGAAAATTTCGGCGGCTATGTCGCGCCGATCGAGCTGGGCGACGTCATGCGCGGCATGGGCGTGGCGGAAGTGGTCGAAAGCCGGGGCGGGCGCTGGCCGGTCGGCACGATGGTCGCCGGGATGACCGGCTGGACCGAATATCTGGTGAGCGATGGGGAAGGATTCGACATCTGCCATCCCGACCTGCCACCCCATGCAATGCTGGGCGTGCTGGGCATCCCTGGCCTGACCGCATGGCATGGATTTTACGAGATCGGCTGCCCGGTCGCGGGCGATGTCGTGGTCGTGTCCGGCGCGGCAGGTGCGACCGGATCGGTCGCCGGGCAACTCGCCAAGGTCGCGGGCTGCCATGTCATCGGCATAGCGGGCGGACCGGACAAATGCGCCTGGCTGGTGCAGGAAGCCGGGTTTGACGCGGCGATCGACTATCGTGAAGGCAAGGTCGCAGAGCAACTCAAGGCTCTGGCCCCCAAGGGTTGCGACATCGTTTATGACAATGTCGGCGGCGCGGTGCTGGATGCGATGCTTGCCCGCCTCGCCATTGGCGCGCGGGTGGTGCTGTGCGGCGGGATCAGCCGCTACGAGCAGGGTGGGCAGATTGCCGGGCCGGGCAACTATTTCAATCTGGTGCTGCGACGCGCGCGGATGGAGGGGTTCATCATCCTCGACCAGCAGGCCCATTGGCCCGCGATGCGCGACCGGCTTGCCGCGCTGGTGCTGGCCGACAGGTTGCGCTGGCAGGTGGATGAGCAGCAGGGGTTTGAGGCAGCGCCTGCCGCGCTCGCCCGCCTGTTCACCGGTGCCAATAGGGGCAAGCAGATCGTCAGGCTCTGAACGAGAAGGGGGCCGCTCCCACGGCCCCCGACCCCTTATCCCACGAGCAGCGCGGGTTCCTCGATCAGGCCTTTGAGTGTCTGCATGAAAGCTGCGCCCACCGCGCCATCGATCGCGCGATGGTCGCACGACAGCGAGAGTTGAACGATGGTGGCAAAGGCCAGCGCGTTGCCGATCTCGATCGGCTGGCGTGTGCCAGCACCCACCGCCAGGATCGCGCCCTGCGGCGGGTTGATGATCGCATCGAACTGGTCGATGCCGAACATGCCGAGGTTGCTGACCGAGAAACTGCCGCCCTGAAACTCGTCCGGCTGCAACCGCCCGGTTCGCGCCTTTTCCGCCAGCGCCTTCACTTCGCGTGAGATTGCAGCAACCGACAGCGTGTCGGCGCCCTTCACGATGGGCGTGATCAGTCCCTTGTCGGTCGCGACGGCCACTGCAATGTCCGCGCTGCCGAAGCGATGGATCTCGTCGCCATGCACCTGCACATTGACGTCAGGGTGACGCGCCAGCGCCAGCGCGCAGGCGCGCACGATATAGTCGTTGATGCTGGGCGCTTCGCCGGTCGCCGCCTTCGCCTGCGCACGCAAGCCCAGGATCGCGTCGATCCTGACAGCGGTGCGCAGGTAGAAATGCGGGATGGTCGATTTGCTGTGGCTCAGCGCTTTTGCGATCGCCTTGCGCATTGGCGACATTTTGACGATCTCCGCCGTGCCGGGGGCAGGACGGGCAAAGGCGATCGGTGCGGATGGTGCCGCTTGGGCTACTGCCACCGGCTTCACCAGCGCCAGCACGTCCGCCTTGCCGATCCGCCCCTTTGGCCCCGTGCCGGTCACGCCGGTCAGGTCCACGCCATGCTGCACCGCCAGCCGTTTCGCCAGCGGACTGGCAAACACATGACCCAGCGTCTCGCCCACCGGCGTCAGGTCCACTGGCGCGCCACCGCCAATAGCGACCGGCGGCAGGCTGGCCTGCTGCACATCCTGAAAGGTGATACGCCCGTCCGGGCCGGACCCGGTGATCGCGCTGATATCCACGCCCTGCGCTTGCGCAAAGGCGCGCGCCGCCGGGCTGATCCGCGCGTCGGCGGCGATGGCGACCTTGACCGGCGCAGGTGCTGCCGGGGCGGGCGCAGGGGGCGGTGGCGCACCGCCCGCCTTCGACGCGACCTTGCTGTCGGCAGGCCTGAACCCGGCGACGAAGGCATCGACGTCAGCCGCACTGACGGCATCGTCTGGCCCCGCCAGTACGGCGATCAGTTCGCCAACCGGATAGGTGCCGCCGGTCTGGGCTATCAGGCGCGGGAACATCCCGTCGGCCTCTGCCTCGACCTCATTGGTGATCTTGTCGGTTTCGATGAGTGCGAGCAGGTCGCCCTTTTTGAATGGCACGCCCTCGGCAACCATCCATTCGGCAACGACGCCCTCGGTCATCTCTATGCCCCATTTGGGCATCGCAAATGCGCGCAGATTGGCCATGATGTGCTTATCCCCGCCGGTAGGACATGAGCTTCACCGCGCTCGCCACGATCTTGTCGGGCGAGGGCAGATAGGCGGATTCAAGTTCGCGTGCGAATGGCACCGGGCTGTGCGGCGCGGTGACCATGTCGATCGGCGCTTTCAATGATGCGAACGCCTTTTGCGCGACCAGCGCCGAGAGGTCGGTCGCGAAGGAACAGCGCGGCGGCGCTTCATCGACGATCAGCAGCCGTCCGGTCCGCTCAACACTGTCGAGGATCGCTTCCTCGTCCAGCGGGCTGGTGGTGCGCAGGTCGAGTATGTCGCACCCGATGCCATCCTGCGCCAGTTGTGCTGCGGCTTTCTCGGCAAAGCCCACCATCATGCCGGTGGCCAATATGGTGATGTCATCACCCTGAGTCACCTGCCGGGCGTGGCCGAAGGGGATGGTATAGTCCCCGTCCGGCACCTCGCCCTTCACGCCATAGAGCGCCTTATGCTCAAGAAAGATCACCGGGTCATCGTCGCGGATCGCCTGGGTCAGCAGCCCCTTGGCATCGGCGGGGGTGGAGGGCATCACGACCTTCAGCCCCGGCATGGCGGTGACGAACTGGTGGATCACCTGGCTATGCTGGGGCGCTGCGTTGAAGCCGGCACCATAGGGCATACGGATGACGAGCGGGCAGGTCGTCTTGCCGCCGAACATATAGCGGAACTTGGCGACCTGATTCCAGATCTGGTCCATGCACACGCCGATGAAGTCGGCGAACATGATCTCCGCGATCGCCCGCTTTCCCGTCAGTGCCGCGCCCGCCGCCGCGCCGATGATGGCGCTTTCGGAAATCGGCGTGTCGATCACCCGGTCAGCGCCATATTTGGCCCATAGCCCGCCCGATGTGCCCCAGATACCACCGATGGCTTCCGGCCCGCCAGGCGCGCCATTGCCGCCGACAATATCCTCGCCCAGCATGATCAGGCTGTCGTCGCGCGCCATTTCCGCATCGATCGTGTCGCGAATGACGTCGCGGATCATTTTGATTGCCATATGTCGATCCTCCTGGCGTCAGTAGCTGATATAGACGTCTTGCAGGACATCCTGCGGCGTCGGCCGGTCGGCCAGCTTGGCCTCCGCCACCGCCCGGTCGATCAGCTCGGTGACTTCTGCGTCGACCTTGTCCAGTTCGGCCCCTTCCAGCAGCTTGGCCTCCGTCACCCTGGTGCGGAATGTCTTGAGGCAGTCGCGTTCTTCGCGGATTCGGTCCAGTTCACCCGGCCCGCGATAGCGCTGCGGATCACCCTCGAAATGGCCGTAGAAGCGCTCGCAATCCAGCTCGATCGAGGCCGGGCCATTGCCCGCCTTGCAATAGTCGATCAGCTCGCGCATCGCGTCATATACGCTGAAAAAGTCGATGCCATTGGCCTTGATCGCCTTCATCCCGAATGCTGCCGACCGGACCGTCATGCTTTCAGCGCCGACGGCATAGGCTTCGCCGGTATGTTCGGAATAATGGTTATTCTCGAACACGAAGATGACCGGCAGTTTCAGCACCACCGCCATGTTCATCGCCTCGAACGTCGTACCCTGGTTGCAGGCGCCGTCGCCGGAAAAGGCGATCGAGACGGTGCCGTTGCTCTTGGCCGTAATGCCTGCGCCCACCGCGATCGGCGCGCCTGCGCCGACAATGCCGTTTGCGCCCAGCATCCCGACATTCATGTCGGCAATGTGCATAGATCCGCCCTTGCCCTTGCACAGGCCGTCGCGCGACCCGTAAATCTCCTTCATCATCGCGATGACGTCACACCCTTTGGCGATGCAATGGCCATGGCCGCGATGGGTGGAGATGATATAGTCGGTCGGCCCCAGATGTTCGCACACCCCCACGGCGCAGGCCTCCTGCCCCGCATAGAGATGGGTGAAGCCGGCAATCTCGCCCAGCGCGATTTCGTCGTGCAGGCGCTCCTCGAACAGGCGGATCGTCTTCATTTGACGATAGGCCCGGATCAGTGCCTCGCGGCTCAATTGCATATCGTCTCTCCCGATCGATTGATTCTGCCGGTCACAGCCCCAGAACCGTTTTTGCTATGATATTGCGCTGAACCTCATTGGTCCCGCCAAAGATGGTCCAGGCGCGTGAATTGAGATAGCGGGGCGCGGCGAGTTGCGCGGCCTTGCCATGCAGGGCGGGTGGCGCCTGATTGCCATAGAGCGGCCTTTGCCCCTCCAGCGCGATCCCGGCATAGCCGTAAAGCTGCACCGCCAGCCCGTCGACCTGTTGCCGCAGGGTGGAGGCGACCAGTTTGGACAGCGATGTCTGCGGGCCGGGCGGCAGCCCCTTGGCCATTTCCGCCAGTACGCGCAACTCGGTCATTTCCAGCGCCTGCGCCTCCAGCTCGACCCGCGCCAGCCGCGCCATATAATGGGGATCATCGTTCATGCAGCCGCCCTTGCCGTCCGGCTCCGCACCCGCCGCCTTGCGCAGCCGGGCGATGTCCGACAGCAATTTGGGCGCATGGCACGCGCCGCCGCGTTCATTTTCCAGCAGGAATTTGGCGATGGTCCAGCCTTGCCCCTCTTCGCCCACCAATTCGCTGGCGGGGGTGATGGCGTCGTCCAGAAACACCTCATTGACCTCATGATCGCCCGCCAGCCCGATGATCGGACGCACCTCTATCCCCGGCTGCGCCATGTCGATCAACAGGAAGCTGATCGCGCGCTGCGGCTTGGCGGCGGGGTCGGTCTTGGCGAGGCAGAAGATATGGGTCGCATGGTGCGCGTGGGTGGTCCACAGCTTGCGTCCGTTGACGACATAATGATCGCCGCGCCGCTCTGCCCGCGTCCGCAGGCTGGCAAGGTCTGATCCTGATCCTGGCTCCGAAAAGCCCTGACACCAAAAGTCCGTCCCGTCGAGAATCCGCGGCAATATGCGCGCCTTCTGCTCGTCGGTGCCAAACCGGCAGATCACTGGTCCCAGCAATTTAAGGCTCAGCACCGGCAGGCTGGGCGCGTCGGCCAGCGCACATTCCTTCTCGAAAATATAGCGCTGGATCGGCGTCCAGCCAGTGCCGCCGCAGGCGACCGGCCAGTTATAGGCCAGCCATCCCCTGGCGTGCAGGATCGCCTGCCATTCGCCGCCAATGTCCGGCTCCACGAACACGCCGGGCGTGCCACGCATCCCCTCGCGCAGATGATGGGGCAGATGCTCGTCCAGAAAGCGGCGAACCTCGGCGCGGAACGCCTGATCCTGCGGGGAAAAATCCAGGTCCATCTTATCGTTCCAATATGGTCACGCCGGAAATGCCCGGTGCGCCGTAAACATGGGAGTAAGCGGTGCGCGGTTTGCCCGGCACCTGCCGCCCGCCACCAAGCCCGCGCAGTTGCAGCGCATTTTCATAGACCTGCCGCAGGCCCGACGCGCCGATCGGCTCGCCGCAGGCGAGGCACCCGCCATCGGTGTTCACCGGCAAGCGGCCGTCAATATTGGTCCAGCCATTGGCCAGCCATTCTTCCTGATCGCCATCGCCACAAAAGCCGTTTTCGGCCATGTGCATGATTTCCGCGCCGGACTCGGTGTCCTGCAATTGGGCCAGGTCAATGTCCTGCGGGCCGATTCCGGCCATCTCATAGGCCGCCTTGCTGGCCAGCAGGGTCGGTGCGCCGCCCCTTTCTATGTCCATGCAGGGGGCGAACACCTCGAACGATCCGGGCGGGCGCGTCCGCACCACCGCCGCCTTGATCCGCACCTGATCGCGGCCCAGTTCGCGCGCCTTCTTCGCGCTCGCCAGCACCAGCGCGACCCCGCCCTCGGCTGGCGAACAGAACATATATTTGGTCAGCGGGTCGCTGATCATCTGGGCGTTCAGGATCGTGTCGATATCGACCGGCGATCGACGCGAGGCATGGTCGGCATGAACAGCATTGCGAAACGCCTTTTCCGCGACCCGACCCAGCGATGTCGGGCTGATGCCATGTAGCGCCATATAGCGTTGCAGCTTCATCGCGAAAAACTGGGTGGTCACCATGAAGCCTGCTTCGCCATACCATTCGGGCAGGCTATATTCGGCGGGCAGGGCATTGAACGCGCCACGCGGATGCTTGTCGAAGCCAATGGCGATGCCGACATCATGCGCGCCCGACGCGATCGCCTGCCATGACCCGATCAGCGCCGACCCGCCGGTGGCGCAGCCATTTTTGACGTTGATGAAGGGCAGGCCGGTCAGCCCCAGTTCGTTGACGATCGTGTCGGCATTGCCTGCCGAATCCGATCCGCCGAAACCGAATTGCATGTCGGGCCATTCCAGGCCCGCGTCGGCCATAGCTGCGCGTGCGGCGTTCGCGCCCTGTTGCAACCCGCTGACCCCGTCGGTGCGACCGAATGGATGGATGCCGATCCCTACGATATAGACGTCCTGCATCGCTCAGCCCTCCGTCACGGGGGTGAAGGCGTAGAGGCGGACTTCGTTGCCGTTCGCGTCGGTGGAGAAGGCGATGGTCGTCAATTCCATGGCCATGCCGATCGTCAGCCGGTCAAAATCCACGCCGGTCAGCTGCGTCTCCACGATCGTCGCGCCGGGCAATTCGACATAGCCGATGGCGAAGGGAGCAAAATCCTCCGGCCCGATATAGGGTGGCGACTTGGGACGAAACCGCTGCACCGTCCAGGACCAGAGCGTTCCCCGACGCGGCAGATCCACGGCCTCCCAGCGCGCGCCATCGTCAGGGCAGGGAAAGACGATCCGCCCTGTCTCACGATGGCGACCGCCGATCAGGGTCGGTTCGGGTGTCTCCCGGAACAGTCCTTCGCCAATGGCAGATGCGCCCAACGTCTCAACCCTCTCATCCTTGTGTCGAGCCACTATGGGAAGGAGATTGGGCAAAGGCTTCTGTAAGAAAGCATAGGTTCGCGGCCGGCCTTTCGCTCCAGACAAAAAAGACCAGCCGGTTGCCCGGCTGGCCCATGCTGTGTCCCAAGGGGGAGGGAGCTTATTTCGCGGCGACCTGTGCCTCGATCTGCGGATGGGGGACCATCACGGCGGCAACATTGCCCAGATAGCCAAGCTGGGTTGCCTTGAACACGGTCTGGCTGCGGTTCACCGCCTCCAGCTTGATCGCGGCATTGTGGATATGGAAGCGCACGGTGGCGCAGCTGCGCTCCAGGATCAGGGCGATCTCGACGTCGGTCTTGCCCACCGCCGCCCAGCGCAGACATTCGACCTCCCGCTTGGACAGGCGGCAGTTCTTGGGGATCCAGGGGCGCTGGCTCGACACGCGGGTATAGCCATGGACGAAGCGGCGGGCATGATATTCCAGCTGGTCGCTGTAAAGATCGAATTCCTTGCTCAGATCGTCGCGCTTGTCATTGAAGGGCGAGAAGCTGATCGCCGCGATCTGACCGAAGGACATATGGACCGGTACGCAAATGACCGCATTCGCATTCACTTCGCCCTGGAAAAGGCTGAGGTCAATCTGGTCGAGCAGGGGATTGGGCGCGCGGGTGTGGATGCCATGGGCATTGGCCCAGAAGGGTTCATTTTCGTAGCGACAGGCGAATGTCAGCGGCGAACTGAGCGCCAGCAGCGGCTTTTGCCACCATTGTTCCTTGGTCGCGGGCCAGCCAAACACGCCGCTGGCCAGCACATCGCCATCGGCGTCTGTCATGGGCGATCGCGATGCGATATTGGCGCAGGCGGCGACGCGGAAATTGCCCAGATCGCGGGCAATGTCGCGTAGCGCTTCGGCAGCGGGCCTGATGTCGGCGGCCGACTGAATCGCGGTTGGAACCTGCCTGCCCATACGAAAATCGGTCACTGTCTTTGCAGCGTCCCCATTGTCGGACCGGGCGGCGACGAGCATGTCACCTGATCTCTCCATAGCGATGATGCTATGCCTGTCGCGCGATGGCGACAAGCGCAAAAACCTATGACTAGTGCTAGGTTCTGTTGGCCGCGCCATTGCATCGCGAACCTAGCGGAAAGCCCAGTCAACGCCGCGCCCGCTCACCGTGCATAAAAGCGTCATGGAACAGCAACAGCGGGGCAGCGCAGGACGCGCTCCAGCCATGACAGACCGGGGGATGGTGGCTTGAATTTCGATCTCAGCGAAGAGCAGGCCATGCTTCGCGATCTGGTCGACCGGTTCGGTGCGGATCATTATGACGCCACCCGCCGTCTCGCCTATCTGCGCCAGCCGCGCGGGTTTGCCGACGCCAACTGGGGAATGCTGGCGGAAACCGGTTTGTTGGCCTTTGCGCTGCCGGAAGAAGCCGGAGGATTTGGCGGGGCGGCGGTGGATGTCATCACTGTGATGGAGGCGCTGGGCCGTTGCGTCGCGGTGGAGCCGGTGCTGCCTGCGATCATATTAGGGGCCGGGCTGGTCGCAGCGGCGGGGACGGAAAGTCAGAAAGCGACGCTGTTGCCCGAAATCGCGTCGGGCGAGGCGATCGTCGCCGCTGCCCTGTTTGAGGGGCAGGCGCGCTTCGACCTCGACGGCATCAAAACCCGTGCCCATGATGGCCGGATCAGCGGCACCAAGCAGATAGTGCTGGGCGGCAGCTATGCCGATCATCTGCTGGTCGCGGCGCGGACGGGCGAGGGCGCGCTGACGCTTCACCTGGCCGATGCCAATGCGCCCGGCATCACCATTACCCCCTATCGGCTGGTCGATGGGTCGATTGCCGCTGTTGTGCAGTTTGTCGACACACCGGCCCAGCCGATGGCGGGCGGGGAGGCTGCTTTAGCGCAGGCTCTGGATCAGGCGCGGCTTGCCATTTGCGGCGAATTGCTGGGGCTGATGGACATGATGTTTGCTGCCACGCTCGACTATATCAAAACGCGCCAGCAATTTGGCCAACCGATCGGCAGCTTTCAGGCAATCCAGCATCGCATGGCCGATTGCTACACCCGCGTCGAACTCAGCCGCTCGCACTTATACCGTGCCGCTGCCGCCGATAGCGAGACCTGTGCCGCTGCGGTCATGGGGGCCAAGGCCTATATCGCCCAGAGTGCGATGCAGGTGGCTGAGGAGGCGGTGCAGTTGCATGGCGGCATCGGCACGACCGAGGAACTGATGGTGGGGCAGGCGTTCAAGCGGGTAATGACGCTGGCCACGCTGCTTGGCGACACTGACCATGACATAGTCGCTTATATTGCGCTCACCAGTGGCGTAACGGAACGGCCATGACGGAGAGTTATCATCGGGTGGTAGAGGCGAGTGCCGTCGAGGACCGGGCGATGCTGCCGTTTCTCGTCAATGGCTGGCCCGTGCTGATCTGCAAGGATGAGGGGAAGGTCCACGCCCTAATCAACCGTTGCAGCCATGCCGCAGCGGAACTGGCACCGGGTGGACGGGTGCGGCGCGGTGCGGTGATGTGTCCGCTGCACGGCGCGCGCTTCAAGCTCGATAATGGAGCATGTCTGGGTGGAGCGGATTACAAGCCGCTCAAACTCTACCCCTGGCGCGAAAGCGTGGACGGCTGGATCGAGGTGGCGGTGCCGGATGCAGCGCCGGGTGCGGAGGATATGCCCATTAAGCAATTGATTTAATTGGGGTGAATGATGCAAAGTTCCTTCCCTGCAAGGGGAGGGGGACCGCCGCGAAGCGGTGGTGGAGGGGTGTCACCCTATCGAGAGGGCGACACCCCACCGTCAGGGCTTCGCCCTGCCACCTCCCCTGCCAGGGGAGGATTTCGGCGAGTTTATCCGCCCTTATCCTTGCACCACTCGATCCCCCGCCGCAGCAGGTCGTAAAAGACGGGCAGGTCCCATGCGCAGCGATCGACGGTGGGCCACCAGTCCAGAAATGGCTGCATGTCATAATGGCCGCGGCAATGGCCCAGCGTATTGTACAGCACCGCGCCCTTGCCCTGCGCCTTGATATACATCACCGGGTGCCGGTCCTGCGCCCAGTCATGTTCGTCAAAGCCGGTCGCTTCGCCCGCAAATTCGGTGTCGAGCAGGACGTGCAGGTCGCCATGCCGCTCCATCAGATACAGCTCGTCGGTCGTCTCGAACGGTGCGATGCCGCGCGTCAACGGATGCTCGGCATCGGCCACTTCGACCCGGTAGGGCGCGATCGGCGGATGGGCGATGAACTGGCTGCCCAGCGTTTCCATCATCAGCGGCGCCCAGCGCGGACTGCCATAGAGGCCATTGTCGAACAGCCGCAGCACCGAATTGGTGCCGTGCAGCGCATACCAGCGCCCGCCGCCCTGCACCCATTGGCGCAGCGCCTCCTGCGCGGGCAGCGGCGGCACGACGTCGCAGGTATAGGTGATCAGCATGTCGGCGGCGAGGATGGCGTCGAGATGGCCATAATCCTCGAACACGCGGGTCCGCACGCGCGGATCGTCGCCCAGCAGCTTGAGCAATTCCAGCCGGGCAAAATCCATGTCATGGTAAAGCCCGCCGACGATCAGCACGCAATTGATGCGGGCGGGCTCCGTCTCGCTCATCGCCACCGCCTCGCTCAATATTGCACACCCTTGGTCAGGCCGCCGTCGATCAGCACATTGGCCCCGGTCATGTAGCGGCAGGCGGGCGAGGCGATGAAGGCGATCGCCTTGGCCAGTTCCTCGCCCGTACCCATCCGACCGAACGGGATCTGCTTGAGGATACCGTCATGAAAATCGGCCATATGTTCCTTGATATAGGCCCAGGGACCATCTTCGGTGAAAATCGGACCGGGCGACACGCAATTGACCCGCAATCCCTGCGGCGCATGTTTCTGCGCCAGCGCGGCGCTGTAATTGATCACTGCGGCCTTCAGCGCATTATAGGGCTGCGGCCCCATGAAGTCCTCCAGCGCCCCGGTGGAGGAGATGGTGACGATCGACCCGGCATCGGACTGTTCCAGCGCGGGCAGGGCGGCGTGGATGCCACGCACCAGCGGCAATATGTCGCCGTTCAGCACCGTGGTCCAGGCTTCGGGCGTATCGACCCCCGGATTGACCGAGACGAAGGAAATGAAAATGTCGCAGCCGCCCAGTTGCTGCGCGGCGCTGGCGACCCAGCCGGGAAACGCCTCTGCATCGGTCACGTCCACCGACGCGCCGATGCCGCGCACACCCAGCGCCTGCACTTCGGCGACGACCAGATCGACCTTGTCCTGGGTGCGGCCGCATAGCGCGACGTCGCAGCCTTCGGCGGCGAGTATCTTGGCGACAGCGCGACCAATGCTGGCATTGGCACCTGCAAGAATGGCTTTGCGCCCTTTCAAACCAATGTCCATGACGGCATCCTTTCCTTATCTTCTTTTCAATCGCCTGCCTGTTTACCGGCATTGGCCGCGCATTCCACTGACAAAACCGTCAGGGGTAGATGGGAGCCTTAGCGATTGTGACAGGGCGACGCCCCGGCATTATGCGCTATGCAGGCCGTCCAAGCGGAGGGATCATGGGGAAGAGCGCCATCACAGTAACGGATCATGTCCGGGCGCACGCCGCCGCGACGCCCGATGCCATCGCCCTGGTCTTCGAGGGGCGCGAAACCAGCTATGCTGCGCTCGACCGGCAGGCCAGCCGGGTCGCCAATGCGCTGATCGCGGCGGGGCATGTGCCGGGTGATCGCGTCGCCTATCTCGGCAAGAATCGCGATGACTATTTCGGTTTCTGGCTGGGCGCGGCCAAGGCGGGCATGGTCACCGTGCCGGTCAACTGGCGGCTCGCTCCGCCGGAGGTCGCCTATATATTGGCTGACGCGCGCCCCTGCCTGATCCTGGTCGAACCAGAATTTCTCGATCGGGTGGCGGGGCAGGGGGCGACGATCTTGCTGACCGATCCGTACGGCGATCACCCGCTCTTTGCCGACTGTCGCGACGCGCAGTCCGATGCTGACCCACGCCGCGACGGCGGCTATGACGATGCGGTGCTGATGCTCTACACGTCCGGCACCACGGGCAATCCCAAGGGCGCGATGCTCTCCAACCGCAGCCTGCTCGGACTGCGCGCGTCGGAGCCGGACCTGCCCGACTGGTATCGCTGGACGGCGCAGGACGTGTCGCTGATCGCGATGCCCATCTTCCACATCAGCGGATCGGGCTGGGGCCTGTGGACGCTCCAGCATGGCGCGAAGGGCGTGGTGGTGCGCGAGTTCGATCCCGCGCGCGTGCTGGACCTGCTCGTCACCTTCCGCATCAGCAAGATCATGCTGGTGCCGACGGCGCTGCGCATATTGTGCGATCATCCCGCCGCCGCCGATACCGATTTCAGTTTCCTGCGCACGATCTGCTACGGCGGATCGGCGATCCCGCTCGATCTGTTGCGGCAAGCGATCGCCGTCATCGGCTGCGGATTTGCCCAGATGTACGGTATGACCGAAACGGCCGGGACCATCATCGGCCTACCACCGCAGGATCATGATCCGGCCGGGAGCGAGAGGATGCGCGGCATCGGCCTGCCGCTGCCCGGCGTGAAGGTGCGGATCGCGGACGAGGGCGGCGATACGTTGCCGCCCGGTGCGATCGGCGAGATACTGGTCGCGTCGCAGGCCAATATGATCGGTTATTTCGACCGGCCCGACGCGACCGCCGAAGCGATCGACGCGGACGGCTGGTTGCGCACAGGGGACGCGGGCTGGATGGACGCGGACGGCTATCTCTACCTGGCCGATCGGATCAAGGACATGATCATCACCGGGGGCGAGAATGTCTATCCGGCGGAAGTGGAAAATGCGCTCTACAGCCACCCCGCCGTTGCCGATGTCGCGGTGATCGGCGTGCCGGACGCCAAATGGGGGGAGGCGGTCAAGGCGATCGTCGTGCCGGTCGCGGGTGAAATGCCCGATCCCGCGACGCTCATCGCCTGGGCGCGCGAACGGATCGCGGCGTACAAGGCCCCCAAGACGGTGGAGTTTCGCGCCGATCTGCCCCGCAATCCATCGGGCAAGATTTTGCGCCGCCTTTTGCGCGACGAGTATCGGTAAGACCTGCGATTTCCGGCAGGTTCCGGGCGCCTGATCCCGGCCTATCCTCCCACAAAAGAAGATGAGGAGAGAGGGTTTGGCTGCGAGTTTTCCTGGCAATTTTTCCGGTCCGCTGGAGGACCGGCTGGCCATTCGCGAACTGCTCGAAACCTATGCCGACGCGGTCAATCGCGTCGATCGCGATTTATGGGCTTCGCTATGGGTGGAGGACAGCCATTGGGATCTGTCGCATTATCCCGAACTTGGCGTCGTGTCGGGCAAGGACGCGATTGTCGATCTGTGGGCCAGCGCCATGCCCCATTATCCCCAGCTCAGCTTCCTGCTCAATCCCGGCATGATCCGGGTGGATGGCGATCGGGCGGAGGCGCGCGCCTATTTCTCCGAAGTCTATGCCGAGCCGGGCACCGGCAAGGATAAGCGTGCACGGGCCTGCTACAATGACCGGTTGGTCAAGCGGGACGGGCAATGGTTTTTCCAGAGCCGGTCCTTCACCATCATCCACCAGAGCTGACGATATTTCCGCTAGCTCGCTCTCCAGGAGCTGCGGAAATTGACCCGGTCGCATCGCGCGACCGGGTCCTTTTTACGGTTTCAATGCGCGGTCATGCCGCCGTCGATCACCAACTCGGACCCGGTCACAAAACTGGCGGCGGGCGCGGCGAGGTAGACGATGCCGTCGGCAATTTCCTGCGCCGTGCCCATACGCCCCAGCGCATGGCCTGCCGATATACTCGCCCGCGCTGTCGCTTCGTCGGGGAAGGCACCGGTTTCGACATAGCGGGCGTAGATCGTATCCATCATATGGGTGTCGATGCCGCCGGGGTGGACACTGTTGACGCGGATCGGCTGGCCCAGCGCCGCATATTCCAGCGCCGCACATTTGCTGAACAGCCGCACCGCGCCCTTGGACGCGCAGTAGGCCGACATGAACGGCGCACCCGTCAGCCCGCCGACCGACGACAGATTGATGATTGATGATCCGCCCCGCCGGTCCGCGCCGCTGCGGGCGAGCAGGTCCGCCATGGCGCGGGTGCCCAGGAATATGCCTTCGACGTTGATGCTCATGCATTGGCGGAACGTCGCAAGGCTGGTTTCGGCAATCGCGTCCGTGACGGAAATTCCGGCATTATTCACCAATATGTCGAGCCGCCCATAGGTTTCCGCCACATGGTCGGCCAGCGCGGCCCAGCCCGCTTCGTCGGTCACGTCGAGCGGTCGATAGTCCGCCGCGCCCGCCACCGACGTGGTGGCCGCCATATCGGTCGCGATCACGGTCGCCCCGGCATCGGCCAGCGCCTGGACGGTCGCGCTGCCAATCCCGCCACTCGCCCCGGTCACCAGCGCTACCGCGCCGCTCAGATCAAAGCTGCTCATCGCGCCGTCCATCCTCCGTCCACGACAACCTCGCTGCCGGTCATATAGCTGGCGTCATCGCTCGCCAGAAACGCAACCACCTTGCCGATCTCGACGGGTTGGGCCAGCCGCTTGATCGGCGTTGTCTGTGCCATCTGGTCGATCAGGTCGTCCGCCGTTAACGTCCCGTCACGCGCGGCCCATCGCTCCATCCCTTGTCGCAGCAGCGGCGTATCGACAAAGCCGGGATGCACGCTGTTGACGCGGATCGGCACGCCCGCATCGGCAAATTCCAGCGCATTGGACTTGCTGAACAATCGCACTGCGCCCTTTGACGCATTATAGGCCGACACTTCGGCCATGCCGACCAGCCCCATGATCGAGCTGATATTGATGATGCTGGAGCCGTAGGGCGTCGTCGCCCCGCTTTGCGCGAGCAGCGGCTGGAACGTCTTGGTTCCCAGAAACACCGTGTCCATGTTCAGCGTCATCAGTCGCCGCCAGGTCGCCAGTTCCAGATCCTGCACCTTGCCGGTCAGATCCGCGCCGACATTATTGACCAATATGTCGAGCCGACCGTGCGCCGTCATCACCCGGTCGCGCGCGGCCTGCCACGCCTCCTCCAGCGTCGCGTCCAGCCGGATATAGGAACAGCCCGGCATCGCGGCGATCGCGCTGGCTACCGCCTCACTATCCTCCGCATCCAGATCGGTGATGATCGTCGTCGCGCCATCGGCGGCCAGGCATTGCGCGATGGCCCGCCCGATGCCTCGCAGTGCGCCCGATACCAGAGCCACCCGTCCGTCCAGCCGTCCCGCCATCGGTATTCCTTTCCCGTCAGGCCCGCACAGGGCCATCCTATTCTTGTTGATCGACTTGTCGGCCCACTGGTCCTTCGCTTCACCTGCCGCTTTTTACAGGTTCGCCGCCGTGCCGAACCGCGCATCTAGGCTGGAACAGGAGAGTGACTGCCATGGACTCGCACCGCTATGCCGCCATTCGCGCGATGGTCGAAAATCTCTATGCCCTGACCGCTGCGGGCCGCTGGGACGAGGCGGAGGCAATGATGACCGACGATTTCCGCATCCTGGAGGCTGACAGCCTGCCCTATGCCGGGGAATATCTGGGCAAGGGCGCACTGCGCGACCTTTATACCAAGGTGTTTGCCTTCTGGGACGATGCGTCGCTCGAAACCAGCGACATTACCGTGTCGGAGGATCATGCGATCGTCATGCTGACCGTCCATGCCACTTCACGCCACAATGGCCAGCGGCTGGCCATGCCGCTGTGCGAGGTATTTCATCTGCGCGGCGACAAGTTCAGTGGCATCACCCCCTATTATTTCGATACAGCATCGATCGCGCGGGCGACCGGCACGCTGATGGCGGATTGAGGACAAGATATGGCTGATCTTTCGGGCAAGGTGGCGATCGTCACTGGTGGCACATCGGGCATAGGCCGCGCGACCGTCCAGCGGCTGGCGCGGGATGGGGCGCAGGTCGTGTTCACGGGGTCGAACGAAGATGCGGCACGGACCCTGTGCGCACAAACCGGCGCGCGCTTTGTCAAGGCGCGGGTGCAGGAGGAGCGCGACTGGGAAAAGGTCGCCGCCTTCATCAGCGACGAATTTGGCCGCCTCGACATCGCCTTTGCCAATGCGGGGACCGAAAGCGGCGACGGCAGCGTGGAATCGATCAGCATGGATGGCTGGGCCGGGATCATCGGCGTCAACCAGACCGGGGTGATGCTGACCGCCCGGACGGCGCTGCGCCTGATGCGCGCCAATCCCGGCGGGCCGTGCGGGTCGATCATCATCAATTCGTCCATGTCGGCGCACAAGGTGATGGGCAATTATATGGCCTATTCGGTGACGAAGGCCGCCGTGCTGGCCATGGCCAAGTCGATCGCCATCCATTGCGCCACGGAAAAACTGCCGATCCGCTGCAACGCCATTTTGCCGGGCGTGGTGGAGACGGAGATGATCAGCGCCATCATCGCCAAGTCCGCGTCGCCCGAAGGTGCGCGTGCCGCCTATAACAGCATGTCGCCGATGGGCCGTATGGGCAGCGTCGAGGATATTGCCGCCCTGGTCGCCTTCCTCGCCTCCGACGAGGCCGGTTTCATCTCCGGCGCGGAATATGCCATCGACGGCGCATCCACAGCGGGCATGACCGGGGTGTGATCTAGCGATCGCTGTCTGCCGTGCGGGCGAAGATTGCCCGCACGAAAAACCGACATCCGATGGTCTGGGCCAGCCGGCTTGCCCGCTATGTGCCGCGATGGGTACTGGTAATCAGCTTGCGATAAGTTGCAAGGTTTGACAGACTAGTTAGGTTGATTCGATGATAAGCATGCCGCGATAATTCGCGGTCAGGTTTCCACGGAAAATGTTGAGAATAAGCGGGTCGCGTCGCTCACGTTCTGGTCACCCCGGCATCAACTAGCCGGTGTGACAGGAACGGTCGTCCGCGTTGCCGGTTCCGCTGTTCGACGGTCCGACCGGTTCAACGGAGGGTATGATCCACCCTCTTGTCCCAAAACAGGACAACAGACGATTATTTCAGTCTGGATGCCGTTTGGGGGGGCTATGGAGCAGGACGTAAAGGCATTTCGCAAGTTGGGCGACTTGCTGGCCCGCGGACGGCGCTCCTTGGACCGGTTGCCGGGGGACTGGCGTCTGCGTCGCCGGGCCGCGCTGCGCAATTCCTCCAGTCTGGCAAACCGGCTTCATTTCGAAGCGATCGAGCCGCGCCTCCTGCTGGCCGCGGACGTGCCGCCGATCACCGGCACTATCGAAGTGCCGGGTGAAACCGATCGCTTCGCATTCACCCTGACCGAACCCAAGAAGGTGGTGTTCGATTCCCTCACCGCCACCAACAATATGTTCTGGGCATTGGCGGACCAGAAGGGCAGCATTGTTTCGAACCGCAACCTGGCCCAGTCGGATTCCTACGATTTTTCGGGCGGGAACATCCTCGATCTGCAAGCGGGCGAATATACGCTCAGTATTGATGGGCGGGCCGACGCGACCGGCAATTATGCATTCCGCCTGCTCGATACAGCCAATGCCGATGTCTTTACGCCGGGCGATGTCGTCAACGGGCTGCACAAGGCCAACGAAACCGCGCTCTACAAGTTCGACGCGTTGGCCGGGGACAGTTTCTTCTTCGATGCGCACAGCTATCCAGCTGAATCGACAGCGTGGCGGCTGATCGGCCCGGACGGCGAATATGTGACCGGGCCACATGGGTTCGACGATTCCGGTGCCTATCTGCTGAACCGCAGCGGCACGTACATGATGGAGATTGAAGGCCGGGTGTATAACTCGGCCACGGCCGACATCAGCTATTCCTTCACCTTCGGCAAGATTACGCAGACCAGCGCCGCCCTGACGATCAACGAGCGGGTGCAGGGTCGCCTTGCGACCGCAGGTAGCAGCACGGTGTTCGATTTCGATCTCGCCAGTGACAGCAAGCTGCTGTTCGACAATCTGATCCGCCGCGACAGCCTCAAATGGTCGCTAAGCGGACCGCGCGGTCAGGTGATCAACAACCGGAATTTCAACAGTTCGGATTCCTTCAACGGCGACCCGCTGCTCAATCTCGTCGCGGGACAATATAAGCTGACGGTGTTCGCCGATGGCGATGCAACCGGTGATTTTGCCTTCCGCCTGCTCGATTTTTCGACGACGGCCACCGCGATCAGCGCTGGAGACAGTTTTGGCGCGACGATCGAGGATGGCGGTGCGCTGGCCAATATTGCGCATGCCGCGGGCGCGCCGCTCGACTATTCGGCGCAGGGCGGGGCGATCAACCGCAGTTGGGATGTCGCCACGCTTGGCGAACTTGAAGTCGCGAACGATGCGGCACTCAATCCGGCCGCAATCACGGTCGAGGCATGGGTCAACGCACGCAGCGGCGGCGGCTTCTATCAGGGCATCGTCAGCAAGATAAACGATACCGGATGGAGCAATGGCTACGGGCTGGTGCGCGTCGGGGACAATGTTCGCTTCTTCGTCAACAATTGGAACGATGGCTTTGTCGAGGCGCCGCTCGCGACGGATCAATGGAAGCATGTTGCCGGTGCCTATGACGGCACGACCTTGCGGCTTTATATCGACGGCGCGCTGGTTGCCGAAAAGGCCTATGACGCAGCGATCAACCACAGCGGCAACGCGCTCAATATCGGTGCGGCACCGACCGGCAATTATCAATTTGACGGGCAGGTGGACGATGTCCGCCTATGGGGCATGGCGCGCAGCGCGGCCGACATCGCCAGCGGATATCAGCGCCCGCTGACGGGCAGCGAGAGCGGGCTTGCGGGCTATTGGCGCTTTGACGAGGCGACCGGTCAGACCGCTACGGGTCTCGCGCCGGGCGCGCTGGTCGCCAGCGGCGTCCTGCGGCGCGGGACCGAGACAAAGCTGTTCCGGTTCGACGGGGTGAAGGACGATCATTATTTCTTCAACCTGCTCAGTGCCAGCAATAATCAGTATATACGGGTCTATCGCCCCGATGGCACGCTGCTGCTCAACGGTTCTGGACTGGGCGATATCGATCTTGGAGCGCTGCCCGAAACGGGCGAATATCTGATCGCCGTCGAAGGCTATCTCTACAATCAGGGCAGCGCGGCATTTACCGCAGAACTGCTCAAGGTTTCGGACGATGCTGCCGCGCTGACGCTTAATGCGCTGACCAGCGGGCGGATCGATGCCGGAGAAGCCGATCGCTTCACATTCACGCTGAGCGAAGCGACGAAGCTGGCCTTTGACTCGCTGACGGCAAATTCCGCGCTGAGTTGGTCGCTGACGGGGCCGTTTGGCGCGGAGATCACCAATCGCAATTTTTACTATTCCGATTCAGCCGAGATCGACACCAGTAGCAGCCAATTGCTCAACCTTGTGCCGGGCGCATATACGCTGACCGTCGATGGCGCGGGCGATACGGCTGCCGATTATCAGTTCCGCCTGCTCAACCTTGCAAGCGCAACCGCGCTGACCCTGGACGCGGAAACGACCGGCAGGCTGGAGCCGGGCAACGAGACCGATATGTTCGCGTTCACGGGGCAAGAAGGCGATGCGATCACGGTCGAGCGGATTTCGAGTACGAACGTCAATGCGTACTGGCGGCTCTATGATCCGCTGGGCCGTCTCGTCACATCCGCGCGCCAGTTCAATGACTCGGTGCCGCTCACGCTCGACTATGACGGAACCTATGTTCTGGTCCTCGAAGGGCGGGTGTGGGAAGGGGCGCCAGTCGACTATGCGCTCAAGGTCAGCCGCACCGGCAACACGGCGCCGCCCGACAGAGGCACAGGCACCGCATTCACCCTGGGCGCAGCGGTCGGCGATACGCTGAGCGCCGCAGACGAAATCGATCTCCACAGCTTTACCATTACGGCACCCACCAGGGTCTATTTCGACAGTCTGACGCCCGACACGGGAAAGACCTGGGCGCTGTTTGGCCCATCGGGGCGTATCACGCCGGATCGCGCCTTTTATTACACTGACAGTTTCGAGAATTACGCAAACACTTTTATCGACCTGACCCAGCCGGGTGCCTACCAGATCCGTGTGCAGGGCAGCACTGGCGCCTACAGCTTCCGCCTGCTCGATTTTGCAAGTGCTACGCCCGTTGCGGCGGATGGCAGCGTCACGTCCTCCACACTCACGCCCGTGCGCGAGTCTGACATTTTCAGTTTTACCGCGAGCGCTGGCGAAAAGATCGTTCTCGACGTGCGCGATTATCCCAATAGCGCGAGCTGGCGCATCTTTTCGAGCAACGGGCGTCAACTGTTCGGTCCCGCCGGGTTTGATTATCACGAACTCACCATGCCCGTTTCGGACACTTATTATTTTGTCGTTGAGGGGCGTGTCTGGGATAGCAGCGCATCCGACAATTACGCCTTCATCCTCAATCGCCCGGCTGATCCCGCGCCGATCGATCTGACGCTGAATGACATTACGGAAGGCACCATCGCCAAGACAGGAGATGTCCAGCGCTATCGCTTCACGGTCGATACGCAGAAGCTCGTGATTTTCGATAATTACAGCGCCGAGGTCTATCTTGAATGGGCGCTGACCGGGCCGCAGACATCCGTTGGCAATCGCTTCTATTATTCGGACAGCTACGAACAGCAGAACCGCACGCCGATGCTGCTGGAGGCAGGCGACTATGAGCTGGTGGTCCGGGGATCACAGCAGGTAGAAACCGGCGGGAGTACGCTGGGCGACTATAAGTTCCGCCTGCTCGATGCCGCTGCCGGGACATTGCTCGCGGTCGATGGTTCCAGCACGTCCGGCACGCTCGATCCGGGCCGGGAAACCGATGTCTATCGCTTCACGGCGACCGCGGGCGAGAAGATATTTTTCGACGGTATTCAGGGGGCAGGCAGTGGATCGCTCAAAATCCTCGATGCTTTTGGTCAGGTCGTTTACGGCCCCACCGACTTCCGCGATGCCGCGATCACCATGCCGCGGGCTAGCACCTATACATTGCTGGTGGAAGGGCGGCCCTGGGACAACACGGCGACAATAAACTATCAGTTTGCGCTGTCGCGGATAGAGGCGGACCCAGCCCCCATTGCGCTCAATTTTGGTGAGCTGACCACCGCGACGATCGCCAAGCCGACCCAGAAGCAGGGTTATACATTCACGCTCACTGCGCCCAAATCCTTTTATTTCGACAGTTTCACGCCAGACACAGAGATGTTCTGGACCATTTCAAGCGCCGGGCTGAACCTTGTCAGCAGCAATTTCTATAGCACTGATTCCTACGAAAACAGTGCTGACCGCATCTTCACGCTTCCCGCTGGCGACTATAGCCTGGATGTTTCCGCCAACGCCGGAAAGACAGGCAGTGCCGAATTTCGCCTGATCGACACGGCATCCGCCACCGCGCTGAGCTTCGGCCAGCCGGTTCGCTCCGACCTCACCCCGTTGCGCGAAACGGATGTCTACAGTTTCGACGGGACGGCGGGCGAGACGATATTCTACCAGAATCTGCAAAGCCAGCCCAACGCGTCTTTGCGGATCATCGATCCCGATGGCCTTCAGTTCGTTGGCCCGACGAACATGGACAATCGAGAGATCGTTCTGCCCAAGACAGGGCGCTATCTCATCCTTCTGGAAGGCCGTGTGTGGGATGCCAGCGCCAGTCAGAGCTATGGCTTTACCCTGCAAAAGCCGACCAACCCCACCCAGACCATCGTCATCGACGGCACGACCAATACGGCGCTGACGCGACCGGGCAAGATCGGCAATGCCCTGTCATTTTCCGCCCATGAGCAGCTTCAGATCGTCGATCCCGCGCTTGACCTGCGGCAGGATGTGACGGTCGAATTCTGGATCAATCCCGATCGGCAGGCGGACACATGGTCGCCGATCGTTTACAAGGCCGATGATGCGGGGCAGCGCGGCTATTCGGTATGGTTCAACGCCAATGGCCAGATCCATTTTTCGAGTATGCGCGGCGCGTCGAACGACACGCTGGAGACGGCGGGCGGCGCGGTTCCCTATGGGGAATGGAGCCATGTCGCCGCGGTGCTGGAGCGCAGCACCGGCACGATGAAAATCTATATCAACGGGGTGCTGGCCGCCTCCCGATCGGTCAGTACGGCGCTGTCAAATGGCTCGCCTGCCACGCCTTTGTTTGTTGGCGGCACCAGCGAATATAATGAGGCCTATCGCAAGTTCGAGGGTGGGCTGGACGAGGTGCGCGTCTGGAGCAGCGGGCGCACGGAGGCGCAGATCGCCGCGAACATGAATGCGGGCGCGCCGACGGATACCACTGGCCTGGCGTTGCGACTGGGTCTGGACGCGGTGACATCGGGTGCCGTGACAAATAGCGTCACGGGCGCAACCATCCCGGTTTTGCGCGACCTTGCAAACGTCAAGGGCGTGGTCGAAGGACGCCTCAACACGCCGGGCGACAAGCGGACCTACACCTTCACCGTCGCCGAACGCACGATGATGGTGTTCGACAGTCTGCATGACAATGATCAGATGGTCGTTTCCGTCACCGGGCCGGGCGGTTTTTCGATATCGAACAATTTGCGCAACGGCGACAGTTACGAACTGGGCGGGAGCAACCCCGTTTTCACGGTCGAGCCGGGTACCTACACCATATTGGTCGATGGCACGGGTGCGGCCACCGGAGCCTTCGCCTTCCGCCTGCTCAACCTGTCCGCCGCGCCGCTGGTGCCGTTCGATACCGCGATTTCGCAGTCGGCGAGCGGTTCCTCGGAAAGTTACGCCTATCGGCTGAACGTCAATCCGGGCGACAATCTGCTGCTCGACGTCCAGCAGGTGAGCAATTCGAGCAACAGGGTATCGTATCGGCTGATCGATCCTTATGGCCGCCAAATTTTCGGTCCGGGCGACTTTGCGTCACGGGAAAGCGGCGCACTGGCGATCGGCGGCGTCTACACGCTGATCGTCGAGCCGCGCGTCTGGCGTGAATGGCCGGTGGATTTCCGCTTCGCTGCCTATAAGGTTGTGTCCACCCCGCCGGTCGCGATCACGCTCGATGGCCCCAATCCCCAGGCACCACAGATTCAGCCCGGCAAGAGCGGCAATGCGCTCACCCTGCGCGGGGTCGATTATGTTGAAGTGCCAAGCAGTGCGGAGGTATCGCCAAGCCGCAATCTGACGGTCGAAGGCTGGTTCAAGCTCGACCGGTTCACCAACAGCTGGACGTCGCTGGTTGCCAAATCGACCCATAGCACGTCGCCCTATCGGATTGCGGTGAACGCCAACGGGTCCGTCTGGGCGGCGGTGCGCGATGCGTCCGGGGTGCAGTCGATCCAGACCGGCGGCGGCCTGATCGCCGCGGGGGAATGGGCGCATATCGCGCTGGTGGCCGACCGTGACGGCGGGGCGATGAAAATCCTCGTGAACGGGGTGGAGCAGGCATCGGGAACGATCAGGATCGGCAATAATGCCGATGCTGGCGAGCCGTTGCTGATCGGCCAGTATGAGGAGGTCGAGACCAGCTACGGCCAATGGGAAGGCGCGGTCGACAGCTTCCGCATCTGGGACATTGCGCGCAGCGAGGCTGATGTCGCCGCTGGCATGGCAAGTCCGGCGGCGACGGGGACGAGCGGTCTCCTCTACGCGCTCGATTTTGAGAGTATAGCATTGAGCGGTGGCGCTCTGCTGCGCACCACCAACCCAAATGGTGTTTCCGGTCGCATCGCACAGCCGGGCGAAAGCGATATCTACAGCTTCAGCCTGACGGCCGAAACGCTGGTCATGCTCGACAGCCTGACAAATTCGGGCGACATCAACTGGACGCTGACCGGCCCGCAAGGGGAAATTGTGAGCGCCCGGCGCTTTAGCGACACGGATTCCGCCGATTTCACCGCGTCCCCGGTCCTGCGACTGGGTGCGGGGGATTATGAGCTGAAGATCGACGCGGTCGGCAGCGTGACGGGCAATTATAACTTCCGCCTGCGTGACCTGTCCCTTGGCACGCCATTGACGCTGGGTTCGCCGGTTTCGGGAACACTGACACCTACGAGCGAGACGGACATTTATCGCTTCGCTGCCAATGCGGGGGAGACGTTCTTCTTCGACGGCGGCACCGTTCATAACGACATGCGGTGGCGGCTGATCGATCCGTTCGGCAATGAAGTGTTCGGCCCCAATACGGTCGGCAATATTGACGGGTTGGAACTTGTCATAAGCGGCGTCTATTCGCTGCTGATCGAGGGGCGGGCTTACACCGCGACAGTCGCCGACTATCAGTTTGGCGTCTATCCCATCACCACGCAGAATGCGGCGCTGACCATCGGGTCGCGCGTGGACGGATCGATCGGCGCGGTCGGCGAAAGCGACGCCTACAGCTTCACGCTCGGCGCGGCCAGCAAGCTGGTGTTCGACGCGCTGACGACAGCGACCATATTCAACTGGACGTTGCGCGGCCCCGATGGTGTCGAGGTCGCCAGCCGCAATGTGCATGATACCGACGGCTTTGATTTTGGCGGCAATCCGGTCCTGAGCCTTGGCGCGGGCAGCTATACGCTGACAATCGACGCGACGGCGGAAAATAGCGGCGATTATAGTTTCCGCCTGCTCGACCTTGCATCTGCCGAGGAACTGGTGCCGGACGGCACGTTCAATCGCACCATCGGCCAAAATGGTCAGGAAACGGACATGTTCCGTTTCACCGCCACGACCGGTATGCGGTTCGGCTTCGATGTGGTCAGCAATTCTTCCGGCAACAATAGCTGGCGTCTGATCGACCCGATGGGGCAGGTGATTTTCGGCCCTGTGGGTCTTGGCGATACCGATCTGATGACGGCGGCGATGGCCGGTACCTACACCTTGCTGGTGGAAGGGCGGCGTTCCGCGACCACGGATGGCAGCTACAGCTTCATCTATAATCAGCCCGCGATCCTGGCTGCCGGTGGCCAGACCAGCCAGGATTTCGATGCAGCAGGCCTGCCCTATGTTCTGGGCAATCACCGCGGCACCGCCGCGCAGGTGCTGGCCGATGGCGGGGACAACGTCATAAGGCTGACCGATTCCCTGCAAGTGAACAGCCAGAATTCGATAGCCTTCTCCGCCACTGGCAGCGGGCGGCAGGATGTCGTCGATCTCGGTTTCGATTTCCGCCTGACCCGCCGCGCTGGGCAGGCGGGTGATGCCGACGGCTTTGGCCTGCTCTATCTGCCGGTCAGTCAATATGGCAATGGCGGGCCGGGCCTTCTGGTGACGCCGGAGGCCAATCTTGCCGGTGCGCTGGGCATCGGTTTCGACACGCTGAGCAATGGCGAAGTCAACGCCAATCATGTTTCCATCCATTATAATGGCGTCAAGCTGACCGACATTGCCGATCCCGGCCTGACGCTGGCCAGCGGCGATTGGGCGCGCGCGCGGATAGTCGTGGAGCGGACCGATGGCGGATCGCTGGTCACGATCGAACTCACGCCGGAAGGTGGCGCGACCATTGCCGCCGTCACCGATTTCTTCGTGGCCGGCATGGAATTGGAGGCGGGACGTCTGGTGCTGGGCGCCAGTCAGGGCAGCGCAACAGCCGATCAGGACTTTGACAATTTTGCCATCGCCATGACGGCTGCCGCGCAGCCAATGACGGCGCTGACGCTCAACGATGCAGTCAGCGGTTCGATTGCTGCGGCTGGTGCGGTGCAGCGCTACGAATTTACCCTGACGGAAGAAACCGCCGTCGTTTTCGATGCGCTGACCAATAATAGCGCGCTGCGCTGGGAGATTAGCGGCCCGACCCAGACGCCCGCCCCGCGCAGTTTCAACGGCACCGATTCTGCGGAATTTTCCGGCAATCCGGTCATGACGCTTGCGCCCGGTACGTATCGCGTCGCCATTTCCGCCACCGGCGCCAATACCGGCAGCTTTTCGTTCCGCCTTGCTTCGCTGGCTGACGGCACAGCGATCGACCTGAACGAAACGCAGGATCTCACGCTCACGCCCGGCAATCTGACGGAAATATACCGGTTCGATGCTACTGCGGGACAAGCGCTGTTTTTCGACCTGCTCAGCGGATCGAACGATCCTTTCTGGCGGCTGATCGACCCGGCCGGCAATCTGGTTTTCAACACGACGCGGGTCGGTGATGTCGAGGAGCCACTGTTGCCACTCGACGGCACCTATACGCTGCTGATCGAAGGGCGTGTCGGCACATCCGCGCCGCAGACTCTCAGCTTCCGTGTGGTCGATATGGTTGAGAGCATCACCCCGCTGACCATCGGTGAGACGATTAGCGGTACGATCGCTGCGCCCGGCACGAAGGTGCGTTACACTTTCAGCGTCAGCGAACCGCAATATCTGATATTCGACAGCCTGATCAACACGACCCAGTTCGCATGGACGCTGACCGGACCTTCCGGGACGATCCTTTCGCGTCATTTCCAGAATGCCGATGCCCATTCCGGCGCATCGCCCGGCGCGATGTTTTTCGAGCCAGGTGATTATGCCATCACCGTCGACGCCAATAATGATCTGACCGGCGATTTTGCCTTCCGCCTGCTTGATACGGCGCTGGCGAGCGATCTTGTGCTGAACGCGCCGACCACCGGACGGCTGGAGCCGGGCAACAGCAGCAACCTCTACAAATTCACCGGCGCTGTCGGTGACGAGATATATTTCGATTTCATATCCGGTCCCGGATCGGGGCAGTGGCGACTGTTCGATCCCGATGGCCGGGTGGCGATGAGTGCCAATTATCGTTCGGATACCGGCTTCATCACGCTCGACAAGGCAGGCGTATACACACTGGCCTATGAAGGCCAGATCGGCGAAGGCGGACCGGTCGATTACCAGTTTCAGGTCGACAAGGTCGTGCACAAGAGCCGCACGATCGATCTGGGCGAGACGATCAGTTCGACGCTCGATCAACCCGGCCAGCGGGAAGATCTGCTTTTCACGCTGACCGAGGAAACTTTGGTCTATGTCGACGCCCTGACGCCGTTTGGCGATGTCAGCTGGCGACTGACCGGCCCCGCCGGTGACTTTGCCGCGCTGCCCTTCACCCAGACCGACAGTTATGACCGGTCCAACGCCCAGGTGGTCTATCGTCTGCCCGCTGGCGATCATGTGCTGCGGATCGAAAGCGGCACGACGGCGGACCGGGATTATTCCATCCGCCTGCAAAATCTCGCCGATGCGCTGCCGATCACGCCGGGCGTGCCGGTCAATGGCACGCTCAGCCCCGGCTCCGAAACCGACATTTATCGGTTTGACGGAGAGGCGGGCGACCGCTTCTTCTTCGACAGGCTCAGCTATGCGGGCGTGTCCACCCACTGGCGGTTGATCGCGCCCAATGGTCGGCAGCTGTTTGCCGGTGACATGAACGATGTCGACACGCTGGTCCTTCCCGACAGCGGTGCCTACACGCTGTTGATTGAAGGCTATGTGCAGCAGGCCGCGTCGGTCGGGACCTATAGTTTCAACGTCATCGAGAACACGTTGATTGCGCCTATCCGCATTTCCTCGCTGGAAGTGCGGCCCTCGCCCGATCTCATCCCGATCGAGCTTGCGGTCAGCAGCAGCGGCACGATCAGTTCCGGCAGCGAGATTACCATCAGCTGGAAAACCCGCAATCAGGGGACCCGACCAACCGATGGCGCGTGGCAAGACCGGGTGTTGCTGCGCAATCTGGATACCAACGAGATTATCGGCAACATCCTGCTGGATGACAGCGGCACGGTGATCTCTGCGGAAGGTGAACGGCAGCGGCAAACCACGCTGACGCTGCCCACGGGCAATCGCGGCGTCGGCCGGATCGGCGTGACGGTGACGAATGACGTTGCCAACACGATCAGCGAAGAAAATATCCTGGGGACCGCCGAAACGAACAATGCCGCGACGCTGGAGTTTACGTCCCAACTGGCCCCGTTCCGCGATCTCGTCGTTTCCGCCGTAGCGGCGGACCCGGCTGGCGGTTGGAACCCCGGCGATACCGTCACGGTCAACTGGACCACCACCAACGCGGGCAACAGCGCGACGGCGGCGGATTTTAGCGAACGGGTTTTCGTGCGCAATGTCATGACCGGCCAGCAGGTTCAGGTCGCCACGGTGGGCTTCACCGGCGCGTTGGGCGCGGAGGAGGCGGCGCAACGGTCCGCACAGATCGTCTGGCCCGTCGGCATAGTGGGGCAGGGCATTTTCGAATTTTCGGTCGTGACCGATATTTTCGATCAGGTGGCCGAAGCGAATATAACCGCCACTGGCGAGACCAACAACAGCACGGCGGAAACCTTCACGTCCGCGCCCGATCTCCAGATACGCAATCTGGCCATCAGCAACAGCGCGCCCGCTTCGGGCGACGTCATCACGCTGACATGGGACGAAAGCAATCTGGGCAATGTCGGCACCCTGGCGGGGTTCGACAATCGCCTGCTGGTACAGAATCTGACCACTGGCGAGACGCTGCTCAACAGTACGATCATTACGACCAGCGCTTTGGCGGCAGGAGAAAGCCGCGCCCGCACCACCAGCTTCACCCTGCCAGACGGGCAACGCGCGGTTGGCGACATCCGGGTCACGATAATCGCCGACAGCAATGCGAACGGGCAGACGAGCGTGCGCGAGGCGGCAGCCGGTGTTGCCGCCGAAGGGAATAATAGCGCGCAAGCCGCAGTCGCCGTGACTGCCCGCCAATATGCAGATTTGCGCGTCAGCAATGTCAGTGCGCCGGCCAATGGCCTGGGCGGGGGCAACATCACGGTCAGCTGGACCGTGACCAACGCCGGTGTGGCCACGGCGGACGGTGTTGCATGGACGGACCGGGTGATATTGAGCAGCGATGCCATCATCGGCAACGCAGACGATGTCATACTCGGCAATGTCGCCCGAACAGGCGGACTGGCGGAGGGTGGCAGCTATAATGGTTCGGGTACGCTTGCCCTGCCCAACGTGAATTCGGGCGATTATCGCATCTTTGTGGTGGCCGACGCGGCGCAGGACATTGTCGAACCGGATACACGGGCAGACAATGTCGGTGGCCCCGCGAACGTCGCCATTACCAGCCGCGCGCCCAATCTGGTGACCGAAGCCATATCCGGCCCGACTGCCACAGTGCTGGGCGGCGATCCCTTCACGGTTTCGTGGCGAGTGCGCAACACCGGTGACGCAGCGGCTGCGGGCGGTCATATCGACCGGCTCGTTCTGTCGGCCGATGGCGTCGCCGATGCAGGTGACCTGGTGCTGGCCGAAGTGTCGCGCGACGCCGGGCTGGCAATAGGTGATAGCTATACCGTATCGGTTCAGGCCCGCGTGCAGGACGGACGCAGCGGCGATTATCGCCTGATATTGGTGACGGACGCCGGAAGCACGGTGTTCGAAAATGGCCTTGAAGGCGACAATGCCGGGGTCTCGACCCCTGTTCGTTTCGCTGTGGCGCCGTCAGGCAATCTGGTCGTCGAAAACGTCACTGCGCCCGCAGGTGCGCGACCGGGCGAGACGGTAGAGGTCAGCTATAGCATCCGCAACAGCGGCACGGTGACCGCGAGTGCGCCCTGGGCCGACCGCATCTATGTGGATGACGACACGACCGTTTCGGGCGCGACGACGCTGGCCAGCATCGTCCGCACATTCGATCTTGCGCCGGGTGAAGCCTATGAGGTGCGTCAGTCGGTCACATTGCCGGAGAACCTGGCCGATGGCACATATAACATCCTTGTCCGCGCCGATGTGGGCCAGCAAGTGTTTGAAGGCGGCATAGAGGCGGACAATGATGGCGCGTCGGGCGCGCTCACGCTGACCCACCCCGATCTGGTGCCGATCGACGTCACACTGCCGGGCGGCGTCAATCCGCAATCCAACAGCGACATTGCCGTGACATGGCAGGTCCGCAACGATGGCAGCGGGGCCAGCATTGGCGGCTGGACCGACAGCCTCTGGCTTTCCCGTGATGGCATAGTGGGTGCCGGGGACATCAAACTGGGCGAAGTCGTGCGCGGGTCGAGCCTGGGCGTGGGCGAAGTTTACGACGGCGCGCTGACCGTTCATCTGCCCATTGATGCTTCGGGTGAATATCGCATCATCGTGCAGAGCGACAGCAGCGCCGCTGTGCCTGAAACCAGCGTGGGTGAAACCAACAATAGCGCCTCTGTCGCGCTGACTGTGGGCCTTGCGCCTTATGCCGATCTGGACGTCAGCAACGTCACCGCGCCAGCCCGCACGATCAACGATCCTGCGCGCGTCACTGTCGGCTGGACGGTCACCAATATCGGCACCGGGCTGGGGACCACCGATAGCTGGACGGACCGCGTCTATGTGTCGCGTGATGAGATTTTCGGCGATGGCGATGACATATTGCTGGGCGAGTTGGTCCATTCGGGCGGGCTGGCGCTGGGCGACAGCTATGACGCCAGCCTTGATCTGATCCTGCCTGCCGGATTCTACGGTCGTTACACGCTGTTTGTCCGTTCCGACGCGACAGAGGCGGTGTTTGAAAACGGTGCGGATGCGAACCGGACCGCACTGGCGGGCTTCTTTGACGTGTCGCCCATTGCCTGGGCCGATTTGCAGATCGAAAGTGTGGTCGCGCCGACATTGACGCAATCGGGCACGTCCATCGATGTGACATGGCGGGAAAGCAATCAGGGCATCGGCCTGACCAACACCGGCGAATGGTTCGACAGCGTCTTTCTGGAGAGGACCGATGGCAGTGGCCGGATATTGCTTGGTTCGGTCAACCATCTCGGTTTCCTTGGGGTGGGGGACAGTTATGACCGCACCGCCAACTTCACTCTGCCCGATGGGATAGCGGGCGATTATCGCATCGTCGTGGTCGCTCCGGGCGGCGACGATCCACGCAATCAGCCCTATGAATTTGCCTTTACCGGCAACAATAGCGGCACATCGGCCCCGATCAGCATCTCGCTTGCGCCGCCACCCGATCTGCGCGTCACGGCCATCTCCGCGCCGACCAATGGCGTCGAGGGCGGCGTGGTCGACATTAGCTGGACGGTGAAGAATGAAGGGCTGAGCGCGGCCGAAGGCAGCTGGGTGGACCGGGTCTATCTGCGCAAGGCGGGCGATAGCGGCGCAGGCACGCTGATCGGCACCTATAGCTATACCGGCCCGCTGGCGGCGGGGACCAGCTATACAAGGCGCGAGGAAATGCGCCTGCCGGCCAAAACCAGCGACCGGTTCGAGGTGATTGTCGTCACCGACGCAGCCGACACCGTTTATGAACATACGGCAGAGGCGAACAACCGTTCGGTCGATGACGAATCCATCCTCATGTCGGTATTGCCGCGCCCTGATTTGCAGATCAGCGAAATCGTCGCGCCTGACAGAGTGACCGCGGGTGCCACCGCATCCGTCGACTTTACCGTGATCAATCAGGGGCTGATCGAAGCCAATGGCAACTGGACCGATCAGGTCTGGCTGTCGCTGGATGACAAGATCAGCGGCGACGACATTCTCGTGTCGCAGCTGGCCAATCCGATCGCGCTCGATTCGCTGGAAAGCTATGAGTCCAGCTCCGCGACATTCACGGTGCCATTGCGGTTCCGGGGCAATGTGTTCGTGCTGGTGGCCACGGATACCGGCAATGCCATCGACGAATGGCCCAACGACACGTCGGCCAGCAACGTGCGTGCGCAGCAGATTTATGTCGAACCGGTGCCGTTTGCCGATCTCGTCGTCGACAATGTCGTCACCAATGCCCAGGCATTCGAGGGCAACAGCGTGCCGGTGCGCTATACTGTGACCAATCGTGGCGCGGGCACCAGCAATCTTGGTCAGTGGACCGAGCAGATCTGGCTGACCAGGGACAAGAACCGACCGCACCCCGGCCTTGGCGACATATTGCTCACCAGCGTCGCCTACACTGGCGGCCCGCTGGAGGAAGGGCAGGGCTATGATCGCGAACTGACCGTGACCCTGCCTGCCAGCGTGGTGTCCGGCACATATTATATCATGCCCTGGGTCGATCCTTATGCGACGCTTCTGGAGGATTCGCTGGCGATCAACGTCAATCCCGATGATCCAGCCGAAATCCAGAGCAGCAATTATCGCGCCCGCGCGATCCAGATCGTCGGCACCCCGCCGGTTTCCAGCACGCGCGCCATTGCGGTGACGGATGTAACCGCCCCGGTATCGGCCAAGGGCGGCGATGATTTCACCGTCAGCTGGACAGTAAGGTCAACCGGGGATGCACAGGCCAATGGCTGGACGGACCAGGTCTATCTGTCCGACGCGCCGTTGCTGGAAAATGCGCGCAACATATTCGATCTTGGCAGCTTCCAGAATCTCTCGCCGCTCGATCCGGGCGCGAGCTATACCAACAGCGCGACGTTCAAGCTCAATCCTGCCGCTGCGGGCCTTTACGTTATCGTGAAGTCGACGCTGGGCGGTGACCCCAACACGCTCGACAATGCAAAGTTCGCCGCCACCAGCGTGACGAACGCGCCTGCCGACTTGCAGGTGGTCAGCGTGGTGCCTGCCGCGCCGGGCGTCGTCGCCTATTCCGGCGAACGGACAAGCGTTACCTATACCGTCGAGAATAAGGGCGCGCCGGTCTGGTCGGGTACGCAATATTGGACCGATCAGATTTGGGTGTCGAAAGACCCGACATTCATTGAAAACCGCGCGACCTATGTCGGATCGGTCACACAGGCCAATGAAGGGCTGGGCACGGGGCAGAGCTACACCAACACGCTGGAATTCGACATGCCGCCGGGGGTGGATGGCGAATATTATGTCTATGTGTTCACCAACACGCCAAGGCGGCCCGTGGTGCCCAGCGACATCGTCCGGTCGGGCAATAATGACGGATTGAGGGACGATGCTTTCCGCAAGTTCGTGTTCGAGCTGCCCGCCGGGACGGTCGAACAGGCGCAGTTCCCGGTCGTCTATCGAGAAGCGGACCTGAAGGTTACCGAGCTGACCCTGCCGGACACGCTGCCTGCGGGCGGCACGGTCGAAATCAGCTTCCGCGTCGAAAATGTCGGCACGCGGGCGACGCGCGAGGACTCTTGGGTGGACCGGGTCTATCTGTCGCTCGACGCCTCGCTCGATGAGGGCGATTGGCTGATGTCGCGGGAAGCGTCGCCCGGCGTGATCGTCCGCGCAGAAAATACGCATGTCGGCATACTCAATCCGGGCGAATCCTATATTGCCAAGGTCACCGTCAGCCTGCCGTTCGAGCTGGAGGGTGGTTTCAACGTCATCGCGGCGGCGGATTCGGGCCTTGAGCAGTCCGGCTATGCCAAAAGCACGCTGTCGCCGCGCCTTGCCGGTGTGCGCGGTGCGGTCAATGGCAAGGTTCGGGAATATGCGGGGGAGGGTAACAACCTGACCGTGCAGCCGGTCACGCTGACGCCCTATACCCCACCAGACCTTCAGGTTGCCGCGCTCAGCGCGCCGTTGCGCGCCACCCGTGGCCAGCCCTTCCGCGTCGAATATAGCGTCACCAATGCGGGCGGCGCTACTCCGACCCTGCAACCGCAATGGGACGACCTTGTCTATCTTTCCCGTGATCCGTTTCTTGACCTGACATCGGATCGTTTCCTGGGTTCGATCCGCCATACCGGTGGTCTGGACGCGGGCGGCACCTATTCCGTCGTCAAGGATTTCGTCGTTCCGGGCGATCTGGGCACCGAAGCCTATTATGTTTTCGTCGTGACCGATCCGGCGCGCTATGATGCCACCGGCATTCTCTTTGAAGCGGACGAGCGCAACAATGTGCGTGGCAGCGATGTGCCGATGGTCATCGAACTGCCCCCGCCAACCGACATTCAGGTCACGGATATCGTGGCGCCGGACAATAAGCAGGCGGGCGATCCCGTCACCATAAGCTGGACGGTGACGAACAAAAGCACGGTCACGGCTTCGGGCAGCTGGAGCGATGCTGTCTATCTGTCGCGCGATGCGACCTGGGACGTTGGCGACAAGCTGCTGGGGCGCGCCAATTTCGCCGGATCGCTGCTGGCGGACCAGAGCTATACGCTCAGCCTGGATACCACGCTGCCCGGCGCGGCGGCGGGCGATTATCGCATTATCGTTCGCGCCGACGCGCGCAACCAGTTATTCGAGGATGTGGGCGAGGCGAACAACATCACCGCCGCCGCCAATGCCACCAGCATCTCCATCGAGACGCTGACGCTCGGAATTCCGCTGTCGGCCAATCTCAAGCCGGGGCAGGAGCGGCTGTACCGTATCGTCGTGCCCGCGGATCAGACTTTGCGGCTACGCGTGGCGTCCGATGATGAGCGTGCGATCAACGAGGTATTCCTGCGGCATGACGATGTGCCGACCTCTGCGCTGTTCGACGCGACCTATACCGGGCCACTGGCGCAGGAGTTGACCGCGATCGTGCCGGATACGGAACCGGGCGTCTATTATGTGATGGTGCGCGGCTATAGCGGCCCGGACGAAGGCAGTACGGTGCGGCTGATCGCCGATCTTATGCCGATGGTGATCACCAGCATAGACACCGATACCGGTGGCGACAGCCGCTATGTCACCACGACGATCAAGGGCGCGCGCTTCCATGAGAATGCGATCCTGAAACTGTCCCGGCCGGGCATTGCGGAATTTGAACCAGTCGCTTGGGAGGTGGTCGACAGCAGCACGATCATCGCGACATTCGATTTTACTGACGCGCCGCACGGCCTTTACGATCTGAAGGTGACCAATCCTGATGGTGCCGAAACGGTCGAGCCCTATCGCTTCCTGATCGAGCGTGGGATCGAACCTGAAGTCACGATCGGCGTGGGCGGGCCGCGTGTCATACTGGCAGGCGATCAGGCGACCTATTCCATCGCGCTCCAGAATATTTCGAACCTCGATGCGCCCTACACCTATTTCCAGGTCGGGGTGCCGGAACTCAATTACAACCAATATGTCTATGGCCTCAAATTCCTGGAATTCTTCACCAATGTGCGCGGTATTCCAGAGGGCGCAGAGGGTGGCGACAATGCCAATGTCCCCTTCATCAACCTGGAATCGATCACCAACACCAACGGGCAATTGCTGACATCGGGCTTCCTGTTCGATCAGCCGGCTGACGGCTTTGGCGGCTTCACGGTCAACATCCGCACCTATCCTGGCCTTAAGGAAATGGCGGATCGTGCCTTCAGCGCGTTTCAGGACAGGATGAACAGCCTGTTCCCCGATCTCGCGCCCATCCTGGACGGTGGCGAGGGCGGCCTTGGCGACTGGTGGGAAGCGGTCAAGGACAAGGTGAGCGAGATCATGCCTGCCGCGCGCAGCACGCTCGATCAACTCGATTTCGTCGGCCTGTATCAGCAGAATACCGCGGTCCCCAGCAAGGATGAAATCCCGTTCATCCCGTTCCGTTTCCATATTGTCGCGGCGGCCACGACGATGACGCGGGCCGAATTTGTCGACTTCCAGTCGAAGGAGGCGCGTGACCTGCGCACCGCGATCCTTGAGGCGAATGATGCGCCAGCACCCTTGCTGGCGCTGGCCGCCGATGAAGGGCAGTGGACCGACCTCTATCTCGCCGCGCTGGAGCAGGCCGGTCTGCTGCGCGACGAGCAGGACGTTCCGCCCATTCGGACGAAACAGCATATCGTCAGCATGATGACGACGCTGGCATCGGGCATATTGTTCGGCCCCGGCGGCTCTGCGGTCCGCTCCACGGGCGATCTGCTCGCCTTCTTCGATCAGGTCCGCGCCTATTACGGGCATCAGGACGGGCTGATGGCCGCCATCGAATATATGGACCCGCGCCATAGCGACAAATATGATGGTGAGATACCGGTCCCGGCGCTCCCGGTGCGGGCGGACTATGATCTGGGCCTGTCCACACCTACCCATTTCGAAGCGTTCCGTATCTTCGTGCCATGGGTGCCGTTCGACCAGCGCGGCGCGGGGTTGCCCGCCGATTTCCAGATCAACGGGCCGGAGCCGGTGGACGGGCAGGAATTTGCCCAGCTCGATTTCTCGCGCTTTTTCGCCAGTGAAGGTCAGGTCAACCGGCTGGCATCGATCACGGGTCCGCAGACGCTCGATACACAGGGCTGGCTGCCGGGCGCGGCGGAACTGCCCTACACCGTCAGCTTCGAAAATGCGGCAGGCTCGGCGCGCTATACTAACGAAATCCAGGTCGTGACCACGCTCGATCCCGATCTCGATCCGCGCAGCTTCCGTCTTGGCGATATCAAGATCGGCGACATTAACATCGACGTGCCGGATGGCCGCACCAGTTTCGACGCCGAGATCGACTTCACCGCCGCCCGCGGGTTCATCCTGCGGGTGAGCGCAGTGCTGGATCTGTTCCAGCAACCGGCGAGCGCGAGCTGGCTCATCCAGGCGATCGACCCGCTGACCGGCGAAGTCATGCAGGACGCAACCCGCGGTCTGTTGGCCCCCAATGATGCCAGCGGTAAGGGCGCGGGGTTTGTCAGCTATACCATTGTTCCTGCGGACGATGTGGCCACCGGCGAGCGCATTTCCGCGTCCGCGCGGGTGCTGATGGATGGGTTCGCGCCAGAAGATACTATTGTCCTGAGCCAAATGGTCGATGCCGCCGCGCCGACCAGCACGCTCACCGCTAAAAGAGTGGGGACGACAGCGAATTTCGAGGTCAACTGGCGTGTTCTGGATGATGTCGGGGGTTCCGGCGTCAAGCATGTGACACTTTATGCCGCTGAAAATGGTGGCGATTTCAAAATCTGGCAGCGGATGTTGCCCGATGTGACCGGTGTGCTTGTCTTTGAGGGCGAGGCCGGCAAAAGTTATGAATTCCTGGCACTGGCGACCGATATTGCGGGCAATCGCGAAGTGCCAAAGCCCGGCGTCAACGCCATTTCCGACGGGTCCAGCGTCAATCTGGGCGGTGTACCCACCGTGCCCGACACGACGGCACCCAATTTTGGGCAGCCGCCCGCACCCACGCCGGAGCCGTCGACCAACGCGCTTTTCACGCAGGCCGAAGCACTGGTCCCCGCCGCCGCTCCGCTGAGTGCGCCGAGCGAATTTGATTCCGTCCTCAGTCCCTTTGTCGCGCGCGCTTTCGCCACCGGCATCACGCGCAGCACCAGCGAAATCGGCCCGATGGCGATTGTGGAGACGCCGGAGGGCGACTTCCTGGTCTCCGGCGGCACCAATCGCGGCACGATCTGGAAATTCAGCGGGCAGGGCGGCGCTGCGGCAACGCCGTTTGCCGAGCTGGACACGGCCATTTTCAACATGGCCTTCGATGCGGACGGCGGGCTGTGGGCGACCACGGGCGGCGGGCCGCTGCTGAGGCTCGATCCCCAGACCGGGGCGGTTCTCGACCGGTTCGGCGATGGCGTCACCATTGCGCTGGCGGTGCATCCGACCACTGGCAATATCTATGTGTCGACGAACAGCGGCATTTCGATCTTTAGCCCCGACGATGGCAGCTTCACCCAGTGGAGCAGGGACGAAAATCTGCGCGTCGGCAGTCTGGCTTTCGACAATGATGGTGCATTGTGGGCGGTGACATGGCCGGACCGCAAGCAGGTGGTGCGTTTCACAGATCGCGCGCGCGCGGAAACCATGCTGACCTTCGACGCGCCCGCAGATTCGCTGGCATTCGGCAAGGCAGGGACGCGGCTCGAAGCATTGCTGTTCGTCACGCACACCGCCGGCACTGTCGACGATGCGGGACTCGCGGAACCCGGCGGCGCGCTGACCATGGTGGATACCGCGACTTTGCGGCGGATCGACGTGGCAAAGGGGGGATCGCGCGGCGATGTCGTCATCACGACCAGCGATGGCCGTGTGCTGGTCAGCCAGAGCAACCAGGTCGACATCATCGCGCCTGCAACCGCGCCCGTCGTCGTCGCCACCAATCCGTCTCCCGGTGCGCAGATCGCGCTGCCGCAGGCCTTCCTGTCGGTCACGTTCGATCAGGACATGTTCGCCGGATCGGCCAGTCAGGCCGGGTCGGTGACCAATGCCGAATATTACACGCTCCAGCATGCCACGCTGGGCGCGCAGCAAATCCGCGCCGTCACCTATGATGCGGCCAGCCGGACCGCCTATCTCAATGTCGGCAATATCCCGGCAGGCGATTATACGCTGACCATCGGCGCACCGCTGACATCGGCGAATGGCCAGCGCATGGGCGTCAATTATCAGACCGAATTTGCGGCGTTCGAGGATATCTCGACCCTTGTCGATATATTGTTTGAAGATACCCGGCTGGACCGCGAGACAGGCACCATCTCGTACAAGGTGACGATTACCAACAAGACTGACGGGCCGATCACCCTGCCTGCCTTGCTGACGATCGACCCGCTGGGCGGTTTCCCCGGCGTTCCGCTGGGCGCGACCGGCCAGACCGACGACGGACGCTTCCTGATCGACCTGTCCGGCGCGTTGCCGCCTGATGGCATATTGGAGGCAGGGGAAAGCACGTCCGGCCGCACGGTTTCGATCACGACATCGGCCAATCGCCGGCTTGATTTCGTGACCGGCATCGTTGCGAATGCCGTCCCCAACACCGCGCCGTCCTTCGTCAGTGTGCCGCCGCAATCGGCTACAGTCGGCACACAGCTCAGCTATCAAGTTGTAGCGAACGATGCCGAGGGGCAGGCGGTGTCCTTCGGATTGCTCACCGCGCCTGCGGGCATGACGATCGATGCGACGACCGGCCTGCTGCAATGGACGCCACCTGCGGGGACGGCATCAATCACCCCGGTGGTGATAGAGGCGTTCGATGCACGCGGTGCCGTCTCGCTCCAGCGTTTCGTGCTGGCGATAGCTGGGGGCAATCGCGCCCCTGAATTCACATCGTCCCTCTCCGCCGTGTCGAGCGGGGAAGGGCAGTTGTTCGAATTCGAGCTGGTCGCGGTCGATCCTGAATCGCAGCCGCTGACCTATTGGGCGGACGGGTTGCCTGCCGGGGCGACATTCGATCCGGCGACGCGGGCCTTCTCCTGGTTGCCTGGCTATGAATCGGCGGGGACATATGATGTCCGCTTCTTCGTCACCGATGGCTTGTCCCGTGACGAGGTGGTGGTCACCCTGTTCGTTGCCGAACGAAACGAGCCGCCACAGGTGGTGCCTGTTGCCGACAGGATTGCGCGCGAAGGCGATCTCGTCAATTTTCGGATCAATGCCAGCTCGCGCAGCGACCGTGAACTGTCCTATGGCGCGGAAACCCTGCCTTTTGGCGCGACGCTGAACCCGACGACCGGCGAATTTATCTGGACGCCCAACTATATTCAGAACGGTGTCTATGACATCGCCTTCTTCGTCACCGATGGTGAAGCGCTGGTGCGGTTCGTCACCAAGATCACCGTCGGCAATGCCAATGCCGCACCAGTGTTCGACCAGCTTGAGGGGTGGCAGATACTCGAAGGCCAGCAGCTTGCCTTCAACGTGTTCGCCTTTGATCCCGACAACCCCTATTACACACCCGCTCTGCGCAACGGCGAAAACGGGGAGGCGGTTGAAACCAGCGAGACGTCGCGGACCGTAACCGTCCAGTTGATCGGCGACATCCCGCCCGGCGCGACATTCGACCCGGACACCTATGATTTCACCTGGACGCCGACCAATGCGCAGGCTGGCGACCATGTCGTGCGTTTCCGTGCAACCGATACCGGTGATGGTACGGGCGTTCCGCTGACGACGGACATCGTTGTTCCAATCAGCGTGTTCAACCAGAACCGCCGTCCGGTAGTCAGTCCCATCGAGAATGTGACGGTTGCCAAGGATGCGGTCCTGGAGATTCCCGTCAGCGCGACCGACGCGGATGGCAATCCACTGGTTCTGGCCCTGCGCAACGAAAGCCCTTTCCGTCCGCTGCCCAATTTCATCACCTTCGTCGATAATGGCGACGGCACCGGCAAGATTCGCGTCGCGCCCGGCGCCAATGCGCGTGGAGATCATGTCGTCATCGTCACCGCTACCGACGACGGGGACGGATCGGGCGAGCCGCTGGGCGGCGGCTATGCCTTCACCATCAAGGTGACCAGCCCGAACGAGGCGCCAGAAATCGGCTATATCGGCGATGTCGTGGCGGTGATCGGCGAGGCCATGAAGGTTACCGTCAATGTCGCCGACATGGACCAGGACGCGCTGACCTATGCGGTTGCCGGGCTGCCCGGAGCCACGATCACGCCCACCAGCATTTACGGCAAGGCGCTGATCGAATGGACGCCGACACTGGCGCAGGCCGGCAGCCATGATGCCCTGGTGACGGTGGAGGATTCCGGCAGCGGCGTCGTCACGCCGGTGAGCGATACCGCATCGTTCAAGGTGGTTGTGCGCGCCACAAATGCCGCCCCGCAACTGGCCCCGGTCGGCAATCATAGTATTACGGAAGGCGAAGCCCTTGCGTTCACCCTGGCAGGCGCGGACGCGGACAATGACCGGTTGACCTTCACGATGAGCGGCGCGCCGGAGACGGCCTCGCTCGATCCAGCAACTGGCGCATTCGTCTGGACTCCGCCGCTCAATTCCAGCGGCGAATATAGCGTCACCTTCTCCGTCAGCGACGGCCATTCCAGCAGCAGCGAAACGATCACTTTGACCGTCGCCAATGCCAATCAGGCACCGGTGTTCGTGCCGATGGGCCTGCAACTGGCGCGGGAGGGCGCGCCGATGGTGTTCCGCATCATCGCGGGCGATCCCGATGCCGACCCCGTCATCTATCAGGCGCCCAACGGCTTGCCCGAAGGGATGCTGTTCATCCCTGCGCGCGGTGAGATCCAGTGGACGCCGGGCTATGCGCAGGCTGGTGATCATGTCCTGCGCTTTACCGCGACCGACCCGCTGGGCGCGGTGGATAGCATCGACGTCATGGTCCGGGTGGCCAACGTCAATCGTCTGCCGGTGCTGGATGAGGGCTATCACGCCTTCCTGATTGGCGAGGAAAAGCGTTTCACCGTCCGGGCAAGTGACCCCGACAGCGAGGACGTCCTGACATTTTCTGCCGAGGATTTGCCTGAAGGGGCGAGCTTTGATGCCGCTACCGGCGAATTTGTCTGGACCCCTGGCCCCGGTCAGGCGGGCGATTATGCCGTCACCCTGATTGCGGATGACGGACGGGCAAAGGTACGGCAGACCATATTGCTGCGCGCGACGATCGATCCCGTGCCGCCAGTGGTCCGCCTGGAGCTGACGCCCAGCTTCCCGGCGGCACCGGGCCAAAATGTGCTGATCCACGCCGTGGCGGACAGTCTGGCGGACATCACATCCCTGCGTGTTCTGCTCGACGGGCAGGAGGTGCTGCTTGATGCGAACGGGCGGGCTACGGTGGTGGCTGGTTCGCCAGGCAAATATAGCTTCACCGTCACTGCGCGCGACGCGGACGGTGGCGAAAAGACGATTACGCAAATCCTTAAAGTGCGCGACCCGCTGGACAAGAATGCGCCGAGCGTGCTGTTCGACGGAGCCATTGACGACGCTATCGTTACTTCGACCCTGGCGATCTCCGGGACCATCGACGACAGCAATCTCGACGGCTGGACGCTGCAATTGATCGACGGGCAGGGCGATGTCACCCTGCTGGGCGAAGGCGGCACCAACCTTGCTGGTACGCTCGCGACGCTGGACGGGCGCAGCCTGGCTGACGGATTCTACCGCCTGCGGTTGACCGCCACCGACATTTCCGGCCGGACCAGCGTGGACAGCGCAACGATCGAACTGCGCACGGGCGCGGACAAGACGTCCCGCTATACCACGCAGCATGTCGATATCTCGACCGTGCTGGGCGGGGTGCCGTTCGATCTGGTCCGGGCCTATGACAGCATTACGGGCAAATGGACGTTCCTTGGCCTGGACGCTGATATCGTCACCAGCGTCGGCAGCCAGCCCAACGCAGGCGGCGCGCTGCCCGCGTTCGAGATTGGTACGCGATTGTTCCTGACCTTGCCCACCGGCGAACGGGCGGGCTTCACCTTCAACCCCGTTGAAGAGGTCATCGGCGGGCAGACCTTCTATCGCCCCGCCTGGACGGCTGATGGCACACATGGCTGGCAGTTCAGCTCGATCGATGTCCAGCTTCGCAAGATTGGCGGCAAATTCTACGATGTAGATAGCGGCGCGGCCTATAATCCCGGTTCGCCGGTGTTCGGCGACCGTGACTATGCCCTGCGTGCGCCTGACGGCACGATCTACATTCTCGACAGCCAGCGCGGCACGGTCGAAATTCAAAAGGCCGAGGGCAAGCTGCTGATCGGCGACAGCGGCGTCACCGCGCTGGGTGGCGATGCGCTGCGCTTCCTGCATGATGCGCGCGGCAATGTTACCCAGGTCACCGATGCAACAGGTAAGGCAAGCATCTACGGTTGGGATGATGACAACCGGCTGACTGCATTGCGCGATCTCGTGACCGGAGCAGGCATCCGCTACGGCTATGTCGATGGTCGGCTGGCACTTGAAGTGCCTTCATCGGGCGCAGGCAAACGGATCGTCTATCATGGCGACGGCACCGTGGTGACGGAGGCGATTGTCGCTGATCTGGCGACCCCGGCGACATTCACCGGGCAGACGGTGTCGGGCGATCTTGGCGCAGGCGGCGCGGAAAGTTTCGCGTTCACGCTGCGCGAAAGCGAGTTGGAGGGGCTTCCCAACTCATTCGTTATCCTGAGGGTCGAGACCACAGGAACGGTAACGCCCCAGATCGCAGGGCTGACCCCTCTGGCAAGCGCCCAGGCGGGCGGCAAGCTTGTGACCCTGTTCGCGCTGTCCACATCGGGACTGCACGAGTTGCGGATGTCTGGCAGTGGTGCCTATTCTTTCGAGATGCGCGCCGCGGGCGATATCAACGGCGATGCGAAGGTTGACGGGCTGGACAGCGCCGCCGTGGTGGCTGCTCTCGCCGGATCGGACGTTAGTGGCGATGGCGTGACGGACGCGATCGACAATCAGATCGTGGCTGCCAATTATGGTTTCCGGGCGAACCAGTCGCCGGTGATCGCCGCCACGATTCCGCTGGAAAAAACCCATGTCGATTTGCAGCGTTATGTCGATCTGACCAAGCTGGCGACCGACCCGGATGGCGACCGTCTCTATTTCCGTATCGTCGGGGCGACGGGTGGAGCGGCTGCCCTGGCCGCCGACGGGCGTGGCGTCCTGTTCACACCGACCGCCGGTTATTCGGGCGCGGCGTCGATCCGCTTTTCGGCCGATGACGGCTTTGGCAGTTCTGCCGAAGGCGTCATCGACATCAACGTTTCCGACGCCGCCCTATTGTCCCTGAATTTCGCGCTGCGCCAGCCCGCCTTTGCGGCACCGGGCGAAAGTGGCGGCGTGGGCCTTATCGGTCAGTTTGCCGATCAGGCCGATGTCGCGCTGCCCTATTCCTATGTGACGGCGAGCGTCGGCCATCCCGACATCGTCCGTTTGAACACGGATGGGACATTATTGGCGCTGGCTCAGGGGTCGACCTATCTGAAGGTTTCACGCGGCAATATCGCTGCGGCTACGTCGCTGACGGTGGGCGAACCCGACAGCGTGCGTGAGTTGATGACGCAGATTTACGGGATCAACGCCTATCCCGACAGCGTGACCCTGCTGCCCAACGGCGGCTCGCGCGCCATTATCACCAGCCTTGATCCGACGGAGGAAACCTTCGCCAACGGGGCGGCGGCAGGGACCGTCTATGTATCCGCCGACAGCGCGATCGTGACCGTCGATGAAAACGGCCTGATGCGCGGAGTTGGTGCCGGATCGACCTTTGTCACCGTGATCAACGGCTTCAGCGAGGATCGGGTGATGGTGTCCGTCACACCGCCGGTCATTGGGGATGATGTTGCGGTCGATGGCGCTGCGGGTGCCATTGTGCAGAATGCCGATGGCGTTCAGATCGCCTTTGGGCCGGGCGCGCTGAGCGGCAATGCCACGGTCACGATCGATACGCTGACGGAGGCAGAACTGCCCATCGTCATGCCCGCGACCGATGCGTTCCACTTCATGAGCGCATTCGACCTTCAGGTCGATGGCGCGGAATTTAACGATACGGCCCAGATCGCGGTGCCGGTAGCGGGCAATCCGGGGGATCAGGTCTGGTTCTTTGCCAGCGTTGATTTGCCGCTTGGGCCAAATGGCGAGACTATTCCGGTCTGGACGGTCATCGATTCCGGGGTGATCGATGCCGACGGCATGGCACGGGCCAAGTCGCCGCCATTTCCGGGCCTGAGCAGGCGTGGCGCGGTCCTGGTCGCGGGTGCGGCCACGCCGTTGCCGATCCTGCGGCTGAACGTTGGCTTCACGGCGCTCAATGCGCTGGTGTTTGCGCCTGCCATCGGCATTGCGGCCGTTGGCGGCCTGGCTGGCGCGACGGTCGCGCTCGGTCTGGCTGGCGCTGCCATCGGGTCGATCGCGCTGCCGCTGTTTGCGCAGCTCAAGGAGATACAGATTTACTCCGATCTGGCGAAGGATCAGGACGCCGTCCGCCGGATAGACCTGTCACCTGAATTCACGCAGGCGGACCTGAACGACGGCAAGACCATCCTTGCCAATTTCCCGCCACAGGCCTTCCAGTCCGACAAGGGGCCAATCGTCTCCAGCGTCGCATCGCTGGTCGCCAATGACGGCAGCACGTCCGTCACGATGACAGGGCTTGACTTCATCGACGGCGAAGCCGGATCGATCAGCGCAAAGACCAGCAACGTCCGGGTCGTCCTGACCCACGGATCGAAGCGGGTTGTGATAACCAATGCGGTTATAACCGGCAGCGTTGGCGGAACGCAGCAGCTCAGCTTCACGGCACCGTCCACCGTCCTGCTGGGAGCCAGCGATATCACGATCGTCCGCCCGGCTGTCGGATCGTTCGGATCGGCGAGCGGTGAGCCCAATGATTTCACCGAACTGGTCGAAAGCGCGGTCGTCAAGATCGACAACAAGGCGGGATATGCCTTTGTCGGCGATGCGAAGGGCGTGCAGATCATCGATCGCAAACTCTCGTTCGAAACGACACAGCCTACAGACCAGCTGATCGCCCGTATCGATCTGGGCGCGCCGGTCAGGGAAATCGTCGTGACAGGCGACCTGGGCGCAGCATTTGTGGCGACCGAAAAGGGTATTGCCGTCATCGATACGCTGACGCTGCGCCAATATGATCTCAACCCCAACAGCGACAATGATTTCATCAAGGTCGAGGGCGGGGTGGTCACGGCGCTCGCCGTCGATACGGAGAATGGCTATCTCTACGCTGCCGGGCTGGGCAAGGTCTATGTCATCAACATTGATCCGGGCCGGGACAATTATCTGAAGGTCGTCGCCGACCCGCAACATACGCTGAATATGGAAATCACCAGCCAGGGCGAACAGTTCGGCCATATCACCAGCATGGCACTGAACGCCGATGGCACCCGCCTCTATGTGGGCCTGCCGGTATCCGAAATGTTTGGTCAGCGCCCCTGGATCAACAATCAGAACAGCGATCCCGGCCTGATCATGGTCCTCAACGTCGACGAGGAGCAACGGCCAGTCGAGGGAGAGGCCAATATCCACGGATGGCGCACGGTTGTGGACAAGGTGGCGGCAGGCATCGAGGTGTTCGATATCCAGCCGACGGTCGATCCCAACAAGATGGTGTTCGTTGCGCGCGGGGACCGCAATCGCGGTGCCAAGTTGCTGGAGCGCACGCCTGCCGGAACGCACGTCGTTACCCAGGTCGCGACCCTGACCATGGGGCAGGAAATCGGCGTGTTCGAACAGCCGTTCACCATCGCCGGGCTGGTCATCAGCGTCGACAAGAAGCGCAGCACCGATGAAGGCCGCTTTTCGATCGGCCGGGTGCCGGACCTCAACGTCCATAATGCGTCGGGCATCGCAGTCACGCCCGACCTGGAATATATGTTTGTCGCCGATTGGGGTTTGCCGACGCTCTATTGGTATCGCGACCTGGATTACTCGCAACTGGTCGATGAATTTTACCGGGTCGGTTCCAAAATTCTCGTCATCAAGGACCCGTTCGGGCCGAACCGTCGGCTCGTCGGGGCAACGACGCCGGTTACGTTCGCGTTCCTGGAGGAATTGCGTGTCGATAGCTCCGGCACCAAGCTTTACGCGAATTACCGGGGTGCCGGTAACATCGTCATCATGGACATCAACAAGGTCCGCGACATTGCCAAGCGCAGCGATTTCGACAAGCTGCTCGTCGAGTTTCAGGACAAGGCGATCGATAATCCGAACTATCCGTTCGATATCTATAATGAATCCACCGGCCAGGGTGCCGTCGACGTCACCCGTCATGGGCGCGGACTGGCGCTTAATGCCATCCAGGCGCTCAATCTGCTTACCCCGACGACCGAACTGGACCTTCACGGCGACAACCCGCCGCCGCTGACCTTCAAGTGGGAATTTGATCCGACGCTGATACCGGCCGGATCGGTGATGAAAACCAGCTTCTATCTCAGCACGCTCGCGCCCGGCGACGGGTTGTGGCCGGACGATCCGATCCGCGAAAGAGGTTTGCTGCAACAGCCTGACTGGCAGGGTTCCGACAAGCATCCCAGCCGCATCTTTACCAAGCTGAACCTGGAATCGGGCAAATGGCGGGTTCTGGCGACGGGCGAAGTCGTGCCCGATGGGGAGCTCCCTCCAGGCAAGTTTGAACTGACGTTCGATCCTGAATTTGCGCGCGTTCTGACCGGTGGCCAGACCTATTTCTGGGGCGTCCGTTCGACCGAATTTGGCATTCGCGATTTCCGGCAGTTTACCGTTCTGCCTGATAAGGTGCCGGCCGGCACGTTCAACGGCGTGACCGTACTGACCCATGGTTTCCAGCTGGACGGCATCTGGACCGACAATGATTCCTTCCACCAGCCTGCGGCTTTCCAGGAAATGGGAGAGATGATCTCGCGTCTGGGCGGGGGCGGCATCGTCCTGCTCTATGACAAGAACAAGGGCACCTGGGTGGACATGAGCAACCCGACCAGGGTTGTCACTGGTGATATGCTGGCAGCCTATGCCGGCAAGCCTGTCGTGCTGGTTTCGGACTGGGTCCGCGAATCCGCCCATGCCGAAGCAGGCTTCTCCGAAGCTGCCGCCGACGCCCTGTTTGCCGCGCTCATGGATCTGGACGCGGAATCGAGCAATACGCTGCTCAGTTCGCCTCTGCATTTCATCGGCCATTCACGCGGAACGGTGGTCAATAGCGAGATCATCCAGCGCCTTGGCTATTATGGCCGGGTCACCAGCGGCATCCACATGACGACGCTGGACCCGCATGATTTCGTCCAGGATTCGCTGGATATTCCGGTCAACACCCTGCTGAACATCGCGAAGGCCTATAGCAGTTTCAAATCGCTGGCGCTCGCTGTGCGTTCGGTCGCCACGGCAGTCGGCGCGGTCAGCACGGCGGTCGGTTCCGGTGGCCTTTCGCTGGTGGCGACAGGGGCGATCCTGGGCGGTGTCGGCAAGGGCATGGTCGAAGCGGCGGGCGCCGCCAAGATGGCGTTCCGCATTCAGAAATTCCAGGATCTGGCGCAGACGCTGGGCGTGCAACTTGATCCGGTGAAGTTCGGCGATTTCCTCGATCCCGACGTCAAATTGTGGTCGAACATCAGCTTCAGCGACAATTATTATCAGGATGCCGCCTCGCAAACTTTCACGACGGCCACGCCCAACGGGCGCGACATCGGCCCGACGGATATTTCGCGATATCTGGGCGGCGTGGTTCCGGGCGTATCCGGGTTCAATCTGGACGATTTTGCCGGATTGGGGGCAGGTGGCCCGCATAGCCGCGTCTGGCAATGGTATGCCGGCACGATCGACACCAACATGACCAAATTCCAGGGACTGGATATCTATCGGCGCATCACCGACGATGGCATCCGGCCCAAAGTGTTCGGCCTGCCGTCGCTCGACCAATGGAATATGGAGCCATGGTATTTTGTCGATCCGGGCAAGGTGACAAGCTCCAGCATGTCGGTACGCATCGGTGCGGCGAGCCAGATGGTCACCGGCAACACAACCTCCACGACGCATTTCAACATCACCGACGGCGTGGGCACCGGCTGGTTCTATTCGGCCGCAGGCGGCGGGGCGGATTTCCGGCCGATCATCAGCGGTGGCGAGGTTGATGTCACCAAGGACAATAGCGAGGCACCCAATCCTGGGGGTTCAGCGGTCCAGAGCATCTTCAACGGCAATTTCGAACAGGGCACCCGCGAATCGCTCAATGTCCATCTGGAGCGCATTGCGACCGGTGAACTGGCCGACGATGCCGGCCGCTTCCCGATTTCCTACGAAATTCCCGGCTTCGCATTTCATGGCGGGCAGGGGTTCAAGCTCGATCTGCTTGGCCTGCCCGATGCCGATGCCATCGGCAAAATCGATGTCGCCGCGCTGTTCATGGTCAACACCAATCCCCAGGCTTTGGTCAAGAAGGTGCTGGTCAAGATTTGGGAGGACTTTTTCGACAGCCAGGTCAGCCTGGCCAACCAGATCACCATCGGCAATTTCAAGCTGCCGACGCTGAACTTTGTTGAGGCGAAGCTGGCCGCCAAGGTTATCGGCTGGGCGGGCTTTGATGCCGGCAAAAAGATCGACATGGTCAACAAATATTTCAAGGCGACCAACAAGGTCTTCAAGGCCGCTGGCATGGCGACAGAGGCGCTCAATGACGGCCTGAACACGCTGGTCGAAAGCACCGGCGTCACCATGTCCCTGGGTGCCGATACGAAAGATGAGGCGGGCCTGAACCGCTTGAAGGCCTATGTTTCCAATGCGATCGAAAACGGCTTCGACAAGCTGTTTCCCAATCAGGACAATTATTCGCTGATCATGGGGGCCAGCGCCGCCCTCACCAAGATCATCGATTCCTTCCTGCCCGATGGCGACATCTGGGAGGCGATCAAGATGGAGACACGACGGATCCTGCCGGGGCTGGATTCGATCACCCACAATTTCGTCTATGTACCGGAGGATCAGCCCTATCTGACCTTCAAGGTGTACAAGCCCTATATGTTGCAGCCCGGCGCGAAAATTCGCGTGCGTTTTGAAGGGGCCGGACTGCCGACAATCGATGCGCTGGTCGCCAATCAGGAGGCTGGCGCGCGGCAGGTCGATCTGGGCACCGGGATGTTCACGTCCAGCGAATTTTCGGTCATCGTTCCCGACGAATATAAGGGCCGTTCAGCGACGATCACGATCACCCATGAAAATATGGCGCCGACCGCTGAGGACAAGCAGGATCTGGAGGACGCGGCATTCATCGACGCGATCACCAACGCGGCCAAGGATCTGGGTACGGCGGTCAGCCAGATATATCTGCTCGACGATCTGCGCTTCACGACGGTCGCGGCTATGAATGGCGTTATGCCAGGTTCGCCACAGGTTGCGGCCGAAGGAGTCGCGATCACGCCTGCGGCTCCGGCGGTTACGCTGGAACAGCTTGCCAGCCTGGTCGACGATGCGCGGATCGCCTGGATGGCCGCGGGGATCAGCGATAGCGACGCACAGAAATTGGCGGACCTGGAATTCGCCCTGACCGACCATCAGGATGCGACGCTGGCGGTCCATTCAGGCAATGTCATCACGATCGACGCGGATGGTGCCGGACGCGGCTGGTTCGTCGATATCACGCCAAGCGGGGCAAGCGAGTTCCTGACGTCGGGCGGTCGGCTGATCGCCATCGACGGCGGCGCGGCGGCGGGGCGGTATGACCTGCTCACCGTGCTGATCCACGAAATGGGCCATGAACTTGGCCTGTCGGGACTGCCGACCACGACCGTCGGGCGGGTGATGAATGAATCGCTGGGCCTGGGCGAACGGCGCTTGCCGGGCCTGGCCGATCTGCCGGTTGTGCCGGTCGTAGCGCCGGTCGCAGGGGCGGTAGGCACTGTCGCGCTCACAGGGACTGGCAATTCGGCGGCTGCCGCCATCGCGCCGCTCGCCTTGCTGGCACCGCAAACCCCGGCGACCGCACCGTTCCAGAATGGCGATTTCGGTGCGGCTTCGGGCTGGTCGCCAGTCGGTGGGGGTGTGGTTTCCGGCGGCCTGGGCGTGCTGGCCGAGGACAGCCGTTTCCTGTCCTCGCTCAACCAGAAATTCGTCCTGCCCAATGGCGCGACGGAAATCAGTTTCCAGATTCGTTCTGCGGTTCTGGGGGCCAACAGCGCGCTGCCGCCCGATGCGTTTGAAGTGGCACTGCTCGATCCGGTTACCGGCCAGTCGCTGCTGGGTGATCTCGACGGGCTGGACCTGTCCGACGCCCTGCTCAACCTGCAGGCCGACGGATCGCTCTACCTCGCTCCTGGCGTGACCGTGAGCAGCGATCCATTGACGGGCATCGCGACGGTGGTTGTTTCGCTTGCGGGTATCGACCGCAGCAACGGCGCGTTGCTCTCCTTCGATCTCATTGCGATGGGCGATCTCGACAGCCGTGTGACCATCGACAATGTCTTTTTTGCGGCGGTAGTGAACAACCCGCCGGTAGCGGCCAATGACAGCGGCAGCGGGGACGAAGATCAGGACATCGTCATCGATCTTCTGGCCAATGACAATGACGCCGATGGCGATCTGCTGAGTGTCGCGATCCTGAGCGGCCCGGCAAACGGGACGCTCATCCCCCCGACCGTGACGGGTGGCGCGTGGACCTATCGCCCGGATATGAATTTTGCAGGTGCGGACAGCTTCACTTACAGCATCTCCGACGGCCTGAGCGCGCCGGTGTCGGCCAGTGTCGCTATCACTGTGAATGCCGTCAACGATCTTCCGGGGCTTGCTGTCGTGCAGGATCGCAGCGCGGTGCAGGGCAGCTTCGTGACGCTCAATCTGCTGGGCAGTGACGTAGAGGATATCGCATCAGATCTGACCTACGAGCTCGTATCCGGCCCCGCCGGTGCCGGCGTCAGTTCTTCGGGCCTGTTAAGCTGGACAGCCGGCTTGCCGGGCGTTGAGAATTTCACGGTTCGCGTCACCGACCGCGACGGCGGAACCGCCGAGCGCAGCTTTGCGATCACCGTCGTGGCGCCTGGCAATGCAGCGCCTGTCTTTGCCGCGCTGCCTGATCGTGACGTCAATGCAGGATCGCTGTTCACGCTACAACTGGCGGCAAGCGATGAGGATGACGCCGCAACTGACCTGACCTATACATTGATCGCTGGACCCAGTGGCGCGACGCTTTCGCCGACCGGCGAACTGCGCTGGATAGCGATAGGAAACGGCCCCAGCCAGGTGACGGTGCGCGTCACCGATCCCGATGGTGGGTTCGACCAGCGGAGTTTCGCCCTGAATGTCGTGCCGGTCATCGGCAACACCGCGCCGACGCTGCCTGTTCTTGGCGATGTTGCGATTGAAAGCGGCAAGCTGCTCATCCTGCCGATCACGGCCAGCGACAATGAAGATGTCGCCGAAGCGCTGACCTATTCGCTGGTGAGCGGCCCCGACGGCGCTGCCATTTCTGCCAGCGGCCTGTTCAGCTGGCAGGCGGGCGATCCCGGTCCCCAGAGCGTGACCGTGCGCGTCACCGATACCGGCGGATTGATTGCCGAACGCAGCTTTGCGATCACCGTGTCCAATCCGGCGCCTATGTTCGCGGCGATCGCCGATCGTTCAGTCCAGACGGGCGGCAATGTCGCGATCACCCTTTCTGCCAGTGACGGCAATCATGCCGCGACGCAGCTGGTCTATTCGCTGGTCAGCGGTCCGGCCGGGGCAAATGTGACGAGCGATGGCCAGTTCAACTGGACGGCCGCCGGGCTTGGCAGCCAGCCGGTGATCGTGCGCGTAACCGATCCGCTGGGAGCATTTGCAGAGACCGGCTTCAATATCGAGGTGACGAACATCGCGCCGGTGCTGGCGGCTGTCGGCCCGGTCAATGTGAATGAAGGCAGCGCTCTGTCGTTGCAGCTTGTTGCAAGCGATGACGACGATGCGGTTGGCGATCTGATATTCTCGCTGGTGTCGGGGCCTGCGGGGGCAACGCTGACCGAGGGCGGGGTGCTGAACTGGCTGCCTGCCGATGGCGGCGCGGATGCGGTCTTTACCGTCCGCGTGACCGATCCCCATGGCGCGCTGGCCGAGCAGCGCTTCAATGTCGCGGTCGCTGATGTTGCGCCGATCCTCAGCGTAACGGGCCTGACGACGACACTGACGGGCAAGACCTATACCATCGCGCTCGGTTCGAGCGATCCGGGCGATGATAGCCCGATCGAATGGGTCATCGACTGGGGCGACGGCACGGCACCCGCTTCGGTGGCAGGCAGCGCCAGCGCGGCCAGCCATATATATGCGGATGATGGCAATTTCCTGGTCAGCGCGCGTTTGCGCAATGACGACGGCAGCTTCCTGGCTTCGCCGATCAATCTGGTCGTCAATGATCCGCCCCTGCTGCGGTTGACGCAGGCGGGCTTTGCCGATGGCGGACTGGTCGTGCGCGTTTCCGAACCGCTTGATGCTCTGGTGGGCAGCAAGGCGGTGCAACTCACTGACGGTAGTGGCAATGCGGTTGCTCTCACACTCGGCTTCGCGGCCGACGGGCTGGGCTTCACGCTCACCCGCGCCGATGGCAAGCCGCTGCAATATGGCAGCTATGACCTGATCATCGCCGATGGCGCATTCATCAGCGCGGATGGATCGGTGCTGGACGGCAATAGTGATGGCCTGATCGGCGGTGCCTATCAAACCAGCCTGATCTTCAGCCAGTCCATGGCGGGCAGCGCGCGCCTGCCGGACTTCATGCGCGGGCCGGGCGAGCATGTCGATGTCCCGCTCGCCGATGATGCCGGGCTGAAAGTCAGCTTCGCCAGCCAGGGCGGGGTCAAGACCATGACATTCACGGTCATGTATGATCCCGCGCTGTTGCGCGTTGACGGCGTGTTGCCGGGTGCCGATCTGCCTGCGGGCGCGAGCCTTGGCTTTGTGACGGAGGCTGCCGCTGGCGGCAAGCGCCTCGCCAGGATCAGCGTCAGCAGCGATACGCCGATCGCAACGGGTGAGCGCTGGATACTCAGCCTGGATGCGACCGTGCCGGAAACGGCCCCTTACGGGTCGAGCGAAGTGCTGGAAGTCAAGGTCGTGGCGATAAACGCCGCTGCGCCGTCGGCCACGCAGGATGATGAGGCGCTGCAACTGGTCGGCTATTATGGTGATACCAATGCCGATCGTCAGCAAACCATGGCGGACCTGTGGCTGGCGACGCGCGTGGCGTTGGACATCGACAAGGGCTTTGCGGCGTGGGGCGATGCGCCACCTTCACTGATCGCCGATATCCGCGACTATCGCCCGTTCGCCAACCCGCACCTGCCGGACATCGAATTTACCCCGGTAAAGCCAGCGCCGCTGTGGCGATCGCAGGTCGTGCCTCCTGCTGATTTCGGTCCGCTCACTTATGGCTTTTACGATGCGGTGGATCGCTGGGCGCAGGATATCCACGCGACGAATTCGGCCTGGTATGAAGAGGGTATGGACGGCAAGAAGCAGGACCAGCCTGATGACGGCGCTACCGCCCCGACGACTGAATCCGGCACGCCGACATCGCCCGCATCGGCTCCGCCAGCGACGCCGGCACCTGTTGCGCCGGTGCCAACCGCGTCAGCGCCGGGCGATGGACTTGTCATGCCAGCAGGTGTCGCGACCGCCGCTGCCGTGCCGCCGAAAATCAACATGGCTGCGCGACCTGCCGTTCAAGGCATGATGGCCGCGATGACGGAGGCCGATGATCAATGCTCGACATGGCTGTCGCGCTTCCTGCTCGACAATGGCGATGATCGTGAATGCACGACTGGTGGTGATTTCATTCCCATTCTCATTCCCGGCCTCAATCGGCCGAGAGAAAAGACGGGCGACAAGCGCCGCAAGGCTGCCACGCCCGCTGGTGAAGGGCCTTCGGGCGAACTGGAGACAAGCACATGAATGACAAGACCGCGACGCCCAAGGGACAGGCCGCGCCGCGCCAGCAGAAGCTTCGGTTCAACAGTGCCAATCTCAAGAGCAGCTATTGCAATATGTGCAACGCCACCAGCACCCGTGAAGAGGTGGTCCTCAATTTCGGTGTGAACCAGAATTGGGACCAGCCCAGCGCTACGCCCGCTGAACTGGAAGTGGATTTGCAGCACCGGATCATCCTCAGCCCCTTTGCCGCGAAACGGCTGAGCGAGGCGCTGACGCAACTCGTGCGTGACTATGAAACGCGATACGGTAAGCTTGCCTGAGGGTGAGATCGGCAGATAGGGTGATCGCGACCAGACGCGCTTTTGCGCCCATGGTCGCAGTGCCTTCATGGCTGGCCAATGGTTGGGGAAGCGCCGGATGATCAGGCGGGCGACAGTTTCAGGGGCCATAATAATTTGAGAGCCATGCCCTCCACATCCGAACCGTCCGACGATGCCCGGCTATGGGCATCGATGGCCAGCGCACGCGATGCCGGGGCCTTTTGCCGCGCCTGGCTAGATTTGCAATGCGCGCGCGCGCCTGGGGCGGTCGCCGGCCTTGTCGTACTGGAAGGGGAGGAAAACAGCTTCGCGCCGGCAGCATCCTGGCCTACCGGGCCGCAGGATATCCCGCATCTGCGCAAAGTCGCCGAACAGACGCTGGCGAGTGGCCAGGCCGTCGTTGAAAACGACCCGGATCATCCCGCCCAGACCGGCATCGCCTATCCCATCGCGGCTGCCGGGCGGACCTATGGCGCGGTCGTCCTCGTCATTACTGGCGCAACGGCGGAGCGATTGCAGCCGATATTGCGCGAACTCCATTGGGGGGTCGGCTGGATATTGTCGATCGTATGGCAGCATCAGGCCACCGAACAGGCCGATAGAAATGCAGCATCCATTGCGGCGCTCGATGTGTTGGCGGCGATCGAGGAGCATGAGAGCTTCGATGAATCGGCGGTCAGCCTGTGCAATGCTCTGGCGGTCGCGCTGGACTGTACGCGGGTCAGCTTTGGCAAGGTTTACAAGGACAAAGTGTCGCTCGCCGCGATGTCGCATGGTGCGTGGTTTCGCAAGAAATCCGATACCGCTGAAGCGATTGAGGCGGCGATGGACGAGGCGCTGGATCAGGGCGTTACATTGAGCGTGCCGCCGTCCGACGGCAATCGTCTGATCACGCTTCAACAGGCTCGGCTTGCCGCGGGCGGAGGATTGACGGCGGTCGCGTCCGTGCCGGTGCTGGATCGCGGGCTGCCGGTGGGTGTCATCACGCTGGAGCGCGATGCCGAGGGGGTGGCGTTTGCCCCGCGCGACCTGCTGTTCGTGCAGAGCGTGGCGAGCCTGACCGCGCAGTTGCTGGCCTTCAAATTGCGTGAGGAACGCTGGTTCGGTGGCCGCGCGCGTCGGCATATGATGGACGGCGCGCGTGCCTTGTTCGGCCCACGCCGTCCACTTGCCAAGGCGCTTGGCGTTGCCGCTCTCCTGTTGCTTCTGATCTTGCTCGTGCCGCTCGCCCAGTTCCGGGTCAGCGCCGATGCCGCGCTGGAGGGGCGGGTGCAACGCGCGGCGGCGGTGCCCTTCTCCGGCTTCATTGCGCAGTCCCATGCGCGCGCGGGCGATGTCGTCAAACAGGGGCAGCTGCTTGCCACGCTCGACGATCGCGATTTGCAGATAGACCATGCCCGTTCGGTGAGCGAGGTGCAGCAGCTTGACCGGGAATATCGCGAATCGCTCGCCAAGCATGAGCGATCGAACATGAACCTCGACGGGGCCAAGCTGCGTCAGGCGCAAGCCCAACTCCGCCTCATCGAATATAAGCTCGCGCGAACGAATATTCTCGCCCCGCTCTCAGGCGTGCTGGTTTCCGGTGATGTCAGCCAGCTTGTCGGCACGCCGGTCAAGGAAGGCGAAATCCTCTTCGAAGTGGCGCCGCTCGACGATTTCCGCGTCGTCCTTCATGTCGAGGAAGCGGATATCACCTATGTGCGGCCGGGGCAGAAGGGGCGCTTTGCCCCGACCGGGCTTGCCGGGGAGACCGTGCCGTTCGTCGTCACCCGTATCTCCTCCGTGACCGGAACGCAGGAGGGGAAGAACACATTTCGGGTCGAGGCCGAGCTGGACAGTGACGCGCCACAGACGCTGCGTCCGGGCATGGAGGGCATTGCCAAGGTGACGATCGACCGCCGGTCGAACCTCTGGATATGGACACGTGGACTGCGCAACTGGCTCCAGCTTTTCTTCTGGAAGTGGATGCCCTGAGCGCATCATGGCCAATCCGTTCCACAGCTCGTCATGGTTTCAGGTCGCGCGCCTCCGCCCCCGGCTCAAGGGGCATGTGCGGGTGCGCAGGCATCGCTATCGCGGGCAGGTCTGGTATGTGATTGACGATGGCGCCTCCGGCAAGGCGCACCGCTTCCCCAAGGGCGCCTATGAACTGGCGGGCCGACTGGACGGATCGATGACGGTCGAGGCGCTGTGGGAATTGCTGGTGGACCGTCTGGGTGAAGATGCACCCAGTCAGGACGACGTCATTGCCGCGCTGGGGCAGTTACATGCGGCAGACCTGCTCGCCAGCGATACATTGCCCGACACCAGCGAAGCCTATCAGCGGCTCAAGAAGGAACGTCGCCAGCGCTGGCTGCAAAATCTCAAAAGCCCGATGTCGGTGCGGATCAATCTAGTCGACCCGGATCGTTTCCTTACCCGCCACATGAATCTGGTCGCGCCGCTGTTCAGCGTCGCGGGCCTGTTTCTGTGGCTGTGCGTGGTCGTCCCCGCGCTGCTGCTGGTTGGCACTCATTGGAACGAGATGACCGGCAATCTGGCCGATCGGGTGCTGGCGGCGGACAATCTGCTGCTCATCGCCCTCATTTATCCGCTGGTCAAATGCATCCATGAGCTGGGTCACGGCTTTGCTGCCAAGAATTTCGGTCGCGAAGTGCGGGAAATGGGCGTGATGCTGCTCATCCTCGTGCCTGTTCCCTATGTTGATGCCTCGCATGTCAGCATTCTTGCCAGCAAATGGCAGCGCGCGCTGGTCGGCGCGGCGGGCATGATTGCCGAAGTGTTTGTCGCCGCGCTTGCAACCTTTGCATGGGTGCTGATGGAGCCGGGGCTGGCGCGGGCCATCGCGTTCAACATCATGCTGATTGCCGGGGTGTCGACGGTGCTGGTCAACGGCAATCCGTTTCTGCGGTTCGACGGCTATTATATCTTGGCCGACCTCATAGAGATTCCCAATCTTGGCAGTCGCGCAAACAGGTTCTGGGCGCATCTGGTCGACAAATATATATTCCGCACGCCCGGCGGACTGCCGTTCGACGCGACGCCGGGTGAAAAGCGGTGGTTCCTCTTCTTTGCTCCGGCTGCGCTGATCGCCCGCATGACGATGCTGATCGCCATCGCGCTGTTCGTGGCGCAGAAATATTTTGTGGTCGGGGTGCTGATCGCGCTCTGGTCCTTGTGGAGCGGGCTGGGCCTTCCGGTCTGGAAGATGTTTGCCCATGTGGTGTCCAGCCCGCAACTGCATGGCAACCGGAAACGGGCGGTCAGGATCACGCTCGGCGTCGTCGGCGCGCTCATGCTGGCGCTGTTTGCAGTTCCGCTGCCGCTGCACGTTAATGCGCAGGGAATCGTCTGGCTGCCGGAGGAGGCGCATGTGCGCGCTGGCGCGGACGGCGTCATCACCCGACTGGCCGCACCGGACGGCGCGCGGGTAAAAAGGGGGACGCTGCTGATGCAGGCGGAAAACCCGGTGCTGGAGGCGGAAGTCGAACAGATACGCTGGCGCTTGCGGCAGCTTGAGGTGGAGGCCGATGCCGAACTGGCGGGGGATCTGGTCAAGCGGCAGATCAGCCAGGATGCATGGCGGGAATATTCCCGCAGGCTGGTGGTTCAGGAACAGCGGCTGGGGGATCTGGGCCTGACAGCCGGGACCGATGGCACATTCATGCTCACCCAGGCACCGGCGCAGGATTTGCCCGGCCGCTACGTGCAAAAAGGGACTTTGCTTGGCTATGTGACGCCCGGCTATGCCGCCGTGGCGCGCGTCGTCGTGCCGCAGGACGATATCGAGCTTGTGCGGGCGCGGCTGCGTACCGTGCGTTTCTGGCTGGCGTCCGAACCGGGGCGCAACTGGGACGGGACCATTGCCCGCGCGATACCGGGCGGCACATTTGAGCTGCCGAGCGAAGCACTCTCCACGACATATGGGGGGACCATCCCCACAGATCCGGGCGATGAGAAGGGGCTGACCGCGCTCAACCGCGTATTCCTGTTCGACGTCTCCCTGCCGCAGCAATTGCGCGATGCGCGCTTTGGCACCCGCGTTCATGTCCGTTTGCAACTGGGCTGGGAGCCGGTTGGCTGGCAGTTCGTGCGCCGACTGCGCCAGCTGTTCCTGACGCAATTCAATGGCTGAGGCGACGCTTTCACGCTGGGGTGCGCTGAGTAAGACACGCCATTTCTGGCATGAGGCGCGCAGCGATGCCCGCCCGGTCATCGCACCCTATGCCGAGCGCGGACCAGCACCATCTTGGAAGTGGGACCGGCCGCTCGATCTCCTGCTGGGGCGCTTCATGCTCGCCGTGCAGCGGGGCAAGCCGAGTTTGCTCGATCGGGCGCAGCGCATTGTCCAGCGGTCCGCCGAATGTGCAGACCTGTCCGACGAAGCACTCGACGCCGCCTGTATCGAGATACGCGAACGGCTGATGCGCGAACGGCTGGGTGAAGCGGTGGTTGACGAAGCCTTTGCCCTCATTCGCGAAGTCAGCGGGCGGGAACTGGGCCTGCGTCATTTCCCTGTGCAATTGATGGCCGGACTGGTGATGCTGGATGGCGGGCTAGCCGAAATGGCGACGGGGGAGGGCAAGACGATCACCGCTTTGCTGCCCGCGATCACCGCGGCGATGGCCGGTATGCCGGTGCATGTTTTCACCGTGAACGATTATCTGGCCGAACGGGATTGCAACAGCCTGCGCCCGGTGATCGAACGTTTTGGCCTGCGCTGCGGCCTGATTGTCCACGGCCAGGAAAATCCTGAGCGCCGTGCCGCTTATGGATGTCATATCGTCTATGGGACGAACAAGGAAATGACCTTCGACTATCTGCGCGATCAGACGGCGTTGGGAAAGAGGCGGGGGCAGGGCCGCCGCCTGATTGCAGAGCTGTTCGGGCAGGGTACGCAACCTCTATTGATGCGCGGCCTGCATTTCGCAATCGTGGACGAGGCGGATTCGATCTTCATCGATGAAGCGCGCACGCCGCTGATCCTGTCTGCCGAATTGCCGGGCGATACCGATGGCGTCTATCTCGCGGCACTGGAACTGGCTTCCATGCTGGAGGAAGGTCGCGACTATATTTTGACTGAAGGCACGCGCTCGGTCCATCTGACCGCGCATGGCAAGGACAGTGTTGCTGAACTGTCCCAGGGTCTGCCGCACACCCAATGGCGGATCAGGCTGGCGCGCGAAGAACTGGCGCTGCGGGCGATTTCCGCCACACGCCTGTTCCTGCGTGATCGGGACTATATCGTCACCGATGGCAAGGTGCAGATCGTCGATGAATCCACTGGCCGAGTCATGGCGGACCGATCATGGGAAGGCGGGCTGCATCAACTGGTCGAGACCAAGGAGGCGGTGGAGATTTCCGGCGTCCGCAACACGATGGCCCGGATCACCTATCAGCGCTTTTTCCGCCGCTATCGGCGATTGAGCGGCATGACCGGCACGGCCGGTGAAGTGGCGGATGAACTATGGGCCGATTACGGGCTGAAGGTCGTGGTGATCCCGCGCAACCGCCCCAATCTGCGCAGCGATCGCGGTCATGTTATGGTGCAATCGGCGCAGGAAAAATGGGCATTCGTCGCCGCAGAAGCCGCCCGGATACACGCGCAGGAAGGCGCGCGTCCGGTGCTGATCGGCACGCGCTCCGTCGCGGATTCCGACGCCGTCTCGCAGGCGCTGACTCATGCGGGCATAGCGCATCGCGTGCTGAACGCGCGCCAGGACGAGGAGGAGGCGGAGATCATTGCGCAAGCGGGCGAAGCGGGGGCCGTCACGGTCGCGACCAATATGGCCGGGCGCGGCACCGACATTCTGCTGAACCCAACTGCCAAAGCCCATGGCGGATTGCATGTTATCCTGACCGGCTTTCACGATACTGCGCGGATCGATCGTCAGCTGTTCGGCCGTGCGGCAAGGCAGGGTGACCCCGGAAGCACCATTGCGATCACCGCACTGGACGACCAGCTTTACACGGATTTTGCGCCGCGCGCCGCCCGGATCGTCGGTTCGTCTGCCAACAGCTGGCCCCTGTTCGACGGCAAGGCGAATATGCTGCGGCGGCTGGCACAGCGCAATGCCGAGAAACGCCACGCCGCCGACCGGCGACAGACGGAACTCGCCGAGGAGCGCCTTCGCAAGACCATGGCCTTTGGCGGCGGCGAGTAAGACAGTGGCAGGGCGGCACCTGCAGCAGGTGGATGCCGCCCGGTCAATCTGGTTTCACGGTCGGCTGATAGAGCATATTCTTGTCAAAATTGAGGTCCGCCGCGTCCGCCTTGCCCATCACGGCAAGTAGCGCAAAACCCGCGACATAGGCATCGCGCCGCGCGGTGAGCATCGTGACCTGGGCGTTCAGCAGCTCCTGTTCGGCATTGAGCTGATCGAGCAGCGGGCGCAGCCCGGCGCTGACTTCCGCCCGCATTCCCGCCAGCACCTGCTGATTGGCGGTAACGCCGCGCTGGGCGGTGTCGGTCACATGGGTCGCGGCCTGCCATGTGGCAAAGGCGGAGCGCGCTTCGGCAATGACCTTGCCTTCGGCATCCAGTGCCTGCTTGTCGGCAACATCCTGCTTGGCGAGCGCCTGGCGCGTCTGTGCGCCGGTGCGACCGCCATCCAGGATCGGCATTTTCAGGGTTAGGCCGACAAAGGCGGTGGTGCCACGATCACCATTGCGCGGCCCCGTGCCCTGGTCCAGCGAGCCGAGATAATCATATTGGCTGATCCCGCCAATCGCGCTGAATTTGGGATAGGCCTGCGATCTGGCGACATCAATATCATAACCCGCAGCGGTCCGCTGTACGTGCGCAGAGGCAATTTCAGGATTGTTGGCCAACGCCGTTTCTACAGCTTCCGTGGGTGATGACGGCATTTGCGGCAATGGCGGCGGCAGTTCCAGATTTTCGGCCGCATGGCCAACCAGCCTGATATATTGCTCCTTGCTGGAAATCAGCCGCGCGCCGGCGGTCTCCATTTGGCTTTCCGCCAGCGCCAGCCGCGCTTCGGCCTGCGCCACATCGGTCGGCCCGCGACTGCCAGCACGGCGGCGATCGACCGCTTCCTTGACGGTATAGCGCATCACATCGACATTGTTGCGGTTAAGGCCGACGACTGCCTCATCGCGCAGCACATCCATATAGGCCCCCACGACGGCGGAAAACAGGTCCGCCTCGGTCTGGTTCAGGCCAAAATGGCTCGCCTCCACCCGTGCTTTGGCCGCGCTGATACTGCCGCGGACAACGCCGAAATCCAGCAACGGAACATTGGCGTTGAGCTGGCCGACAAACTGGCGATCGGGGTTGGAGAAAAATCCGCCCGGTGCCGGTTTACCCGTCAGGACATTTTCCTGATAAGTTGCGCTGCCGTCGATCGTTGGCATCCCGGCGACGCGCGCCAGTGGCACATCCTCTTCGGCAACACGGATGCTGGCGCGTTGGGCGGATATGGTCGGGTTGTTGCGGTAGGCGCCTTCCAGCGCCTGGTGCAGGGTTTCGGCGCTGACGGACGACGGCAGGATGGCGCATATGGCGATCCCGGCGAAATAGGCTTGCTTCCTGGTCATGTCCGTAAAGCTCCTGTCTGATTGGGGTGAGCGGGACCGATTACTCCGGCCGCGTGGCGATGCTTGCGGGTTTGCGATCGATTTCGAGCCGACAGCGCAGCCCGGCGGGCAGCTTGTTACCGGGATTGGGCAGCGCCAGGCGCATCCCGAACGTGCCGCTGGCTGCGTCGAAAACGCGGTCGATCACCTTGATCCGCGCCCGATATTTTCCGCCGACCGGCGCTTCGGGGAAAATCGAAACCTCGTCACCGACCTGCACCGCGTCCAGTTGCGCAATGGGGGCGAACACTTCGACGTTCAGGGGATCGACCTGCGCGATCGTCAGAATATGCGTCGCGTCTGCGCCCCGATATTCGCCAGGGGCCATGCGTCGTTCGGTCACGATGCCATTGACGGGGCTGCGCACGGTTTTTTGTCCGATCACGCGCTGCGCCTGGACATATTCCAGTCGGGCAACCCGCTGCTCTTCGGCGGCTGCCTTGCGCTCCTCCGCGGCAGATTGCGCATTGGCGCGCGCTTCGTCCACGACATCACGGGCGAGATATTGGCTGACCTGGTCCGATCGCTGGCTGACCGTGGCAAGATAGGCCGCGCGACTTGCCGCGGCGCGTTCGGCGTGGGGGTTGGAGGCGCGGGCCTGCGCAGCGGCGGCGGCGGCGCGCTCGACATCGGTGTATAATTGAGCGACGACCTGCCCACGCCGAACATCATCGCCCCTGTCGACATAGATATTCTGGACCACGCCCTCCACACCGCTGTTCACCCGAACGACCTGACTCGGCTCGATCAGGCAATCAGTGGGACGGGCAGCATCCATTCCGGGCGGGGCCACGCCATTGCCGCTGCTGGACGGCATTGCCGTCCCGGCGGCTTTGGCGGTGGCAACAGTAACGGTAGGCGCTGGCGCTTGCGGGGGCGTAACGGGTGTTTCCCCGCTGCGCGCGACAAGCGTTATCCCGACAATCAGCGCCAATGCGCCGCCACCGTAAATAACAGCCTGTTTGCGATCCATCGACCAAGCCTCCCCCAAAGCACGGCATCAGACAGCTTCCGCTATCCGTTGCAGTAATCATGCGACTTGTATCTTTGGCGAAAGGGCGGAAATCCGCATTTTCATTCCGCATCGGCAACCTAGCCAACCTGGCAATATGTTGCAACTATTTGTGATGGTGGAATTGTCTTGGATTCGGTCAATCAAGCATAGCGATTTGGGCGCGATCACGCGTTTAGCGAACGGCGCGGTGCTTTGTGCCGACCGCACTTGCCAACGATTGTTAACCTCGATTGTCAAAACAATGATGCCGAGTTCGCGAACCTGCCGGGCGAATATGCCTCGCCTAAAGGATGCGTGCTGCTTGCGGATCAGGAGGGCGAAATTGAAGGCTGCATCGCAATGCGCCAAGTCTCTTCCGAAATATGCGAAATAAAGCGCCTATATATTCGTCCCCATGCACGGGCTAGCATCTCGGTCGCGGCCTCGTGGAACGGCTGATCGAGGAAGCTCGCGCGGCGGGATACAGCGAATGAGGCTTGATGTGCAGAAATCAGGCGAATGCCGACACCAGTGGCCTCATTCTTTTATAAAGCTCCAAACGCGGCGATTCTAGCGGTGCAATTTAGAATGAGGGGAACATTTTAACCAGTATGCCGCCGCAACCCGTCCTGCCACAGGGCGATGCGCCCGGCGCGCACCGTTTCGTCCATCGCCGGGACAAAGCGCGACACCGTGCCGCCCATCGCCATCGCATCCTCCAGCGATGCGTAGAGTCCCGCGCCCACGCCGGTTAGCATTGCTGTGCCCAGTGCAGTTGTTTCGGTGTCGGCGGGTCGCTCGACCGGCAGAGCCAGCATGTCCGCCAGATCCTGCGCCATCCAGTCGTTCGCGCTCATGCCCCCGTCGATCCGTAGCATCGTCCAGGCGGCGCCATCGGCGGCGAAGGCGGATTGCAGGTCGATGCACTGATGGGCGAGCGATTCCATTGCTGCGCGGACGATATGGGCGCGACTGGTGCCCTGTGTCAGGCCGGTCAGCGCGCCCTTCGCATCGGGCCGCCAGTGCGGCGCGCCCAGCCCGGCCAGCGCAGGCACAAACAACACGCCGCCATTGTCGGGCACCGCGCGCGCGAGTTCTGCGCTCTCGCTGGCGGTACGGATCACGCCCAGTTCGTCGCGCAGCCATTTAATCAGGCTGCCCGCAACGAAGATCGACCCTTCCAGCGCATAATGGCGCACGCCTGCCTGCTGGTAGAGGATGGTGCCCAGCAACCGGTGCGATGATGTGGGCAGCGTCTGTCCCATATTGGTCAGAATGAACGCGCCGGTGCCGAATGTCGCCTTGGTATCGCCGGTCATCAGGCAATGCTGGCCGATGGTTGCCGATTGCTGGTCCCCCGCCAGCCCGCAGATCGGGATGGCCGCGCCCAGCAGCGGGGGGTGACATTCGGCCAGATGCCCCATATTGTCGACGATGGCGGGCAAGGCTGCGCGCGGCACGCCGAACAGGTCCAGCAATTGCGCGTCCCAGTCCGCGCCGTCCAGCGCCAGCAACTGGGTGCGGCTGGCGTTGCTGGCGTCGCTGATATGCAGCCCGCCGGTCAGTTTCCACACCAGCCAGCTTTCGACCGTGCCGAGCGCCAGCCGGTCGCCCAGCGCGCGGGCCTCAGGCACATTGTCCAGCACCCAGCGCATCTTGGTGCCCGAAAAATAGGGGTCGATGACCAGGCCGGTGCGGGCCTGCACCATCGCCTCATGCCCGGCTTCGCGCAGTTCGGCACAGTATGGCGCGGTGCGGCGGTCCTGCCATACGATCGCGCGGGTGATCGGCTCGCCGGTCTGCCGGTCCCACGCGACCACGGTTTCGCGCTGGTTGGTGATGCCCAGCGCCGCGATCCGATCCGCGCCGCCCACCTTCTCGATCACCTGCCGCGCGCAGGCCAGCGTTTTTTCCCATATCTCGGTCGCGTCATGTTCGACATGGCCGGGATGGGGGTAATATTGGGTCAGTTCCTGCTGCGCGACATGCAGCACCGCGCCATCGGCGGCATAGACGATCGCGCGCGTGGATGTAGTTCCTTCATCCAGAACCAGAATATGATCACCGTTCACAGTCGCTCACCCATATAATGGTCCAGCGCCGCAACCTGCGCCGCGTCCAGCCGCAGACCCAGTTTCGTGCGTCGCCACACTATGTCCTGCGCGCTTTTCGCCCATTCTCGCGCCATCAGATAGTCCACTTCGGCGGCAGTCAGGCCATGGCCGAAATCCTGCCCCAGCATCGCCCAGGCGCTGGCATCGCCCAGCCAGTCGCGCGCGCATGTGCCATAGGCGCGGGTGATCCGGTCCAGCGTCGCTGGGTCCAGGAACGGATAGGCGCGGCCCAGATCGGCCTTCAAGGCGTCGATCCCGTCCATCGGGAAATCGCCGCCGGGCAGGGGGGCGGTCGCGGTCCAGTCGTCGCCCGCGAGTGAACGGATGTGGGGCTGCAATTTTTCCACCGCGTCCTTGGCGAGGTGACGGTAGGTGGTGATCTTGCCGCCGAAGATCGACAGCAGCGGTGCCTGGCCCCGATCGTCCAGATCCAGGTCGAAACTATAGCCGCGCGTTGCCGCTTCGGGCTTGCCCGACCCGTCGTCGATCAGGGGGCGGACACCGGAATAGGTCCACACGACGTCGGACGGGGTAATGGGCTTGGCGAAATAGGTGCTGGCCGCGTCGCACAGATAGGCGATCTCTTCCTCGCTGGCTTTGACCTCGCTCAGGGGGCCATGATGATCGCGGTCGGTCGTGCCTATCAGGGTGAAGTCCCCCTGATAGGGGATGGCAAAGAAGATCCGCCCGTCGGGTATCTGAAAGAAATAGGCGTAGGGATGGTTGAACAGGCGCGGCACGACGATATGCGATCCGCGCACCAGCCGCATTTTGCGCCGGGTCGGCTGGTTTGCGCGACCAAGGAGGTCCAACACTGCCGGACCGGCAGCGTTGACGATGGACCTGGCGCGGAAGGTCTGCACGCCGCTGCCGATCGACCATTCACTGTCGATCCGTTCCAAACGATCGACCGGCGTGCGGGTAAGGACGGTCGCGCCGCGTATCGCCGCATCGCGGGCATTCAGGACCACCAGCCGCGCATCGTCCACCCAGCCGTCCGAATAGACGAAGGCGGGACCGAAGCCGGGCTTGAGCGGCGCGCCCGCCGGATGCGTGTGCAGGTCGATCGATTGCGTCGCGGGCAACGCCTTGCGCCCGCCGATATGATCATAAAGGAACAGGCCGAGGCGCAGCAGCCAGCGCGGCCGCAGCCCTTTCACATGGGGCAGCACGAACCGCATCGGCGCGATGATATGCGGCGCGATCGCCCACAATCGCTCGCGTTCGGTCAGCGCTTCACGCACCAGCGCGAATTCATAATGTTCCAGATAGCGCAGGCCGCCATGGATCAGCTTGGTCGATGCCGATGACGTGCCGCTGGCCAGGTCGCCCTGTTCCAACAGCAGCACCTTCGCGCCCCGGCCTGCCGCATCGCGGGCGATGCCGCATCCGTTTACGCCGCCGCCGATGATGGCGATGTCATAGAGCATGTCGGTCATATCATCTTTCACAGGATCATCATGCTGAAGCCGATGGCGACCAGCAGGGACGCCAGCGTCGCGGCCACCACCGGCATCGCCGCACGCCAGCCCATCTGTAGTATCAGGTCCAGGCGCGATCGCATCGCCGTGGCCACCACCGCCAGCAGCAGCAAAGCCTTGGACAGGATCAGCAAGACATGGGCGACCGGCGCGGGCACGGCGATGATAGAATTGACGACCACCACCGCCAGAAACAGGGTGATGAACCAGGGCATGGCCAGCTTGCGAATCCAGTTCCGCTCCGTCGCGCCCTCATCGGCAACCAGCACTGATACGATCGCGACCACCGGCGCCAGCAACGCCACGCGCGACAGCTTGACGATGGTGGCGTAGCTGCCCGCCGTGTCGGAATAGGCATAGCCACCGCCAATCGCCTGCGCCACGTCATGGATGGATGCGCCGATCAGAAACCCGGCCTGCCGATCGTCCAGATGCAGCAGACCGGCGAGCGGCGGATAAAAGGACATGGCGAGCGCACTGGCGATCGATACCACGACCAGTGTCAGCGCGAATTGCCCCTGGCTGATCCGCTTGCCCCCCAGCACCCCGAACAGGGCGAGCGCGGCGGACGCGCCGCAAATGGCGGTCGCGCCGCCCGCCAGCAGGCCGATCGCCATGCTCTGTCCGCTGATCCGCGCGACCAGCAACGCGGCGCCCATCGCGCCCGCCATCACCACCAGCAGCGCCAGGAAGGGTACTGGGCCAAGGCTGCCGATCTGCGCCAGCGTCACCTGCGTGCCCAGCACGACGATGCCCCAGCGCAGGCACGTCTTGGATGCGAAGTCGAGGCCGGGGTGGGTGCGCGGCTCGCCCGCGATGAAATTGAGCGACAAGCCGATCAGCAGGCCCATCAGGATGATCGGCGCACCATAATGTTCGGACAGCCACGCCGCCGCGATGCTGGCGATGCCGCAGATGGCGATACCGGGCCACAGTCGTTTCCACTGGTCGATGCGGCTGCGCGTCGGCGCCCGGTCAATCTGTTCGGCTAGGAACATTTCGCCATACAGGTCGCCGGCATGATCTGCGTTCATCTCGTCCTCGCCTCTTGCTCGCAGCCTTCTTCGCGGAAGATGCTTGCCGTATGTCCTACGGTGTCATATCGATGCTTATGGGCATGTGCGCAATCCGGCAAGGGGTTTGCGCGCAGTGCCTCGAAAATATGGCCAAAGTCATGGTCATCAAAATGTCGTCGGCAGCAAGCGGCGATCTGTGGGAGAGGGAAGCATGACTTTAATACCGGAATCGCCACCGCCATTATCCCCGCTGGCATCGCCACCGCCCGAACCGGGCGCGGTGCGCGCGCAGAACATGCTGATCGGCCTCATTTTCCTCGCGACCGCACTCAACTATGTCGATCGGCAGGTACTGGCGCTGCTCAAACCCATGCTGGAGGCGGAATTCAACTGGACCGACCAGCAATTCGCGCATCTGGGATCGATGTTTCAGCTTTCCGCCGCCCTATCGTTGCTGGGCGTGGGCTGGTTCGTCGATCGGTTCGGTGTGCGTTTCGCCTATGGCCTGGCCGTCGCGGTCTGGAGCCTGGCGGGCATGGCCCATGCGCTGGCCGCCAGCGTGCAGCAATTCGTGATCGCGCGCGCCGTGCTGGCGACCGCCGAATCGGTCAACACCCCCGCAGCCATGAAAACAGCCGCCATCTATCTGCCGATCCAGCGCCGATCGGTCGGCATCGGCATCATCAACACCGCGCCCAACATCGGCGCGATCCTGACCCCGATCCTGATTCCGCCCTTTGCCATGGCGTTCGGCTGGAAGGCCGCGTTCATCGTCACGGGCGCGCTCGGTCTGGTGTGGCTGATCCTGTGGCAACTCAACACCGCCAAGCTGAAACCCATTGCCGGGCAGGCCGCGACCACGCGCGGCAAGGTCGAATGGCGCGCGATCCTGTCCGACCGGCGGAGCTGGACCGTGATCGGGGCAAAGGCATTAACCGATCTGGTCTGGTGGTTCGTGCTCTTCTGGACCCCCGATTTCTTCGCGCGCCAGTTCAACCTGTCGCAAGGGGCGCTGGGCTGGCCAATCGCGATCATCTTCACCCTGGCGGCGCTGGGCGCAGTCGGCAGCGGCGCGCTGTTCCCTGCGCTGTTGATGCGTGGCTTGTCTGTCAACGTTGCGCGCAAAAGCGCGATGCTGGCCTTTGCCCTGATCGTGCTGGTCATGCCTTTGGCAATGGTCGCGGGCAATCAATGGATCGCCGCGATCTGCATCGGCATGGGCCTGTTCGCGCATCAGGGCTTTTCGACCAACATTTTCGGCATGGCGACGGAAATCATCCCTACCCGCCGCATCGCTACCGTCATCGCGCTGGGCGCGATCGGCGGTAATCTGACGGGTACGGGTATCATAGAATTTGCAGGCTGGTCGCTGGACCATGGCCTTGGCTATGCGCCGTTGTTCGTGGTGTGCGGCTGCGCCTATCTGGTGGCACTGGCCTTCATCCATCTGATGCAACCGACGTTGGTGCCTGTGGAGGATTGACCGGAGCCGATCATGCTTTGGGCCGTCAGCATTCAGCCCGCTTCCGCAGTGACGGAAGCGGGCTTTTCTTCTGGTCATTGATCAGCGTCGCATAAAAAATACCCCCGGTGCAGGGCGCACCGGGGGCTTGCGAGGGCGATGAAGAGAGCGGGGCGCGTGCAGTCGCCCCGTGTCTTACTGGAACCGCACCCGCAAATTCACGCCCGCATAGCGATCGGCATCGCGCGGGATCATCAGTCGCTGTCCGGCGCTGGTGTTCAGCAGGACATAGCTGTCGTCCAGGATGTTCTTCACCATGAAGGTCAGGCGATAGCGATCGTCCTGGTCGGAGAAGCCCACGCTGGCATTCCACAGACCATAGGGATCGATCGGCCCGCTTTCGCCCAGGTCGGAAAACTGCTTGCTGACATGGCGCCAGTCACTCGACAGATAGGCCTTTACCGGACCTAGATCGAGATCATAGTCGGCCCCCACCGTATAGCTGAGCTTGGGTGCCAGCGGCAGGCGGGTGCCATCGCGCGCGTCGGGCGCATTGGTCAACGGGTTGGGATTGAACCGGCGCACGCGCGCGTCGGCATAGGCAAGGTTGGCGCGGAAGGTCAGGCCGGTCGTCGGTGCGAAGATGGCATCGACCTCGAACCCCTTGGACCGTACCGTGCCCGCGTTGGTCAGGTTGGTTACGACCGCGCCGTTCAGCAGAACGAAGTTATTGGCCTGGAACCCGTCATAATCGACCAGGAATGCGGAGGCATTCACCTGTACCTTGCGGTCGAAGAACTGGCTCTTGAAGCCGACTTCATAGCTGTTGGACGTTTCAGGGTCGATCGGAGTCGAATGGGTCGGCGCGACATGGTTGAAAAAGACGTTGAACGCCGGCCCCTTATAGCCACGCGTGTAGCTGGCATAGAGCATCACGTCCTGCGCGACATCATATTGCAGCACTGCCTTGCCGGAGAAATTGCTGGCGCTGGTGTTGCCGCGGGACAGGTTGGTGCCGTTGCCGCCGCTGGCGATGCTGCCGCCTGCGCCGAGGTTGGACAGGCCAGCGCCCGCGGCGGGCAGGCCCGTGGTGGCATTGACCGCAGGCCCACGGACATGGGTGTAGGACACGCTGTCATGCGTGTAGCGGCCACCGGCGGTGAAGCGCAGTTCGGGCGTGATCTCATAGGTGGCCTGACCGAACAGCGCCCAGTTGCGGAAGGACACGTCGCTGCGCGATGTGGCGGTGGGGAACAGGGTGTTGACGGTGTCGTTCAGGTTGCACGGATGTCCGCCTGTCACCGGATCGATCGGTAATGTCGATGTGGCGCAGGTGATGTCGCGGCGGGTGAAGTCCTGACTATTCTTGGAATACCACAGGAATCCGCCGACCTGATAGGTGAAGGCCTGCTGCTGGGGCGACGCCAGCCGCACTTCGGCCGAAACCTGTTCGGTCTGGACGGTGCCGTTGTCGTGCAGTTGCGGCGTGCCGACGAGCGCGCGGGGCAGGAAGTCGCCATCGCGAATCTCGGTATTGCGCCAGTTGCGATAGCCGGTGATGACACTGAACGTATGATCGGCGAACGTGTCGATGTCCGCGTTCATCGTGAAGCTGTACTGGCGGTCGAGCGACCGGGTGACCAGATTCTGGTTGACCGTGCGACCATCCTCACCCTGTGGCGTGATGCCCAGTTCCCCGTCCAGCACGGCACCGCGCGACACACCGGTCACTTCGGCGCAGCAATTGTCGTCGGCCTTGAAATAATCGGCAATGAAACGGATCTTGCCGCCTTCGCCATCATAGTCGATCAGGCCGCGCGCACCATAATGTTCATATCCGTTGACGTCCTGCTTGCGGCCCCCGGCGATGTTGGTGAGGTTGCCGGTATAATTGCCGTAAAAGCCGGTGACGCGGGCGCTCAGATCCTGCGTGATCGGGCCGGACAGCGTTACGCGACCGCGATATTCCTCATCGCTCGTCGCCGACACATTGGCTTCGGCCTGGAAATCCCTGGTGCCGCCCTTCGACACGATGTTGACGAGGCCCGCCGACGCATTTTTGCCGAACAGCGTACCCTGCGGCCCGCGCAGCACTTCCAGGCGGTCGAAATCGACCAGATCCAGGAAGGACTGGCCCGAACGGCTCAATACGATGCCGTCGACAACGGTGGACACACTGGGTTCTGCCGCGACCGAGAAACTGATCGTGCCTACGCCGCGCATGACGATCGCGCTATTGGCGTTGGTCGTGCCCTTGCGGAAGGTGACGGATGGGACGAGTGCGGTGATGTCTTCCAGGCTTTTGGCCCCGGCGCGCGCCATCGCTTCGCCGCTGACCGCACTGATGGCGATCGGAACATCCTGTAGGTTCTGCTCAACCTTTTGAGCGGTAACGACAATATCCGCCACCTGGGCGTGGGCCGGTAAAACCGTCGCCAGCGCGATGGCGGAAACCGAAAGGCCAAACGCTTTGCGCGTCTTTGAGCCTGTAGATTGTGCCGAAGTCATTATCTTCCCCTCCTGAAACTGGTGCGACCCAAAGGCCCTGGCGTCCGCAGGTTGTCCTGTTGGTTGGATGTCTCTTGATCGCGTCGAGCATTTCTGTCAAGCGGTGTCATATCGGACAGGGCGGTTGCAGCGCGCCCTGCTGCACAAGAAGCACAATCGGGAGAGCCGGACCTTGACGCTGACCTTTGCCTCGCAGGATGACGGTTTTTCGTGCCTTTTGGCCGGACAGCCGATTGTCGTGCACAGCCCGGCCCAGCCCGCTTTCACGATCGCGCGCGGGCAGGCCGATGTGCAGATGATCCGTGGCAACTTCGCCATTTCGGACGCGCCGCGCGATCGAGTCGCGCTGACCCACGCCCGCATCGAGTCGGGTGACATGCTGCTGTCGGCCACGCCCGATGCCGCGCCGCTGCTGCGCCTGCGCATCGCGGGCCAGTCGCTGGAAATCGTCACGCTCGAACCGGGCTATGACCGCATCTGGATCGATCTGGACGCGCAGCCGGGCGAACAGGTGTGGGGTGGGGGCGAACAGGTCAGCTATCTCGACCTGTCGGGCCGCCGCTTTCCGATCTGGACCAGCGAGCCGGGGGTGGGGCGCGACAAAAGTACCGAACTGACCCGCCTGATGGACGAACAGGGCATGGCAGGCGGCGATTATTGGTGGACCAACTATCCCCAGCCGACCTTCCTGTCGTCGCGGCGCTATGCCTGCCACCTCACGAGTACCGCTTATTCGGTGCTGGATTTCACCGATGCGCAGCGCCACCGGATTGAGGTTTGGGAAGGGCAGGCGACGCTAGAGTTTTTCGCCGCACCCAGCCTGATCGACCTCGTCGGCCAGCTCAGCACTCGATTCGGTCGGCAGCCTGCGCTGCCCGACTGGGCGATCGGCGGCGCGATCGTGGGCCTGAAGGACGGCGACAATAGTTTTGTACGGCTCGACCGGATCATGGACGCGGGCGCAGCGGTAGGCGGCTTGTGGTGCGAGGACTGGATCGGCATCCGCCAGACCAGCTTTGGCCGCCGCCTGTTCTGGGACTGGTCCTGGCAGAAGGCGCGCTATGCCGATCTGCCTGCGCGCATCGCCGATCTCGCCGCGCGTGGCGTCCGTTTCCTGGGCTATGTGAACCCCTATCTGGCGGACGATGGTGCGCAATATCAGGAGGCTTTGGCGGCGGGTTATCTGGCGCTGCGACAGGATAGCGATGCGCCCTATCTGGTGGATTTCGGCGAATTCGATTGCGGTGTGGTGGATTTCACCAATCCCGCGGCGATGGACTGGTTCGCCGACCGGGTGATCGGGCGTGAGATGCTGGATTTCGGCCTGTCGGGCTGGATGGCCGATTTCGGCGAATATCTGCCGGTGGACCTGCGGCTGCATGACGGTAGCGATCCCATGCTGGCGCATAATCGCTGGCCCGTGCTGTGGGCGGAAACCAACGCGCGCGCTATCCAATCACGCGGCAAGACCGGCGAAGTCATATTTTTCATGCGCGCTGGTTTCTCCGGCGTACAGGCCTATTGCCCTCTGTTATGGGCGGGTGACCAGTCGGTTGATTTCACCCGGCATGACGGGATCAACACCGTCATCACCGCCGCCCTTTCCTCAGGACTGGTCGGCAACGCCTATTCGCACAGCGACGTCGGCGGTTATACCAGCCTGCACGGCAATGTCCGTACCGCAGACCTGATGATGCGCTGGTGCGAACTGGGCGCTTTTTCGCCGGTGATGCGCAGCCATGAAGGCAACCGGCCGGACGACAATATCCAGATCGATTCCAGCCCCGAACTGCTCGCCCATTTCGCTGCCATGTCGCGCATCCATCGGTCGCTCGCCCCTTATGTGCGCCATCTGAGCGATGAAGCGGTCGCGACCGGTCTGCCGGTGCAGCGCCCGCTGTTCCTGCATTATGAGGGCGATGCCAGCCTGTTCGGGGTGCAGGATCAGTATCTCTATGGCGCGGACATGCTGGTCGCGCCGGTGGTGGAGGCAGATGCGACGTCCCGCCCCGTGATTCTGCCGGGCGACAAGCCATGGCGGCACCTCTGGTCTGGGCAGGACCATCTACCGGGCGCCCACATCATCGACGCCCCTTACGGTCGTCCGCCGGTTTTCTATTTGCCCGACAGCGCTTTTGCCCCCCTATTCGCCACATTGGCACAAGAGAGGGCAGCATGAGCGAACGATCCAATATCCGCGACGTGTCGGCGCGCGCGGGCGTATCGGTAAAGACCGTCAGCCGGGTGCTGAACGGGCATCGCTATGTCAGTCAGGACACCAAAGATCGCGTGGAACTGGCGATGCGCGAACTGGATTTCCGCCCCAGCGTAGCCGCGCGCATATTGGCGGGCACCAAATCCGGCCAGATCGCGCTGATCTACGACAATCACAGCCCCTATTATATGAACCAGATCCAGATGGGCTGCTGGGAAGGATGCAATCAGGCAGGGATGCGCCTGCTGGCGCAGCCAGTCGATGTGACCGACGCGACCGTGGGCGATCAGGTGCGCGGCCTTGTGACCGAAACCCATGTCGATGGCGTCATCCTGTCGTCGCCCGTGACCGATTGCGTATCTGTGTTGCAGGCGCTGGAGGGCATGGACATCCCCTTCGTGCGGATTTCGCCGGGTACCAACCATGCGCTGACATCTTCGGTCTTCATGGACGATGCGCAGGCCGCCGACGACATGACCACCTTTCTGATCAACAAGGGGCACCGGCTGATCGGCTTCATCAAGGGGCATGGCAATCATATGGCGTCGGAAGAACGCCTGTTCGGCTATCGCCGCGCGCTCGACCGGGCGGGGCTGGCGTTCGAACCGGCGCTGGTCGCGGCGGGCGAATTTGATTTCGACAGCGGTGTCGCCGCCGCGCGCCGCTTTCTGGCCAGTCCACGCCGCCCGACCGCGATCTTCGCCAGCAATGACGATATGGCCGCCGGTGTATTGTCGGTCGCGCATGACATGGGCCTGTCGGTTCCTGAAAATCTGTCGGTGGCGGGTTTCGACGATACGACGCTGGCCCGCATGGTGTGGCCGCAACTGACCACCATCCATCAGCCAACGCGCGAACTGGCGCTGGCGGCCACCCAATTGCTGCTGGAGGGCGTCCAGCTGACGCACCGGCGGTTGCCCCACGAACTGGTCGAGCGCGCATCGGTCGCGTCGATCAATCCCGACCTTCTCGTCTGACAGGAATATTGCATGGATCTTCTGCCTCCCATCGACTCCCGCCGCCCGCTCGGCAAAAGCGGCATCACCGTGTCCGCGCTGGCCTGGGGCAATTGGCGCCTGTGCGGTGACGATGTCGGCGCAGCGGCAAAGCTGCTCCACGCGGCGCTGGATGCGGGCATCGACCTGATCGACACCGCCGACATTTACGGCCCGGACAATGGCGAACCCTTCGGTGCCTCCGAAGCCTTGCTGGGCCGCGTGCTGGCCGCCGAACCGGGGCTGCGCGCGCGGATCGTGCTGGCGACCAAGGGCGGCATTGCCATGGGCGTACCCTATGACAGCAGCGCCGCCTATCTGGGCAGCGCGATCGACGCATCGCTGGCGCGGCTGGGCACCGACCATGTCGACCTATGGCAGATACACCGCCCCGACATGCTGACCCATCCGTCCGAAATCGCCCGCACGATCGAGGATGCGCACAAGGCGGGCAAGATCCGCAGCTTCGGCGTGTCCAATTGCACCACCAGCCAGATCGCGATGCTCCAGCAATTTCTGTCGCTGCCGATCGTATCGACCCAGCCGGAACTGTCGGCGCTGAAGCTGGCGCCGATCGACAATGGCGAACTGGATCAGGCGATCGCGATGGACATGGCGGTCATGGCCTGGTCGCCACTGGGCGGGGGGCGGATCGCCAATCCCGCCGACCCGCGCGCGCAGGCGGTCGCCGACGCACTCGATGCGGTCGCGGCCGACTATGGCGTGTCGCGCACTGCCGCCGCCTATAGCTGGATCATGGCGCACCCCGCGCGCCCCATCCCCATCGTTGGATCACAAAAGGAAGGCCGGATCGCGGAATCCGCCGATGCGCTCAAGGTCCGTTGGACCCGGGCAAACTGGTACGCGCTACTGGTCGCAGCAAAAGGAGAGCCGCTGCCATGAATGACAAGATTGAAACACGCCCCTGCGAAGTGAGCTGGTTTTCGGCGCTGTGCGACGACGACTATGAATTTCTGGGGCAGCCGGACCCGATGCTGGCGTCCAGCTGGGAACATTGCCGTAACATCGTGATGCAGGCGGAAAAGGGCGGGTTCGACAATATCCTGCTGCCGTCGGGCTATAGCCTGGGCATCGACACCACCATGTTTGCGGGCGCCATCGCCCCGCTGGTGCAAAAGATGCGCCTGCTCTGGGCCGTGCGCATGGGTGAGGATTGGCCGCCGCAGCTCGCCCGCCGCATCGCGTCGCTCGACCGCATTCTGGGCGGGCGGCTGACGGTCAACATCATCTCGTCCGACCTGCCGGGCGAAACGCTGGATAGCCGCGCGCGTTACCAACGCACCTTGGAAATCATGCAGATCCTCAAGATCATGCTGGCCGGCGAGCATCTGCAATATAAGGGCGAGTTCTATGATCTCGACCTCGCGCCCGCGCGGATCAGTACGGTGTCGGGCAAATGCCCGCCGCTCTATTTCGGCGGCCTGTCCGAAGACGCGCGCGAAGCCGCCGCGCAGGGTTGCGACGTCTATCTGATGTGGCCCGACACGATGGAAAAGACGCGCGAGACGATCGCCGACATGACCGCGCGCGCGACCAAATATGGCCGCACGCTCAAATTCGGCTATCGCGCCCATGTGATCGTGCGCGAGACGGAGGATGAGGCGCGTGCCTATGCCGATCGCCTGCTGTCCAAGCTGGATGCCGACGCGGGTGAGGCGATCCGCCAGAAGTCGCTCGACAGTGCCAGCGTCGGCGTGACCCGACAGGCCGAATTGCGGTCGGCGGCGGGCGGCGACGGCTTCGTCGAGGAAAATCTGTGGACCGGTATCGGCCGGGCACGGTCGGGTTGCGGCGCGGCGATCGTCGGCAATCCTGATCAGGTACTGGCCAAGCTGCGCGCCTATCAGGCCGAAGGAATCGACGCCTTCATCCTGTCGGGCTATCCCCATGCGGCGGAAGCGGATCTGTTCGCGCGCCATGTGCTGCCGCACATTCAGCATGGTCCGCTGACGCTATAAGGATCGGAGAAGACACGCCATGGACAGGTTCGACTCCCTCCTCGCCGCCAGCATCGCGCGTCGTCGCGTGCTGGCGGGCGGTGCGCTTGCCTTTGGTGGCGCGGCGCTGGCGCAGGAGGGGGGCAGCCTCGTCCGGCTAGGCACGAAGGGCGGGCCGGATCTGCGTCCGCTATCGACCGCTTTCCCCGGCAAGGGCGCGATGATCGTCCAGCGCAACCGGCCGCCGCTGCTGGAAACGCCGATGGAGGTGTTCGACGGCAGCGTCTTTACGCCCAATGATCATTTCTTCGTGCGCTGGCATCTGGCCGACATTCCGCTGGATGTGGACGCCGACAGCTTTCGCCTGACGATCAGCGGGGGCAGGCGGACACTGGCGTTCTCGCTCGCCAATCTGCTGAAATTGCCGCGTATATCCTATGCGGCGGTCAACCAATGTTCGGGCAACAGCCGTGCCCTGTTCGACCCTCGCGTGCCCGGTGCGCAATGGGCGCATGGGGCGATGGGCAACGCCGTCTGGGAAGGCGTCGCGCTCAAGACGCTGCTGGAGGCGGCGGGGATCGTCGGCGGTGTCGATTCGGTGCGTTTCGGCGGCCTCGACAAGCCGCTGACCGATGCCGACCCTTTCCACAAGTCGCTGGCGCTGGATCATGCGATGGACGGGGAAGTGATGGTCGCCTTCGCTATGAACGGCGAACAATTGCCGCTGCTCAACGGCTTTCCGCTGCGGTTGATCGTACCCGGCTGGTATTCGACCTATTGGGTCAAGGCGCTCAACCAGATCGACCTGTTTGCCGGGCCGGACACCAATTACTGGATGGCAAAGGCCTATCAGGTGCCGACCACGCCGCATGCCAGCGTAGCAGCCGGCACATCGACCTTCCCCAAGGCGCCGATCAGCACGATGAACCCGCGAAGCTGGATCACCAATATGAGCGCAGGCGCGCGCCTGCCCTGGCGTCCGCGCCTGCCGGTGGCGGGAATCGCGATGGGCGGCGATTGTGGCGTGAAGCGGGTCGAGATTTCCGCCGATGGCGGCGCGACCTGGCGCGACGCGACATTGGGACCCGATGAGGGCCGCTACAGCTTCCGGCGTTTCGTCAGCGCCCTGCCTGTGACCCGGCGCGGCGCGGTGACGCTGATGAGCCGCTGCACTAACAGGGACGGCGTGACCCAGCCGATGGAAGCCAATTGGAACCCCGGTGGCTACATGCGCAATTGCGTCGAATCCGTTTCGGTGACGATCCTGTGATGGCGCGCACGCTTTGCGCCCTTGCCGCATCGATCCTGCTGGCGGCCTGTGGTTCGCCGCCAGCACAGCCGGATCAGGCGCCGTCGCGCACCGGTTCGACCAAAGCCGTCCCGCTCACCACGATCCGGTCGGACAGCATTGCCCTGCCCGACGATGGCGAGACGTTCGGCGAGGGTGCGCAAGCGGCTTTGCTCGATGCGAACTGCACCGCCTGCCATTCGGTGACGATGGTCCGCTATCAGCCGCCCCTGACCGCCAAGCAATGGACCGGTACGGTGGACAAGATGCGCCAAGCCTATCACGCGCCGATCGACCCGGCCCAGACCGAAGCGATCGTCGACGCACTGATGGCACTGGCGCCCTCGCGCAAGGATTGATCCCTCCTTCCGACCAAATCGGAGACAACCTCACGCGGCGCATTGGAAGTTTGCGGTAGTGAATTTCGGGCGACGAGCTTCAGAAAAGAACATTGGCCATGGCGACTTGCCGAATGGGCGAATGTCGAACCGCCTCCCACTGGTCCTGACGCCGTTCTCGATCGGGTCGAACGGAGCAAATCACGTCAACCGGCCTCTCGGCCCGACCGGGGAATAGCCGGTCGGTGGGCGCGTTAGGCACCAATAGCTGTTCAGGATATAAGGCAACTGGGACCAGAGCAAAATTGTCCGATCCTAACGGCGTCTGCGTGAAATAAAGTCGGCCGGAAATCAGGTGTTTCTCAGGCTCTTTGTGAGAAAAGATAACTGAAAAAGGAGCGGATTTCGTCCCGTGAGGTTCCAAATCATACCATCAAACCCCACGGAAAATGTGGGAACAGTTGTGGTATCAGTTTCAGTGATTTCTCAAATTATCACGCCAAATCAAGACGATAAATCGCTTAATTGGTGACCCCTACGGGAATCGAACCCGTGTTTCAGCCGTGAGAGGGCCGCGTCCTAACCGCTAGACGAAGGGGCCATGGGCCGCATCGGGCGGCTGGCAGGCGCTGGCCTTTAGGTTTGCGCACTGCGCTCGTCAAGAAAAACCGCGCCGCGCCCAATCGCCCTGGGAAAAAGCAGCACTCCAAAAAAAACCGCCCCATGCAGAGCATGGAGCGGCCTAGGTTCAGGGAGGAGACGCCTCCAAAGGGGGGAGGCGCCCATACGATACACCCGAAAGGGGGGCAGGTGCATCGCATGTTCAGTAGATAGGCCAGGTCACATTCCGTTTCAAGAGGAGATGCATCCGCTTTTCTATCAAACATTTCCGCCGTTTCGGGTCTGCACCCTCATTTCCGGTTCAGGCTTCGGCGGGCTGCGGCACGGCGGGCAGGGGGATCGGACCCTTGCCCAGATTGACCTGGGCCTCGAAAATGTCGCGCATCAGCTGCAGGGAGAAGAGATGCGCATGGATCAGCGGCAGCATCCCGCTCTGGTTGATCTTGCGCAGTTGGTCGCCGCGCAGGTCGCGCAGCTTTTCCTCGTTGATCATGCGGAAACCGCGATAGACGAAGGGCTGCTCGTTGCCAGGCGTCTGGATCGCGACCTCACCGTCCATCAGCAGGTCCATCTCCTGCAATTCGCGCACGAACTGGCCGGTGCGGGCAGCGGCCTGCTCGAAATCCTCGCAGAATTTCAGCACGCCCTGGGTCAGCTCGCTCGGCTTGCCATCCTCGAACAAAGGCTGGCCATCCTCGAACGCGCCGATCGCGGGGCTGGTCGGGTCGAAGCACAGCGACAGCTCGTCCGTGTCGGGGCGCAGCTTGGCCAGCATCCAGGGATAGCGGCGGACATAGGCTGGAACATAGGACGGGCCGCGCAGCTTGCCTTCGTCATCGACGAAGATGTTGACGCCTTCATTGAGGCCCATCAGCGCCAGCGGCACCGAATCCGCGCCAGCCGAAAAGATGATCGGTACGAAACGCTGGGCCGACACGAACTCGTCGATCGTCAGCGGAATGGCGTGCTGGCTGGTCAGGAACGGCGCCGAATCGACCGCCTTGCTGCGGAAATCGGCATGATCCAGGCTGCTCAGCGGGATGAGGTCATTGTAGAAGATCGGCAGGTTATTCGCGGGCGCGCTGGCCATGATCCGGTATCCATTCTGTCAAAAAGCGGTGCTGTGCAGACGCGCCGCCGGGCGTAAAACTGGGAGAGGGCGATAAAGCCCTGCGCAGCGGGTGGCAATTGCTTTCACATAAAGGCTCAGGCCTGATCTTCAGGCTTCATCGGGCAGGGGGATGAGTTTCCCCGGATTGAACAGCCCCTGCGGGTCGAACGCGGCCTTGATCGCCCGCAGCGCGCCGATGCGCGCCGGACCCGCCAGCCGCGCCAGCTCCGCCCGCTTCATCTGGCCAATACCATGTTCGGCCGAAATCGATCCGCCCGCAGCGACCACCGCGTCATGGACGAAGGCGTTGATCGCCTGCCCCTGCGCCGCGATCCAGCCCGGCCCGTCGCTTGTCCCCTTGGGCGCGCGCACATGGAAATGGACGTTTCCGTCGCCCAGATGGCCGAAGGACGACGCGGTCGTGCCGGGAAAATGCGCCATCGCCGCGTCCGCAGCCTCGATCATGAAGGCGGGCATCCGCGCCACCGGCACGCTAATGTCATATTGCAGCGCTGGTCCCTGCGCCTTCTCCGATTCCGACAGCGATTCGCGAATCCGCCAGAAGGCATCGGCCTGCGCTTCACTGGCCGCCACCACCGCGTCGATCGCGATGCCCCGCTCGAACCCCAGCGCCAGTGCGCTCTCCAGCCGGTCTCCCGGACCCGGATCGCGCAGATCGGCATGATCCACCTCGATCAGCACATGCCAGGGCGTCCGCGTCTCGATCGGGCTGCGCGTGCCGGGGATATGGCCCAGCACAAAGCCCAAAGTCTCGTCGGCGATCACCTCGAACCCCTCGACGCTGTCGCCCAGCTCCGCCTCGGTGAGCCGCAACAACGCCAGCGCATCGGCGGGGGAGGCGACCCCGACCCAGCCGACCGCCCGCGCGGCGATCGCCGGGACCAGCCGCAGCGCCGCCGCGGTAATCACCCCCAGCGTGCCTTCCGCGCCGATCAGCAACTGCTTGATGTCGTACCCGCGATTATCCTTCTTCAGCGCGTCCAGCCCGTGGAAGATGCTGCCGTCGGGCAACACCGCCTCCACCCCCTCGACCAGCGCGCGCATCGTCCCATGGCGCAGCACCTGCGTACCGCCCGCATTGGTCGACACCAGCCCCCCGATGGTCGCAGACCCCTTGGCCCCCAGGCTCAGCGGAAAGCGCAGCCCGGCGCCTTCGGCTGCATCATGCAGGTTGCTCAGGATCACGCCTGCCTCGCAAATCGCCAGATTATCGTCCGCGCTCAGGCTGCGAATCCGGTTCATCCGTCGCAGCGACAGGATCAGCGCCGATCCGTCGGCGGGCGGCGTCGCCCCGCCCACCATCGACGTATTGCCCCCCTGCGGCACCAGTGCGATGCCTAGTTCGGCGGCCAGCGCCACCACGGCGGCGACGTCCTCGACACAGGCCGGCGACAGGATCGCCGCCGCCGCGCCATGATAGCGCCCGCGCCAGTCGCTGACCCATGGCGCAATATCGTCCGGGTCGGTGATGACCCCCTTGGGGCCGAGCAGCGCTGCAAAGCGCGCAATGACATGCTGTCTGATCATGGGACGCACCTATCCCCGGAATTCATCGACTGTTCAACCACGGGTCGATAGCGTCCGATTCCCAAAAGGGGTCCGACTTGGTTCATTCCATATTGCTGCTGATTGCCGCCACCACGGCTGACCCTGTTCAATGGGCGCAACTGACGATCGAGCAGCGCGTCATCATTCGTGTGCCGATGGCCCGAAAAGGCAAGGTGCCGGCGCGCATCACCGAAAAAGCCGCCGATGCCTGGGACGAGAAAAAGGGGCCGCGTTGCGTCGCCCTGCGCTCGATTCGCGCTGCCGCCATCGTCGTGCGCAACGGGGTGGACCTGATCCTGGCCGACCAGCATCGTTACCGCGCCCGCCTGGAAAAAGGGTGCGATGCCGCCGCTTTCTATTCCGGCTTCTATGTCGAACCGGACGAGGACGGGTCGCTCTGTTCTGGCCGCGATGAATTGCAGGCGCGCGGCGGCACCAGTTGCGCCATCGACAGCTTCAAACGGCTGATCGCTGCGGAACCGGATGACTAAGCGTCACCATCGGGCGACAGCGCCCGTCAAATCGCGCGATTTCCTTGACAAGCGGCCGATATTTCCGCAATGCGCGGCCGATTTCCGTCTCGCTATCGTGCAGGATGGACAAGCCTCCTGTTCCCGGACCATTGAATGACTTTTGCCGATCTCGGCCTTTCCGACGAATTGCTCAGGGCCGTAACCGAGTCCGGTTATGATACGCCCACGCCGATTCAGGCGCAGGCGATCCCGTCCGTCCTGATGATGCGCGACATCATTGGCATTGCCCAGACGGGCACGGGCAAGACCGCCAGCTTCGTGCTGCCGATGATCGACATTCTCGCCCATGGCCGCAGCCGCGCGCGGATGCCGCGCTCGCTGATCCTGGAGCCGACCCGCGAACTCGCGGCGCAGGTCGCGGAAAATTTCGAGAAATACGGCAAATATCACAAGCTCTCGATGGCGCTGCTGATCGGTGGCGTGTCGATGGGGGATCAACTCGCGGCGCTTGAAAAGGGCGTGGACGTGCTGATCGCGACGCCGGGCCGCCTGATGGACCTGTTCGGACGCGGCAAGATCATGCTCAACGGCTGTTCGTTGCTGGTCATCGACGAAGCCGACCGGATGCTCGACATGGGCTTCATCCCCGATATCGAGGAAATCTGCACCAAGCTGCCCGCGCAGCGCCAGACATTGCTGTTTTCGGCAACGATGCCCCCGGTCATCAAGAAGCTGGCCGACAAATTCCTGTCCAACCCCAAATCGATCGAAGTCGCGCGCCCCGCCAGCGCCTCGATCAACATCACCCAGCGTCTGGTGAAGGTCGATTCGCGCAAGAAGCGCGACACATTGTCCAAAATGCTGCGCGAGGCCGACGTCACCAGCGCCGTCATCTTCTGCAACCGCAAGACGACGGTGCGGGACCTGAACAAGAGCCTGCAACGCGACGGCTTCAAGTCGGGCGAAATCCATGGCGACATCGACCAAGGGTCGCGCATCGCCGAACTGGAACGCTTCCGCGCCGGCACCGTCAACATCCTGGTCGCGTCGGACGTCGCGGCGCGCGGTCTGGACATCAAGGGCGTCAGCCATGTGTTCAACTATGACGCGCCATGGCACCCCGACGATTATGTCCACCGCATCGGCCGCACCGGCCGCGCGGGCGCATCGGGGGTGGCCTACACCTTCGTCACCGAAGCGGATGCCGAAGCGATCGACAATATCCAGAAGCTGATCGGCACCAAGATCGAGGTCGTCGGTGCGGCGCAAGCGATCGCCGCGATCGAACCGAGCGAAGAAGCCGCGCCCCGCACGCCAAGGGGCCGCAAGCCCCGCGCGGCAAAGCCCGTGGCCGACAAGCCGGTCGTCGAAACGTCCGTGGCGGACGAGCCAGTCGCCGAAAAGCCCCGCGCATCTCGCCCACCCCGCGCCGAAAAGCCACGCGAGGAAGCACCCCGCGCACAGACGCCGCGAGAGGAAGCCCCGGCCCGCCCGGCGGTAGCCCCTCGCGCTGCCGAAGCCCCCGCCCGCCAGCGCCGCAACGACCATCAGGACGACGGCCCCGACGAAGGCTGGAACGGCCCGGTCCCGGAATTCCTGAACTTCGGCTTCGACGCCTGAAGCGCACAATTCTTCTCCCTTGAGGGAGAAGGATACGAAGCCTTACTGGCGAAGTCAGTTAGGCGAAGTTGGATGAGGGTGACCAGACCTACTAAAAAGGCCGTTCGGGCTGAGCCTGTCGAAGCCTTGTCCTTCTTTTCAAGAAGTGCGGCCCTTCGACAAGCTCAGGGCGAACGGAAGAAGGCGGTCACGTTTGTACCCCCCCTTCACAACAACCCCATCGCCCGCATACTGCTATGCCCGTTCGCGCCGACGATGATATGGTCATGCACCGCGATGTTCAGCCGCTTGCCCGCCTCGATAATCTGCCGCGTCACATCAATGTCCTGACGGCTGGGTTCGGGCGATCCGCTGGGGTGATTATGCACCAATATGATCGCCGCTGACCCCAGGTCGATCGCCCGCCTGATCACCTCACGCACATAGATGGCCGCCTGGTCTATCGACCCGTCGCCCATATTTTCGTCGCGGATCAGCATGTTGCGGCTGTTGAGATGCAATACCCTTACCCGCTCCACCCCCAAAAACGCCATGTCCGCGCGCAGATAGTCGAGCAGCGCCTGCCAGCTCGCCAGCACCGGCCGCGCCGCCACTTCGTTGCGCAGAGTCCGCAGCATTGTCGCCTGCACGATCTTGATCGCTGCGATGCTGGTATCGCCCATGCCCGGCACCCGCGCGATCGCCTGCCAGTCGGCGCTCATCAGCCCGCCGATCCCGCCAAATTCGCGTAACAATGCCTTGGCCAGTGGCTTGGTGTCGCGCCGGGGAATCGCCAGCGCGAGGAGATATTCGATCAGTTCATGATCATGCAGCGCATCCCCGCCGCTCTCCGCCAGTTTCTGCCGCAACCGCGCGCGATGTCCTGCGCCGTCATGCGTGACTTTTGCGTCCTGCTCCGCCACACCTGCGTCCCTTACTACCGGCTATCGACGCTATAAGTTGCGGAATCGCGGGGCAAGGATATTTACACGGGGTCAGACGTTATGGTCCCGGACCATAGAGCGTCACAGCAAAGCCGGGGTTGGCCATAGGCATGGAAGAACAGGACGGCGAAGAGCAGGTTCGCCGGGGTTGGCTGCGCTGGCTGGGTGTCGGCACGGGGTCGCTTGCGCTGGTGCTGGCGGGCCTGTGGACGCAACGCGCGCCGATCGCGGAAAATTTCGTCAGCCGCGAACTTAACCGGCGCGGGGTGCAGGCCAATTATGATCTGGTCAATGTCGGCCTGCGCACCCAGCGGATCGAACATATCCTGCTGGGCGATCCGGCCAATCCTGATCTTACCGCCGACTGGGTCGAAGTCGACATCGCCTTTGCCAGCCTGACGCCGCAGGTCGCCGCCGTGCGCGCCGGTGGCGTGCGGATGCGCGGCACCTATCATGACGGCGTGCTGCGCCTGGGCGAACTCGACAAATTTCGCGATCCCGATTCGACCGCACCCTTCAGCCTGCCCGACATTCTGCTTTCGCTCGCCGATGCCCGCCTGCGGCTCGATAGCGATGCCGGGCAATTGGGAATGCGGATCGATGGCGAAGGGAATCTGCGCTCCGGTTTTCGCGGCAAGATCGCCGCCGTCATGCCCCGCGCCGCCTTCGCCAGTTGCGGCCTGACCGAGGGGAGCGCCTCGCTTGCTCTCGCCATGGATCAGGGCCGCCCCCACGTCACCGGCCCGGTCCGCGCCGCTGCGCTGGCCTGCCGCGACAGTGCCGCCATCGCCCGCCCGGTCGCCACGCTCGATCTGACCCTTGGCGCTGCCTTCGACCGCTGGACCGGCCATGTCGATCTGGCGGGCGAGGCGCTCAAGGCCAGCGGCATCGTCCTTGCAGCGCCCAAAGGTCGCGTCGATTTCGACGGCACGGCATCCGCCACCAGCGGCCGCGCCCGCATCGGCGCAAAGGCGCTGGCGGGGCAGGGGGCAATGCTCGAACAGGCCGACCTCACCGGCACATGGTCGGTCAAAAGCGGCGAAACGGCGCTGCAAGGCGAACTGTCCGGTCGTCAGTTCCGCGCGTCCGGTCGCGATCCGCTAGCCACCCTGCGCGCCTCCACCACCGGCACCCCGGTCGCGCCACTCGCCGCCCGCCTCGCCGACGCCGTGCGCCGCGCGGGCGACAGCAACCAGATCCGCACCCGTTTCGCCCTGGTCCAGCGCGGCGCAACAGGCAGCCTGGTCCTGACCGACAGCCGCCTGACCGCCCGCAGCGGGGCGCAGGCAGGCCTTTCGCCTGATGGCCGGATCACGCTGGGTTGGCCCGGCCGCGCCGGTTCCGCCCTCGACTGGGCACTCGAAGGCGCTCTGCGCACAGAGGGCGGCGGCCTGCCCGATGCCGCGCTCCGCCTCGCGCGTCGCCCCGGTGGCGGCTTTGGCGGCGAGTTGTTCGTTGATCCCTACACGGCGTCCGACGCCCGCCTGGCCATTGACCGTGTCCGCTTCATCGCCCAGCCCGATGGCACCACCCGCTTCTCGACCGCGCTGCGCCTGGACGGCCCGCTGCCCGACGGACGCCTGCGCGGCCTCAGCCTGCCGATCGAGGGGCAACTTGCCGCCAGTGGCGCACTGGCGATCAACCGCCGCTGCGTGCCGCTTTCGTTGCTCGAAGCCCGCACCGGCGCGTTCGCCATCGGCCAGACCCGCCAGACGCTCTGCCCGCTGGGTGGCGGCGCGCTCCTCGCCATGGGGCCAAAGGGCATCAGCGGCGGCGCGGACATCCGCAATCTCGCGCTCACCGGCACCAGCGGCGACAGTCCGCTACGCCTGACCGCCGATCATGCCCGCATAGCCCTCGGCCAGACCGGCTTTGCGCTCGCCAATCCAGCGCTCAGCATCGGCCCGAACGACGCCCCCGTCCGGCTGACCGCCACCAGCCTCGATGGCACAATGACCGCGCGCGGCATGAATGGCAAAGTGAGTGGGGCAGGGGGCCAGATCGGCACCGTCCCGCTGATCGCGGAGCAAGGCAATGGCATATGGAGTTTTGCCAATAGCGCACTCGATTTCCGCGCTGCCATGACCGTGCGCGATTCGCAGTCGCCCGTCCGCTTCAATCCGCTCGCCGTTCCTGATTTCGCCCTCACCCTCAAAAATGGTCGCATCGCCGCCACCGGCACGCTCACCGCGCCGCGCAATGGCGCCGCCGTGGCCCGCACCGTCATCGCGCACGATCTTGGCAGTGGGAAGGGCCATGCGGACCTGACCGTCCCCGGCCTTGCCTTCGGTCCCGCGCTCCAGCCCGACGAAGTGACCCCGCTGGCGCTCGGCGTCGTCGCCAATGTCGCGGCGACCGTGACCGGGGAAGGACGGATCGACTGGACTGGCTCCACCGTCACCTCCACGGGCACCTTCCGCACCGACAATGCCAATCTCGCCGCCGCCTTCGGTCCGGTGCAGGGGCTGTCGGGCGAAATCCGCTTCACCGACCTGATCAACATGGTCACCGCGCCCGGCCAGAGTGTGAAGCTGGCCTCCGTCAATCCCGGCGTCGAAGTGCGCGACGGGACCATCCGCTACAGGCTCGAAGCAGGACAAAAGGTGCGAATCGAGGGCGGCGGCTGGCCTTTCTCCGGTGGCGAACTGGTGCTGCTCCCCACGACCATGGATTTCAGCGCCGATGTCGATCGCTATCTGACCTTCCGCGTCATCGGCCTGGATGCGGGTGCCTTCATACAGGCGATGGAACTGGACAATATCTCGGCCACCGGCACGTTTGACGGGCTGATGCCGCTGATCTTCAACGCACAGGGCGGGCGGATCGCGGGCGGGGTGCTGGTGGCCCGGCAAAAGGGGATGCCCCCGCTGCTGATGCCCGAAGGCGTGCTGCCGGCCATCCCGTGCGATCCCGCGCTCCAGTCCGGTGTCCTCTCCTATGTCGGCCCGGTGTCGAACGAACAGCTTGGCACGATGGGGCGGCTGGCCTTCGACGCGCTCAAAAATCTGCAATATAAATGTCTGACAATCCTGATGGACGGGGCGCTGGACGGCGAGATGGTGACGAACGTCGTGTTCAACGGCGTCAATCGCGGCCAGCTGGGCGGCGCACCCGCTGGGTTGGCGCGCAACTTCACCGGCCTGCCTTTCCTCTTCAACGTCCGCATTTCCGCGCCGTTCCGGGGGCTGCTCGGCACCGCCCAGTCCTTCATCGATCCGTCGCAACTGATCCAGAACAGCATCGGGGACCAGATGCAGGCGAACATGAAGAGCAAATTGAACGAAAGCCTTGCGGTTCAGCCTGCGGAAAGCGACAACATGCCAAACGGGGAGCGCAAATGAAGAAGCAAGCAATCATGATGGCGGGTTTCGCCGGTCTGGCCCTTGGGGGCTGTATTCAGGTCAAAGCGCCTGATCGGCCGATCGAAATCAACCTGAATGTGAAGGTGCAGCAGGAGGTCGTCGTGCGCCTGCAACGTGACGCACAGGACCTCATCCAGAATAACCCGGAGTTGTTCCCGCAATGACACGCAAGATTCTCCTGATCGCTGCCGGTGCCGCTGTCGCGCTGGCGACCGGATTTGCGATCACCGCGCCCGCCCGCGCCCAGACCGGTGCCGTGGCCAGCGCGATGGCGGCCGGCACGGTGGGCGAACAGGCCGACGGCTATCTCGGCATCGCCGGGACGGTAGGGGCTGATGTCCGCGCCGAAGTCGAATCGATCAATATCAAGCGCCGCGCCGCCTATACCCAACTGGCCAGCCAGCGCGGCGTCACCGTGCAGGATGTCGCCGCCGCCACCGGCTGCCAGACGCTCAGCAGCCGGGTCAAGACCGGTCAGGCCTATCGCATCGGCGCTGGCGCGTGGCAGACCAAGGGTACAGGCGCGATCGCGCTGCCCTCTTACTGCGCAACCGCGGGCTGAAAATCCCGCTCTGGCGGACTTTTCTCATTCCTTCGTCCGGGTGGGGTAATCTCTGCCCAACCATGGTTGACTATCCGCAATCGCCTTTCTAAACGGGCCGCGCCTTGACGGGTGCAGCCGCAAGCGCCATGCCGCCTGCCATATGGGGTCAAACCCGGATGGAGGATGAACATGGTTGCGGATGGACCCGTACAGGACCCGGCGGGGGAGGACGCGCGCATCACGTCTCTGGAAGAGCGGATTGCGCGCGCTGAATCCGTCGAAAAGGTCAGGCAGGGGGCTGTGGAGCAACAGGCGGACGATGGGTCTCGCCTGGGCAACCGGGTTCTTGCGGAACTGATCGGCGGTCTTGTCGGCGGTGCGTTGATCGGCTGGGTTCTCGACCGGCTGTTTGGCACATCCCCATGGCTCCTGCTCGTTTTCCTCGGTCTTGGCATCGCGGCGGCGTTCAGGAATATCATCAGATTGACGACGATAAAGCGTCCCCCGGAATAAGGGACGCTTTCTTCTTAGTCCGACGGTTTAGACGTAACAGGGGTCCAGCGTGGCAGAATCCGGCAAAATCGATCCGATGCATCAATTTGCGATCGAACCCCTGTTCGGTACGGATCATCTGTCGCTCGGCGGCTTCAACATCGCCTTCACCAACAGCGCGCTCTATATGGTGCTGGCCGCTGTGGTGCTGTGGATCTTCGTGATCGGCGGTATGAAGCGCGAACTGGTCCCCGGTCGCTGGCAGATGGCGGTCGAATATATGACCGGTTTCATCAAGAACCTGCTGATCGCGAATATCGGTGACAAGGGGCGCAAATATATCCCCTACGTCTTTTCGCTCTTCATGTTCATCCTGCTGGCGAACCTGCTGGGCATGCTGCCGCTGGGTCTGATCGGGATGCACCCCTTCACCTTTACCAGCCATTTCACCGCCACCGGCGTGCTGGCGATCATGAGCTTCTCGATCGTGCTGATCGTCGGCTTTGCCAAACATGGCTTCCACTTCTTCTCGCTGTTCGTGCCCCACGGCACGCCGGCGCTGATGATCCCGCCGCTCTTCCTCATCGAACTCGTCTCCTTCATGGTGCGTCCGTTCAGCCTGGGTCTGCGACTGTTCGTCGCGATGACCGCTGGCCACGTCCTGCTGAAGGTGCTTGCGGGCTTCGTTATTAACAGCGCAAACGCATCGCCTGCCCTGGGCCTGACCGTCGGCACCGCCAGCTTCATCCTGATGATCGGCATCAGCGCGCTGGAAATGCTGGTCGCCGTGATCCAGGCTTATGTGTTCGCGCTGCTGACTTCGGTTTATCTCAACGATGCCGAAAACCTGCACTGAGTTTCATCTGATTTCGTCAACATTATTAATATTCTAACGAAGGAGTTTACGACATGGACGCAGAAGCCGCAAAGCTGCTCGGTGCTGGCCTGGCCGCCATCGGTGCGGGCATCGCCGCCCTCGGTGTGGGCAACGTGTTCAGCGCATTCCTCGAAGGCGCGCTGCGCAATCCGGGTGCCGCTGATGGCCAGCAGGGTCGTCTGTTCATCGGTTTCGCCGCTGCGGAACTTCTGGGTCTGCTGGCGTTCGTTATCGCCATGATCCTGGTGTTCGTGGCCTGACACGGTTCGGACGCGGGCAGGGCGGTATCGTGTCGCCCCGCCCGCATCCCCTTAAATTGACCGCGCCCTGATCGGACGGATAGATATGCCTCAAATCGCGCAAATTGCCGAAACCTACTCCAGCCAGATTTTCTGGTTGCTGTTGACCTTCGGCTTCGTGTTCTTCGTCATCGGCCTCGGCATGGTGCCCAAGGTTCAGGGTACGGCGGACGCGCGCGACGCGAAGATCAGTGGTGATCTGGACGCGGCCAAGGCCGCCTTCGCCCGCGCCGACGAAGCGGAAGCCGACTATCGCGTCCGTGACGCGCAAAGCCGTGCCGCCGCCCAGGCGACTCTGGTTCAGGCCAAGGCGCAAGCCGCCAAGGCATCCGAAACCAAGCTCGCCGCCGCCGATGCCGAAGTCGCCGCCAAAATTGCGGCCGCCGAAGCCCGGATCAAGGCCGCAAGCGACGCCGCTCTGGCAGAAATTGAAACCGTCGCTGCCGATGCGGCACGCGACATGGTGGCCCGTATCGCTGGCGTGCAAGCCTCGGACGATGCAGCCCGCAACGCAGTAAAGGCGGCACTGGCCCATGGCTGAGGCAGCAGCACAGCATTCGGCGGAAACGCCCCCGACCCTCGACCAGGCGATCCATGCCGAAGGGATGGAGCCGGTCGGCACCGTCGCGCATGAAGGCGTCGCGCCCCACACCGATCCCAAAGCGGTCGGCATGGACGCTACCGCTTGGGTCAGCCTGGCCATGGCCGCCTTCATCGCCATCCTCCTGTTCAAGAAGGTGCCGGCACTGATCGGCAGCGTTCTTGACGGTCGGATCGCGCAGATCAAGGCGCAGCTTGCCGAAGCCTCCAAGCTTCGCGCGGAAGCCGACGCGCTCAAGGCGGAATATGAGGCGAAACTTGCCGCTGCGACCGGAGAGGCCGAAGCGATGCGCAAGTCCGCTGAGCATGAGGCCGAAACGCTGCTGGCCGATGCCCGCACCAACGCCGCCGACCTGGTCGTCCGCCGCCAGAAAATGGCCGAGGACAAGATCGGCGCCGCCGAACGCGCCGCGATCACCGCGATCCGCGCCCGCGCCGTCAACGCCGCGACGACTGCGGCTGCCAGCTTGATCGCCCAGGGCCATGACGCCAAGGCAGACAAAGAACTGGTGGATGGTGCCATCAAGGGACTCGGCCCGGTCGTCTGACCGAACGACGCGAGACAAAACGAAAAAGGGCCGGGCGCAACCCCGGCCCTTTTTCGTTGGCGCACCAAAATCCTCCCCTGCAAGGGGAGGTGTCGACGCGAAGCGTTGACGGAGGGGTGTCGCCCTCTCGATAAGGTGACACCCCTCCGTCTGGCCTGCGGCCAGCCACCTCCCCTTACAGGGGAGGAATTCCTATAGTCCTTAACCCCAACCGCACCATTGCGATCCCCGCCCGGCACGCTATCTCATCCCCATGTCGCAACCCCAATCCCCCGACCGTTTCAATGAGGACAAGGCCAGCTACACGGTCCGCGGGTCCGGCACGCCCGACCTTGACGTTGGTGTGGAGGCGATCCGCACCACGTTGCGCACGCTGCCGATCCGGCCCGGCGTGTACCGGATGCACGACGCGCGCGGCGATGTCCTCTATGTGGGGAAGGCGCGCGCGCTCAAGAATCGCGTCGCCAATTATACCCAGGTCGACCGGCTCCCCCGCCGCCTGCAACGCATGGTCTCCCAGACCCGCTCCATGACCATCGTCACCACCAACAGCGAGGCGGAAGCCCTGCTGCTGGAGGCGCAACTCATCAAGCGTTACCGCCCGCCCTACAATGTCCTGCTGCGCGACGACAAAAGCTTTCCCTTCATCCTGCTACGCGAAGATCATGCCTTCCCCCGCGTCCAGAAGCATCGCGGCGCGCGCAAGGCGAAGGGCCGCTATTATGGACCCTTCGCCAGCGCTGGCTCGGTCACCCGCACCATCAACGCGCTGCAAAAACTCTTCCTGCTGCGCTCCTGCACCGACAGTTTCTTCGCCAACCGATCGCGCCCCTGCCTGCTCTATCAAATCAAGCGTTGCTCGGCCCCCTGCGTCGATCGGATCGACCCGGAAGGCTATGCAGAACTGGTCCGCGATGCGCAGGATTTCCTCGGCGGCAAATCCACCAAAGTGCAGCAGAAACTCGGCACCGCAATGCAGTCGGCGTCCGACGCGATGGATTTCGAGCAGGCCGCGGTCATTCGCGATCGTCTGAAAGCGCTGACTTTCATCCAGGGGTCGCAGGCGATCAACGCGGAAGGGTTGGGCGACGCCGATATTTTCGCGCTGGCGCAAAAGGGCGGGGCGATGTGCATCCAGGCCTTTTTCATTCGCGGCGGGCAGAATTGGGGCCATCGCAGCTTCTTCCCGGTCCACACCAATGAAGTCGCGGAAGATGAAGTGCTGGCCAGCTTCATGGCCCAATTTTACGAGGAAGTACCGCCGCCCAAGCTGGTCCTGACCGACCGCGCGCCCGCCGAATGCGAATTGATGGCGCAGGCGCTGACCGAACGGATCGGCAGCAAGGTCCGCATCGAAGTCCCCCAGCGCGGCGATCGCACCCGCCTGATCAAGCAGGCGCAACGCAACGCAGTGGAGGCGCTCGACCGCCGCCTCGCCGAAACCACCAGCCAGGGCAAGATACTCGACGAACTGGTCGAAACCTTCGGGCTGGATGGCGTCCCCGACCGCATCGAAATCTACGACAACAGCCATATTCAGGGCGCCCATGCGTTGGGCGCGATGGTCGTTGCCGGACCCGAAGGCTTCCGCAAAAACGCCTATCGCAAGTTCAACATGAAGAATCCCGAAATCTCCAACGATGATTTCGCGATGATGCGCGATATGTTCGAGCGCCGCTTTGGCCGCGCGCAACGCGAGGACCCTGATCGCGACAGCGGCGAATGGCCCGATCTGGTCCTGATCGACGGCGGCAAGGGCCAGCTATCGGCCGCCCGCGCGATACTGGAGGAAATGGGCATAGAGGATGTCACGATGATCGGCGTCGCCAAAGGCCCGCATCATGGCCGCGACGGGCGGGAAGTGTTCCACCTGATGGATGGCCGCGAACTCATGCTGCCGGTCAATCATCCCGTCCTCTTCTATCTCCAGCGCCTGCGCGACGAAGCCCACCGCTTCGCCATCGGCGCCCACCGCGCCAAGCGCAGCAAGGCGATCACCGTATCGTCGCTCGACGAAGTCCCCGGCATTGGCCCCGCCCGCAAGAAAGCCCTGCTCATGCACTTCGGCACTGCCCGCGCCGTCCGCGACGCCGCGCTGGAGGACCTGGCCCGTGCGCCGGGGGTTTCGACGGCGGTAGCGCAACAGGTCTATGATTATTTCCACGGCTGACGAAGGACGCCGTTAAGCATGGCGTGAAAGCAGGCTTTAAGCGGTGACTGTTACCCTCCCGATATCCGAGAGAGGGAAACCGATGCGCCACCGCCTGCTGTTCATCCTACCGCTGCTGTTGCTGGCGCCATCCGCGCACGCGCGCCAGGTCACGCCAATCCAGCCATTGGCCCTGGCGGCCGGTCAGCCGGTGCGAATTACCGGCATGGATGTCGTCTTCGCGCCGGGCATATTGGAGGAACTGGCGGAAAGCGACGCCAAAGCCGCGAACAAGCGTGCGGCTGCGGGCCTGCCGCCGCTCGATCCCGCCAGCTATCCGACCGGTCCGCAGGATGGCGCAGTTTATGCGACCTTGCCCTTCAAACAGATGTTCCCGCTGGTCATCCGCGACGTCACCCGCGACTGGAAGCTGGACAATGGCACGCCGGTTACGCTGCGCATCACGCTGGACCGCTTGAAAACCGCGGATGCCGCGATGGCCATATTGGTCGCCTGGAGTTCGGACATGCTGGAAGGCACGGTTGATGTACTGGACGCCGCCAACGGCGCATCGCTGGGCAGCTTTCGCGTAGAGGTGAAGAACACCCATGGTGGCTGGGGCGGGATGCTGATCCGAGGCGGCGGCATCCGAGAAAAACTGGCTGAAGAGTTCGGGCTCGAAGTGTCGCGTTACATCGCGGGCCGCAAGAAGAAAGGCTGACGCCGCTCACCCGGCTCAACCAAAGCTATCGCAGCTGTCCGGTGACGGGTAGAGCAGGGCGATGCCCAGCCTCACCACATCCGCCATCGTCTGCGCCGTGCGCCAGCACGGCGAACATGGCGCGATTGCGCGGCTGCTGACGCCCGATCATGGCCTGATCGCTGGCTATGTGCGCGGCGGGCGATCCCGCGCGATGCGCCCGGTGCTGCTGCCCGGCAACGCCGTCGCCGCCACCTTCCGCGCCCGGACGGAGGATCAGCTTGCGGGCCTGACCGTCGAACTGGCGCACAGCCGCGCGCCGCTCCATGCCGAACCCTTGCCCGCCGCCGCGATCGACTGGGCCTGCGCGCTGACCGCCATCGCCCTGCCCGAAGGCACGCCCTATCCCGCGCTCCACTCCGCGCTCGACGGCGTGCTGGGTGCGGTGGAGGCGGCCCCTGCGGCGCGTGGCTGGGCGGTGGCGCTGGTGCGCTACGAATTGCTGCTGCTCGCCGAATTGGGCTTTGGCCTGGACCTCTCGCGCTGCGCCGCGCTGGGCGATGCCGATGACCTTGCCTATGTCAGTCCGCGCAGTGCGGCGGCGGTCAGCCGGGCAGGAGCGGTGGGCTATGAAAGCCTGCTCCTGCCGCTCCCGCCGTTTCTGCTGGAGGGCGGCACGGGTGAATGGAGCCAGATATTGGATGGCCTGCGCCTCACCGGCTTCTTCCTCGAACGCTCCATCCTCACCGACTGGCGTGCCGACGTGCTGGCCGCACGGGAAAGGCTGGTCGATCGGCTCAAAAGAGCGGTTGCGTGAAGGGGATCATGCCCATAAGCGTCCCCCATATTTTCCGTCATTCCCGCGAAGGCGGGAATCCATCTCCGGCCCTCTCCACAGGCGCGCGGTTGGGAGATGGATCCCCGCCTTCGCGGGGATGACGCTCGGTTGAGGATAGGATGAACATGCTCATTGCCCTGTTTCCCGGAGACGGCATCGGTCCCGAAATCGTCGATCAGGCCAAGCGCGTGCTGGATGCGCTGGCGATTGACGGCCTGACCTATGAGCATGGGCTGGTCGGCGGCACGGCCTATAAGGCGGTCGGCCATCCGCTCCCGCCCGAAACGCTGGACCTCGCGAAGCGCGCAGACGCCATCCTGTTTGGCGCAGTGGGCGATCCTGATTGCGACGCGCTCGAACGGCATCTGCGCCCCGAACAGGCGATCCTGGGCCTGCGCAAGGAACTGGGCCTCTTCTCCAACCTGCGCCCGGCCAAGGTGTTTCCCGAACTCGCCGGTGAATCGGCGCTCAAGCCCGAAGTGGCCGGTGCCATCGACCTGCTGATCGTCCGCGAAACCAATGGCGACGTCTATTTCGGCGAAAAGGGCTTCCGCACCACCGCCGACGGCCTGCGCGAAGGCTATGACATCATGTCCTATAACGAAGCCGAAGTGCGGCGCATCGCCCATAGCGGCTTTCAGGCGGCCCGCGCCCGTCGCGGCAAGCTCTGCTCGGTGGACAAGGCCAATGTGTTGGAAACCAGCCAGCTGTGGCGCGACGTGGTGATCGAGGTATCGGCGGACTATCCCGACGTGGCGCTCAGCCATATGTATGTGGACAATGCCGCGATGCAGCTGGTCCGCAACCCCGGCCAGTTCGACGTCATCGTCACCGGCAACCTGTTCGGCGACATATTGTCGGATCAGGCGAGCATGTGCGTCGGCTCCATCGGGATGCTGGCGTCTGCGACCCTGAACGGCAGCGGGCAGGGGCTGTACGAGCCGATCCACGGCTCCGCCCCCGACATCGCCGGCACGGGCAAGGCCAATCCGCTGGCCACGATCCTGTCGGCGGCGATGATGCTGCGCTATTCACTGAACATGCCCGAACAGGCTGACCGGATCGAGACGGCGGTAGCAAAGGCATTGGCCAATGGCGCGCGCAGCGCTGACCTGGGCGGTGCCATGAATACGGTTGAAATGGGGGATGCGGTGCTGGCGGTCCTCTGACCGCCGGCCGCATCCCTTAAGATTTTGCTGCCCCGTCGTTCTAAGTAGAAAACGGGGACGCACCTATGTCGATACTATTGAAGCAGGATCATGAAGCCTTACGGGTCATGATGCAGGAATTCGCGCACATCATGCGAACCAGCGGCATCGAAGCGCTGCCGGATATAGCGCGCAAGCGCATCGCTTTTTCCCAATTGTTCCGTGAACATATGGGGCGGGAGGATGCCCGTGCCCTCGACCTCCGCGATGGCCATCTGGCGGCGCAGGCCGATCCGCTGTTGCGCGAACATGGCCGGGCGATCCGTGCCCTGTTCCTGCGCTACAGCGATCATGTCAAATATTGGACGCCCACCCTGATCACGCAGGACTGGAACGGCTATCTCGACGCAGTTCTGGCCCTGCAAGGCGAACTGGCCGAACGGATGGCGTGGGAAGAACGGAACCTGCATCCGCTGATGGATGCGCAGCCACGTCGGGCGGCCTGATTGAAGGCCAATTCGTCGGCAAAGGTTCTGTCCTGGTCCCGGCGCGGCAGTTAGAGCGTCGGGATGACCGACTTCTCCCTCGCCTCGCTCCGCTCTGCCGCCGCGATGGTTCATGCCCAGGTCCCGCCCACCCCGCAATATGCCTGGCCGCTGCTGGCCGCGCGCGCCGGGTGCGACCTGTGGGTCAAGCATGAAAATCACACTCCCACCGGCGCGTTCAAGGTGCGCGGGGCGATCACCTATATCGACTGGCTCCGCCGCACCCACCCGCATGTCACCGGCATCATTACCGCAACGCGCGGCAATCACGGCCAGGCGCAGGTCCGCGCCGCCACCGCAGCGGGCCTCAAGGCCACTATCGTCGTCCCCCACGGCAATGCGCTGGAAAAGAACGCCGCGATGCGGGCATTCGGTGCAACCCTGATCGAACATGGCCACGACTTCGACAGCGCCAAGGCAGAAGCGCTCCGCCTGTCTGCCGAACAAGGGCTGTTCATGGTCCCGGCCTATCATGACGAGCTGGTGCGCGGCGTCGCCAGCTATGGCCTGGAACTGTTCGATGCGGTGCCGGATCTCGATACCGTCTATGTCCCGGTCGGCTGCGGCTCTGGCCTGTGCGGCACGATCGCCGCGCGCGACGCGCTGGGCCTCACCACCAAGGTGGTCGGCGTCGTCTCCGCCCATGTCGATGCCGCCAAACGCTCGTTCGAGGCAGGCCGGTTGCTTGCCAGCCCCACGGCCTACACTTTTGCCGATGGCGTCGCCGTTTGCACCCCGGTGCAGGCCGCGCTCGACTATTTCGGTCCTCGCGCCGATCGCTTCGTCGCCGTTACCGACGATGAAGTCGCCGCCGCGATCCGCCATTATTGGCAGGACACCCATAATCTGGCCGAAGGGGCAGGGGCCGTTGCGCTGGCCGCCGCGCTACAGGAAAAGGAGGCGATGCGGGGCAAGAAGGTTGCAGTTATCCTGTCGGGCGGTAATGGCGACATGAGCCAGATGGCGGAAATATTGGGCGGCGCTACCCCGGTGGTGCGGCAAGACATGCGGAAAGCGATATGAAGCGGAAAAGCGGTCAAAACCCGGATATCACCAAGAACTGGAAGCCAGCGACGCTGGCGATCCGGGGCGGCACCGCGCGCAGCGAATGGGGCGAAACCTCCGAAGCGCTCTTCCTGACCAGCGGCTACAGCTATGACCGGGCAGAGGACGCCGCCGCCCGCTTCGCCGGTGACCAGCAGGGCATGACCTATTCGCGCCTCCAGAATCCGACCGTGGAGATGCTGGAACAGCGTATCGCTTTGCTCGAAGGGGCAGAAGCCTGCCGCGCCACCGCCACCGGCATGGCCGCGATGACCGCTGCCCTGCTGTGTCAATTGTCTGCGGGCGACCATGTCGTCGCGGCGAAGGCGGCGTTTGGCTCGTGCCGCTGGCTGACTGACACGCTGCTGCCCAAATTCGGGATCGAAACGACGACGATCGACGCGCGCGACGCTGCCGCTTGGGAAGCCGCGATCCAGCCGAATACCAAGGTGTTTTTCTTCGAAACCCCGGCCAATCCGACCATGGATGTGGTGGACCTTCGCTCCGTCTGTGCCATCGCGAAAGCCCATGGCATAACCTCCGTTGTCGATAACGCCTTTGCCTCGCCCGCGCTCCAGCGGCCGATGGAGTTCGGCGCGGACGTCGTTGCCTATAGCGCGACCAAGATGATGGACGGGCAGGGCCGGGTGCTGGCGGGTGCGATCTGCGGCACGCGGGAGTGGATCGACAATGTCCTGCTCCCCTTCCACCGCAACACCGGCCCGACACTCAGCCCCTTCAACGCCTGGGTGGTTCTCAAGGGGCTGGAAACGCTCGACCTGCGCATCCGCCGCCAGAGCGAAAACGCGCTCAAGGTCGCCGCCTTCCTCGAAGGCCGCGTCGCCAAGGTGCTGTATCCGGGCCTGCCAAGCCATCCCCAGCACGCGCTGGCCATGTCGCAGATGGACATGGCTGGTCCCATCTTCTCGCTCTATGTCGGCGGAGGCCGGGCAGAGGCGCATGGCCTGCTCAATGGTCTGGAACTGGTCGATATCAGCAATAATATCGGCGACTCGCGTTCGCTCATGACTCATCCAGCCTCCACCACCCATTTCGGCATGGCCGAAGCGGCGCGGCTGGAAGTCGGCATTACCGAGGATATGCTGCGCCTGAACGTGGGGCTTGAAGATGCCGACGACGTGATCGCCGATCTCGATCGTGCGTTACGCACGATAGGGCGTTGACGGGAGGCATCGGCCAAGCGCATCTCATAGTCATGAACGCGCTCTTCCCCTTCCACGCGACGACGCGCGACGTCATCGTCCATGTCGCCGTTTCCTTCCTGCCCGAACAGTCGGAGCCGGACCGGGGCCGCTGGTTCTGGGCCTATCATATCCGCATCGAAAATCAGGGCGACCTGCCGGTGCAATTGCTGACTCGCCACTGGATCATCACCGACGGGCGCGGCGCCCAGCATCGGGTCGATGGCGACGGCGTGGTTGGTGAGCAGCCAGTGGTGCAGCCGGGCAAAAGCTATGACTATGTGTCCGGCTGCCCGCTCAATACGCCGACCGGCTCGATGACCGGCAGCTATCAGATGATCGGCGTTGGCGGCGAAACCTTCGAAGTCGCGATTCCCCATTTCGCGCTCATTGCTCCGGCGGTCGCCGAATGAAGCGCACCCATTTGCCGCTTAACGGCCTGCGCGTGCTGGACGCGGCGGCCCGGCACCTGTCCTTCACCCGCGCGGCCGACGAACTGGCCGTCACGCCCGCCGCCGTCGGCCAGCAGATTCGCGCGCTGGAGGATCTGTTGGGCGTCGTCCTGTTCCGCCGCACGCCCAAGGGGCTGGAACTGACCCCGGAAACCGAAGGTGGCCTGGACGCCCTGCGCGCCGGCTTCCTGGAATTTGAGGAAGCCGTCCGCGCGATGCAGGCGGGCCAGTCCAGCAGCGCGCTGACTATCGCCGCGCCACGCGACATCACCGCCAAATGGCTCCAGCCGCGCCTCGCCGCCTATGCCGCCAGCCAGCCCGGCCTCACCTTCTCGCTGGTCGCGGCGGACGACATGCTCGATTTCACCGAAGCCAATCTCGATCTCGCCCTGCGCCTGTCCGGCACGGTTGGCGAGCATGAGGGCGTGAAGCTGGGCGAATCGCTGTTCGTCACGGTGGAAGCGGCCAATGGCGGCCCGGACCAGCGCATTGCATGGCCCGGCTGCCCGTCGGACGATCAGCCCGCTGCGATCCGCGTCGCCGACGGTGGCCTCGCCATCGAAGCCGCCGCCACTGGCTTTGGCCGCGCCAGCGTGCCCTTGCTGTTGGCGCAGGCAGACCTGACCGCCGGGCGCATCCGCGAGGTGGGCGATCCCGTGCCATCGCCGCTCTCCTACTGGCTGATCGCCCCGCTACCACAATGGCGCCAGAAAAAGGTCAAGGCGCTGGTCGAGGCGCTGCTAAGCTAAAAGCGGCATTTTTCTAACATCCGTTCGTTTCGAGCGAAGTCGAGAAACGCTGGACACAGGTTTCTCGACGTAGTTTATCCTGAGCGCCTGCCGCAGGCGGGCCGTCGAAGGGCTCGAAACGAACGGGCATCGGCATTACCTTACCCCACCTCGTCCGGTCGCAACCGCCGCAATTTCGGCGCGGTCGCCATTTGCGCCGCATCCTTGATGTCCACCCGTAAATCCTCGCGCATCTGGTGGATCGACGCGATCACCGGTCCCATCGCCACGCCCAGATCAACGAGCGCCGTCTCGGCCAGTTGCAGCGAGCTTTCCAGCGTCTCCGGCACCGCATCGCTTGCGCCAGCCCTGTAGAGTTGCGCGGCATGATCGGTATCGCGGGCGCGCGCGATGATCGGCAGGTCGGGCACCCATCCGCGCACCCGTCTGGTCAGCCGCACCGACAGTACCGGATCATCCATCGTCAGGATCAGCGCGCGGGCATGGCCCAGCCGCAATTTGTCGAGCATCTCCACCCGCGCGACGTCGCCGAACAGGATGGGGTAACCCGCCCGCCGGGCCTCGGCGACGACATCAGGGTCCGATTCGACGACGATGAAGCGCTGCTTGTGGGTCTTGAGCAGGTCGCACACCATCCGCCCGACCCGGCCAAAGCCGATCACGACCGCCGCCGCCTCGACATGCTCTTCGCTGGCTTCCGGCAATTCCTCGCCCAGCGCCATTTCCAGGCGTCGGGCGATATCATGGCCAATCCGCGCCAGCAGCGGCGTGATGGTCAGGCCAATGGCCGTGACGATCTGCCAGAAGGCCGCAGTCGATGGCAGGATCAGCTGCGCTGCCGCCGCCGTCGACAGCACGATCAACGTGGTCTCCGACGGGCTGGACATCAGCACGCCCACTTCCAGCGCCACGCCCTTGCGCGCCCCCGAAAAATAGAGCAGCGCCGCGGTCACCAGCGTCTTGGCCAGCACCACGCCCATCACCGCCAGCAACAGGCTCGGCCAGTTGGCCAGAATGACGCGAATGTCCAAACTCATGCCGACCGTGATCAAGAACACACCCAGCGCCAGCCCCTTGAACGGCGCGGTTATCACCTCAACCTCGCCATGATAGTCGGTCTCGGCGATCATCAGCCCCGCCAGCAGCGCCCCGACGATCGGGGACAGGCCGGCAATCGACGTCGCCAGGCTGGAGACGATAACGACCAGCAGGCTGGCGGCCAGAAACACCTCCGGGCTTTTGGTCCGCGCCGCCTGGCTGAAAATATGCGGCAGGAACACGCGGCCCAGCACCAGCATGATGGCGATGGTTATGCCCCCGCGCATCAGCGTGTTCATCATCTCGCCCCACGCCCCGTCGGGACTGGCCGCGACGGACGGCGCCAGCGCACCCAGCATGAAGATGATCGGCACCAGCGCCAGATCCTCGAACAGCAGCATGGAAAAAGCTGCCTTGCCGACCGCGCTCTGCGTCCCGACCATCGGCAGCACGACCGCCGTGGAGGACAGCGCCAACGCCAGGCCCAGCCCGACCGCCCCCGCCGTCGGCTGCCCCAGCACATATAGCCCCAGCGCGATCAGCGCCCCGCTGCCCAGCAACTCGGCCGCACCAACCCCGAACACCTGATTGCGCATCGTCCACAGCCGCTTGAAGCTCAGCTCCAGCCCGATGGAAAACAGCAATAATATGACGCCCAGCTCGGCAAATGGCTCGATCGCCGCGCGGTTGGAAATGGTGACATGATAGAGCCAGGGATATTGCCCGACCAGCGAACCCAGCCCGGCCGGCCCGACTGCCAGCCCGACCAGGATGAACCCGATCACCGGACTGATCCGAAACCGCGCAAAACCGGGAATAACCAGCCCCGCCGCGCCCAATATGACGAGGGAGTCACTAAAACTATTGGGATCAATCGCACCGGCCATACCCGCATCATCGCGGCAAGCGGGCGGAATATCCAGCCTTTTGGTAGAAAAGCAGAATTGCTGGTTTCAGCTCGTCATAATGGTGCGGACGGCGGGACTTGAACCCGCAATTCCAGGGGAAGGCGGATTTTAAGTCCGCTGCGTCTACCGATTTCGCCACGTCCGCGCCCCGCTTCCCTGACGGCTGGCGCGGATCAGGTCAAGCGGCTGTAATCAGCTTTCGCCCTTGACGTTCAGCCGTTCGCGCATTTCCTTGCCCGGCTTGAAATAGGGGACGCGCTTGGCCGATACCGGCACCTGCTCCCCGGTGCGCGGATTGCGCCCGGTCCGTGCGTCGCGCGCGCGGGTGGTGAAAGCGCCAAAGCCGCGCAGTTCCACGCGGCCGCCCGATGCCAGCCGGTCGACAATCTCGCGGAAGAAAAGATCGACGATCTTCTCAACCTCCGCAAGGTTCAACCCCGGATTTTCGTCAGCCAGTTTCTGGATCAATTCCGAACGGATCATTGGTTCTCCAGCGCCCCTCTGCTGTGCCCCTGTCTTGCATAGAGATTCGGCAAGGCGTTGACAATGATGGAACAAGAAGTTCGTTTCGTTTCCAGAAACATATGCAAAAGCCCGCCGGAACCTGGGTTCCGGCGGGCTTTTGTTCGCTACAAGGCGGAAAGGCCTTAGCCTTCGGTCTTGGCTTTGAGCGCTTCGCCCAGAATGTCGCCCAGCGACGCGCCGCTGTCGGACGAGCCATACTGCGCCACAGCCTGCTTCTCTTCGGCGATCTGCATCGCCTTGATCGAGAAGGTCGGCTTCTTCGCACGGTCGAAACCGGTGATCATCGCGTCGAACTTCTGGCCGATCTGGAAGCGTTCCGAACGCTGTTCGTCACGGTCACGGCCCAGGTCGCTGCGCTTGATGAAGCCGGTGGCGCCATCTTCGCCAGCCTGGACTTCCAGGCCGCCGTCGCGGACTTCAAGAACGGTCACGGTGACGATCGCGTTCTTGTTCAGGCCAGCCGCTGCTGCGGTGGTGCCGCCCGCAGCCGGACCGCCACGCTCAAGCTGCTTCATGCCAAGGCTGATGCGCTCCTTCTCGACGTCGATGTCCAGAACGACCGCCTGCACGGCTTCGCCCTTGCGATGCAGCGCGAGCGCGTCCTCGCCCGATATGCCCCATGCGATGTCGGACATATGGACCATGCCATCGACGTCGCCGTCCAGGCCGATGAACAGGCCGAACTCGGTTGCATTCTTGACTTCGCCCTCGACGGTCGAACCGATCGGGTGACGCTCGGCAAAGCTGTCCCAGGGGTTCGACTGTGCCTGCTTGAGGCCCAGCGAGATGCGGCGCTTTTCGGGATCGACTTCCAGAACCAGAACTTCGACTTCCTGGCTGGTCGAAACGATCTTGCCGGGGTGGACGTTCTTCTTGGTCCAGGACATTTCCGAAACGTGAACCAGACCTTCGATGCCCGCTTCCAGCTCGACGAACGCACCATATTCGGTGATGTTCGTGACGCGACCCGACAGCTTGGCGCCGATCGGGTATTTCGCGGATGCGCCTTCCCAAGGATCGCTTTCCAGCTGCTTCATGCCGAGCGAGATGCGCTGCGTGTCGCGGTTGATGCGGATGATCTGCACGCGGACGGTATCGCCGATGTTGATCATTTCGTTGGGGTGGTTGATGCGCTTGTAGCTGAGGTCGGTGACGTGCAGCAGGCCATCGATGCCGCCCAGATCAACGAACGCACCATAGTCGGTGATGTTCTTGACGACGCCTTCGATGATCTGACCTTCGGCCAGCGTCTGGATGAGGCCGCTGCGCTGTTCGGCGCGGGTTTCTTCCAGGATGGCGCGACGCGACACGACGATGTTGCCGCGACGACGATCCATCTTCAGGATCTGGAAAGGCTGCGGAATGTCCATCAGCGGGGTGACGTCGCGCACGGGGCGGATGTCGACCTGGCTGCCGGGCAGGAATGCCACGGCACCGTCCAGATCGACGGTGAAGCCGCCCTTGACGCGACCGAAGATGACGCCTTCGACGCGCGCGCTCTCGGTGAATTCGGCTTCCAGCTTGTCCCAGGCGGCTTCGCGACGGGCGCGGTCACGCGACAGCATGGCTTCGCCATGGGCGTTTTCGACGCGGTCGACATAGACTTCGACTTCGTCGCCGACCTTGATGTCGGCCTTCTGGCCCGGCATCGCAAATTCGCGCAGCGGCACGCGGCCTTCGCTCTTGAGGCCTACGTCGATGACGGCCAGGTCGTTTTCGATGGCGGTAACGGTGCCCTTGACGACGCGGCCTTCAAAGCCGCCGTCCTCGCCACCGAGGGAATCATTGAGAAGCGCGGCGAAATCGTCGCGCGTGGGGAATGCCGTAGAGGCCATGGTTAGTCCTTCATACATCATTGCTGGCCAACCGGTTGTATCCGATGGTCTTTGGCCAAAACACGCGCAGGACCGAATATCCAACGCGTATCCAGCCGGTTAGAGGCTTGGGAACGCGCGGCCGTGAAAAGCGAAAAGGGCGCGTGGTAAAACCGCGCGCCTTGACGGGTCAGCCTTTTGAGCGACCTTCAAGCTGGGCGTCCACAAGCGCAATTGCCCGCTGGACGGCCGCGTCTATAGTCAAATCGCTCGTATCTAGCAAGTCTGCACCATCGGCGATTTTCAGCGGGGCATGGTCGCGGCTCATGTCGCGCGTATCGCGCGCCTGAATGTCGGCGATCAGGCTGTCCATATCGGGATGCCCGCCCTGCGCCACGCCATCCTTGTAGCGGCGCTCGGCCCGCACATGGACGCTGGCGGTGACGAAGATCTTGGCGTCGGCATCGGGCGCGATCACCGTACCGATGTCGCGCCCGTCCAGTATCGCGCCGCCCGGCTGGGTCGCAAAATCCCGCTGCCGCGCGATCAGCGCATCGCGTACCGCCTGATGCACCGACACGCGGGAGGCAAGGCTGCCCACCGCTTCGCTGCGCAGCGCCGGATCGGTCAATATCTCGTCGCCAAAATCGCACGCGGCCAGCGCATCGGCCTTGATATCCGGGTCGCCGCCGCGTTTCAGCACCGACAGGCCGACCGCGCGATAGAGCAGCCCGGTATCAAGGCAGGGCAGGCCATAATGGCGCGCCAATGCCTTGGCGATCGTCCCCTTGCCCGACGCGGCGGGACCATCGACAGCTATGATCATCGGGCCTTGCCTTTGCGGATCGTGTTGCCAAGGCCGATCACGGCGATCGCCGCCCAGACAATCTCCAGCGCCATCGACGCCAGATTGAAATGAATGGTGAGCGAAGCGATCAGCAGCAGCGACCCCACCAGATTGAGCAGGTTGAACCAGATGAAGTTCAGCTCCCTGGCGATATTACTATAGGCATAGGCGACGACCATCAGCCCGCTGCCCAGCAACCCGACGATATTGGCCCAGTCCAGCGTCACGCTGCCGCCCCCAGCGTCCGCAGCAGCGGCACGAAGGTCGGAAAACTGGTCGCGACCGGCGCCATATCGTCGATCGTCACACCATCGCGCGACACCAGCCCGGCCACCGCAAAGCTCATCGCGATCCGATGGTCCAGCTTGGTCGCGATCGGCCCACCCCCTGCTAGCAATGCGCCGCCATTGCCCTCGATGATGATGCCATCCTCCAGTTCCTCGACGCTGACGCCGATCGCGCGCAGCCCCGCCGCCATGGTTGCGATCCGGTCCGATTCCTTGACCCGCAACTCCTCCAGCCCGCGAAACACGCTGCGCCCCTGCGCCAGCGCGGCGGCGATGAAGGCGACCGGATATTCGTCGATCATGCTGGGCGCGCGCGCCGGGGCCGGTTCAACGCCGTTCAGCGCTGAAGCGGTCACCACCAGATCGCCCACCGGCTCGCCACCAACCTCACGCGGGTTAATCACCTCGATGGAGCCACCCATCTCGCGCAACAGGTCGATCAACCCCGCGCGCGTCGCATTCAGCCCGACATTGGCGATCGTCACCTGCGATCCCGGCACCAGCAACGCCGCGACCATCGGAAAGGCCGCCGACGACGGGTCGCCCGGCACCACGATCTGCTGCGGCTTCAACTCCGCCTCGCCGACCAGCGTGATGATCCGCGTCCCGTCCGCCTCAACCTCGACATTCAGCTCTGCGCCGAAGCCGCGCAGCATCCGCTCGCTATGGTCTCGCGTCGGGATCGGCTCGACCACGCGGGTGATGCCCGGCGTGTTGAGACCCGCCAGCAATATCGCGGACTTGACCTGCGCCGATGCCACCGGCAGCCGATAGTCGAGTGGCACGGCAGGGCAGGCGCCCCGCATCGTCAGCGGCAGCCGATCGCCCGGACTGGTGGTGAAACTCGCTCCCATCCGCGCCAGCGGCTGCGTCACCCGCGCCATGGGCCGCTTGCTCAAGGATGCGTCACCCACAAAAGTCGCGGTCAGGTCATGACTCGCCAGCAACCCCATCAACAGCCGCGTCGACGTGCCGCTATTGCCCATGTCGAGCGCGGTTTCGGGCTGGAGCAGCCCGCCTACGCCCACGCCATGGATATGCCAGATACCGTCCGCGTCGCGCTCTATGTCCGCACCCATCGCCCGCATCGCAGCGGCGGTGGCCAAGACATCCTCGCCCTCCAGCAGCCCTTCGACCCGGCTTTCCCCCACCGCCAGCGCCGACAGCATCAGCGACCGATGGGAAATGCTCTTGTCCCCCGGCACGGTCACGCTGCCCGACAGGGCAGGGGCGGCGGCGAAGGTCATGGGGGTCGGTGATGGGGAAGAGGCAGTCACTAAAGCGTTCCGATCATGTCGGGGGCGAAAAAATGCGCCCGGCTTTTGACAGCGCCGTCCCGCTATGGCAAGGCGCGCGACGTTTCGCGGGCAACTTCACCGTTGCGCCGCGTAGTTGTTATTTGAGCATCAAAAAAGGATTAGGCCGGACATGGTGAAGGCTGAATGGGGCACGAAGCGGACTTGCCCGAAATGCGCCACGCGCTTCTATGACCTGGGCAATGACAACCCGGTCGTCTGCATCAACTGCAACGCCGCCTGGGAACCGGAACCGGTGCTCAAGTCGAAGCAGCCGCTCCCTTATGAGGAAGCGCCCAAGAAGGTGATCGAAACCGCAGATGGCGAGCTGGAAACGGCTGACGACGATCTGGACCTCGACATCGACGTCGATGATGACGGCGATTCGCCCGACAATGACGTCGATCTGGGCGGTGATGACGACCTGGGCGTCGAAGCCGCCAGCGACGACGACGCGGACGACAATTAAGTCATTTTGTTCTTGCCAAGGATGGCGCTGCGACCTAATGGCAGCGCCTCCGAAGCGCCGGACCCAAACGGCGCTTTAGCGATGGAAATGGGGCCTTAGCTCAGCTGGGAGAGCGCCTGCATGGCATGCAGGAGGTCAGCGGTTCGATCCCGCTAGGCTCCACCATTCCTACATTGGCCGCCGGTTTTGCCGGACATGGCATGATCCATTGGGATGCGGCATTGCCGCACCGGATGGGGCCTTAGCTCAGCTGGGAGAGCGCCTGCATGGCATGCAGGAGGTCAGCGG